>NZ_CP103852.1:2400000-2750887 GCF_024925465.1 Ralstonia pseudosolanacearum | reverse complement strand
CGGACGACTGGCAGTCGCTCGAGTCCGTGTTCGGCGCCTATCGCGACGACGCCATCGCCACACCGCTGATCGAGGCCGGCCTGGTCATCGAAAGCGAGAAGACCGACGCCGACGGCCGGCATCGCCGCTACGACCGCTTCCGCGACCGCATCATGTTCCCCATCCGCAATACCAAGGGGGTGGTGATCGGCTTCGGCGGGCGGGTGCTGGGGCAGGGCGAGCCGAAATATCTGAATTCTCCCGAGACGCCGCTGTTCAGCAAGGGCACCGAGCTGTACGGCCTGTTCGAGGCGCGCAATGCCATCCGCGAGTTCGACTATGTGCTGGTCGTGGAAGGCTACATGGATGTGGTGGCGCTGGCGCAGCTCGGGTTTGCCAATGCCGTGGCCACGCTGGGCACGGCCTGCACGCCTGTGCACGTGCAGAAGCTGCTGCGGCAGGTGGATACCGTCATCTTCTCGTTCGATGGCGATGCGGCCGGGCGCCGGGCAGCGCGACGCGCGCTGGAAGCCTGTCTGCCGCACGTCACCGACAACAAGATCGTCAAGTTCCTGTTCCTGCCGCACGAGCACGATCCGGATACCTTTGTCCGCGAAGAGGGCACCGAGGCGTTCGCCGCCGAGGTGCGCAATGCGATGCCGCTGTCGCGCTTCCTGCTGCAGGCGGTGACCGAAGACCTCGACCTGCGCCAGCCCGAGGGGCGCGCGCGTGCGCAGTACGAGGCCAAGCCGCTGCTGTCGGCCATGCCGCCGGGCGGCCTGCGCCTGCAGATCGTGCGCGGGCTGGCCGAGGTGACCGGCACCACGCCGGCCGACATCGAGGCGCTGTGCGGCCTGCGCAGCGACCCGGCGCAGGCCGGCCGCATGACTCAGAAGCGGCCGCGTGTGGCGCGTACGGCACCGACCGCACTGGAACAGAAGGTGCTGCGCCTGCTGATGCGCTACCCCGCGCTGGCGGCCCGCCTGGACGCCGACACGCGCACCCAGTTGACTGCGCCGGAATTGCCCCAAGGTGAGATGTTGTCGGGGCTGCTGGCCGAATGCGACACCGCAGGCCCGGAAATGCACTTCGGCGCCTTCGTCGAGCGCCTGGGCCAGACGCCGTATGCCGAGGCCTTTGCCGGGCTGCGTGTGGCCGTGCTGAACGACGACATCGAGCTCGAGCCGGCCACGCAGGAATTCGATGTCGCCGTGCAGAAGATGCTGGCCGAGCCACTGCGGCGCGAACTGGACATGCTGCAGCGCAAGATGGAGGGCGGCCACGCCACCGACGCCGACAAGGAACGCCTGCGATGGCTGGTCAGTGAGATCAGCCGCCGCCGTCGGCTGGTGTAGCGCGCACGCCGCAGTGCAGGCCCAGACGGGACGGGCGATTGCGGGTAGTCCCTTGATTTTTCAGGCGAAAACCAGATTTTCACTTAGACCGGTCCTGGCTGGCGTGCTAGAATAACCGGTTTGGATTGCAAGTCCTTTTTCCCAATCTCTTGGGGGAGTGAGCGTGCCCATGGTGAAGGTCAAGACCTCCGCGAAGGCCGGTTCCAAGGCCAGTCCTGTCTCCGATTCCGCATCGCGCACCGCTTCGGCGCGCGGCACGGGGGGAGGGAAGACCGCAGCGGGAACGGCGAAGCTCGCCAATGGTCGCACCCATGTGGGGCAGGCGGGAGGAAAGGCAGCTGTGCCGGCAAAAACGGGAAAAGCCCAGCCGCGCAAGACCGCCGAGATTCCCGCCGCCGCCAAGCCGGCACCGCGCGCGAAGGGCGCGATCCAATCTTCAACCTCAGGCAAGGTCTCGACGTCGATGAGCACGAGCGCCAGACCTGGCGGCAAAGAAGCCGCTTCCGTCGCACTCAAGGGTAAGACAACCACCGTGGCGAAATCGAAGATCACCGAAGTCGAGAGCAAAGAGTCCGCTGCCAGCGCACGCGCAGCCAAGACCGGTACCGCTCGTACCAGCACCGCAAAGCCGAACAAGGCCGCGGATGCAGACACCAAGCGCACCGTTCGCGAGGCAGAGGCCATCCCCACCCCAACTTCTCCTGCACCCCGCGCCGAGACCGCGGCCGAGCCCAAGAAGCGCGGCCGCAAGCCCCGTGCCGGGGCGCAGGCAGACGACGAAAGCAGCACGGACGTGACTGAAGAATTTGACGAAGCACCCGCCGCTCCGGCACCCAAATCCGACAAGCAGAAGGCCCGCGACCGCAAGGCCAAGGAAAAAGCCCTGCTGAAGGAGTTTGCCGCAACGCAGCAAGGCGGGTCGGAAGAAGAGCTCGAGGCACGCCGCCAGAAGCTCAAGGCGCTGATCAAGCTGGGCAAATCGCGCGGCTACCTGACCTACGCCGAAATCAACGACCATCTGCCCGACGACATGGTCGACGCAGAGTCGATGGACACGCTGGTCGCCACGCTTAACGACATCGGCATCGCCGTGTACGAGCAGGCCCCGGACGCCGAGACCCTGCTGCTCAACGACAACGCGCCTTCCGTGACCACGGAAGAAGAGGCGGAAGAGGAAGCCGAAGCCGCGCTGTCCACGGTCGACTCCGAATTCGGCCGCACGACCGACCCGGTGCGCATGTACATGCGCGAGATGGGCACGGTCGAGCTGCTTACCCGCGAAGGCGAAATCGAGATCGCCAAGCGCATCGAAGCCGGCCTGAAGGACATGGTCATGGCCATCTCGGCCTGCCCGGTCACCATCTCCGAGATCCTCGCCATGGGCGAGCGCGTGGCCAAGGATGAGGCCAAGATCGACGAGTACATCGACGGCCTGATCGACCCGAACGCCGACGCCACCGCCGCGCAGGCCGGCGACGAGGAAGAAGACTTCGAGGACGAAGACGCCGAAGAAGGCGACGACGAAGAGGAAGATGAGGACGACGACGGCGCGGGCGGTGCGGCCGCATCCGCGCGTCAGCTCGAAGAGCTCAAGCAGGCCGCGCTGGCGAAGTTCGCCATCATCGCCGATCAGTTCGAGAAGATGCGTCGCGCCTTCGAGAAGGAAGGCTACAAGTCCAAGTCGTACCTGAAGGCGCAGGAAGCCATCCAGAACGAGCTGATGACGATCCGCTTCACGGCACGCAACGTTGAGCGCCTGTGCGACACGCTGCGCGGCCAGGTCGACGAGGTGCGCAAGCTCGAGCGCGCGATCCTGAACATCGTGGTCGACAAGTGCGGCATGTCGCGCGGCGATTTCGTCTCGCGCTTCCCGGGCAACGAAACCAACCTCGGCTGGATCAACACGGTGGTCGCCGACGGCAAGCCGTACAGCGCCATCGTCGAGCGCAACATCCCGGCCGTGCATGAGCTGCAGCAGAAGCTGATCGACCTGCAGGCGCGCGTGGTGCTGCCGCTGGCCGAGCTCAAGGACGTCAACCGGAAGATGTCCGAAGGTGAGCGCCGCGCCCGCGAGGCCAAGCGCGAGATGACCGAGGCCAACCTCCGTCTGGTGATCTCCATTGCCAAGAAGTACACCAACCGTGGCCTGCAGTTCCTCGACCTGATCCAGGAAGGCAACATCGGCCTGATGAAGGCGGTGGACAAGTTCGAATACCGCCGCGGGTACAAGTTCTCGACGTACGCCACGTGGTGGATCCGCCAGGCCATCACGCGCTCGATCGCCGACCAGGCGCGCACCATCCGGATTCCGGTGCACATGATCGAGACGATCAACAAGATGAACCGCATCTCGCGTCAGATCCTGCAGGAAACCGGCAACGAGCCGGATCCGGCAACGCTGGCCGAGAAGATGGAGATGCCGGAAGACAAGATCCGCAAGATCATGAAGATCGCCAAGGAGCCGATCTCCATGGAAACGCCGATCGGTGACGACGACGACTCCCATCTGGGCGATTTCATCGAGGACACCAACACGCTGGCCCCGGCCGAAGCGGCGCTGCATGGCTCCATGCGCGGCGTGGTGAAGGATGTGCTCGACTCGCTGACGCCGCGCGAAGCCAAGGTGCTGCGCATGCGTTTCGGCATCGAGATGAGCACGGACCACACGCTGGAAGAGGTCGGCAAGCAGTTCGACGTGACCCGCGAGCGTATCCGCCAGATCGAAGCGAAGGCGCTGCGCAAGCTGCGCCACCCGAGCCGTTCGGACAAGCTGAAGAGCTTCCTCGAAGGGAGCTGATCCAGCATCGGCGTGATGTCTCGAGTGGGCTTGGCCACACTTTCGAGGTAAAATCCCGCCCGAGGCCCGGCCTAACCAGCCGGGTCTCTTTTTTTGCCGGCGGCCGTTCTGGCTGCCGCTCCCGCAGGGCCTGTAGCTCAGGGGTTAGAGCAGACGACTCATAATCGTTTGGTCGTGGGTTCGAAACCCACCGGGCCCACCACGCTTTTTCTCGGTTTTCCCCCTTTCTCATCGCTCGGGCGATGGCTGTCCATCCAGCGGACCGGCTGCCGGTGTGGCACCGGCGGCAGGGCGGCCTGGCTGCGTTCTCTGAGCAATATCCCCGTCGTGGATGGGGTCAGCGCATGTGCGCGGTGCGTGGCATGATCCGGGCTTCCGCCGCTGCGACAGGCGTGCGGCGCATCTCCCGAGGAGCCAAGACCATGCGACTGTTCCCCACGCTTTCCACGCCCGCCCGGACGGCACGCGCCGCTACCCTGGCGGCTGCCTTGCTGGCTACCGCCGGTGCCGTCGAGGCACAGACCGCGGTGGTGGCGCCTGTGTCGTCTACCACGTCCGCTACGTCCATCACGCAGCAGCGCGCCCAGGTGCCGGGCTACTACCGCATGGCGCTGGGTGACGATGTCGTGACCGCGCTGTATGACGGCTATATCGACCTGCCCGCGAAGGTGCTGCTGGGCTTGAGCGCGCAGTCGATCCAGGGCTTGCTCGCGCGGATGTTCGTGTCGTCCATGCCGGGCATGCAGACGGCGGTGAACGGCTACCTGATCGACACCGGCAGCCAGCGGATCCTGGTCGACACCGGCGCCGGCACTTGCTTCGGCCCGACCATGGGTGGCCTGTTGGGCAACGTGCGCGCGGCGGGCTATCAGCCCGAGCAGATCGACGTGGTGCTGCTGACCCACCTGCATCCCGATCACGCCTGCGGGCTGCTAACGCCGCAGGGCCAGCCGGCGTATCCCAACGCGCAGGTCTACGTGGCCGCGCCGGAGGCGGACTTCTGGCTGAGCGAAGTCATCGCGGCATCCAAGCCGAAGGACATGCAGCCTTTGTTCAAGATGGCGCGCGATGCCGTGGCGCCGTATGTCGCGGCCGGCAGGCTGAAACCGTTCACGCCCGGCGACGAAGTGCTGCCGGGCGTGCGCTCGGTCACCGCCAACGGCCATACGCCGGGGCATAGCGGCTACCTGTTCGCCTCCAAGGGGCGCAGCCTGCTGGTGTGGGGCGACATCGTGCACAGCCATGCGGTGCAGTTCCAGCATCCGGAAGTCGCCATCGAGTTCGATGTCGATCAGAAGCAGGCCGTCGCCACGCGCCGCAGGCTGTTCGCCGAGGCCGCGCACGACAAGCTGTGGGTGGGCGGCGCGCACCTGCCGTTCCCTGGCCTGGGGCATGTGCGCAAGGACGGCAAGGCCTATGCGTGGGTGCCGATCGAGTACGGGCCGCTGCGCACCGATCGCCAGGAATGAGGCCGCCGCGCACCGGCCGGCGGCTTCATCGCATCGGGCGGCCGGCCAGCGGCCACCCCACGCAACGATGCGCGCGCGCCACGGCGTGTTTGCGGCCGGCATGCGAAAATGCCGCCCATGTCCACCGTCCGTAAAACCGTTGCCGGCGCGCGTTCGTCGGCCGACGCTGAATCGCCCGCGGCTGTCGCGCCGGTCACGCGACCGCATATCGCCGAGCGCCAGGAGGCGCGCCGCCGCCAGATTCTCGATACCGCCGGGCAGCTCTTCTACACCAAGGGCTATGCCGGCATGACCATGAGCGACCTGTGCAGCGCGTTGGGCGTGACCAAGCCGGCGGTCTACTACTACTTCACGGACAAGTACGAGATCTTCGACATCCTGTGCCGCGAAGCCGCGCAGGTCTGCCTGTCGGCCATCCGCGAAACGGCCAATCCGGTGTTGCCCGTGCGCGAGCGCTTGCAGGCCTGTCTGCTGGAGATGGCGCGCCGCTGCATCGCCTGCCACTACGCCGCCGCGCTGACCTACCGCGACCGCCAGTACCTGCGCCCCGAGACGGTGGAGTGGCTGCACACGATGTCGCGGGCGTACTACCGCGACCTCTATGCGCTGTTGGACGAGGGCAAGCGCGCCGGCGTGTTCGATTTCGGCGATGCGCGCGTGGCCGCGCACGCGATGGGTGGCGTGATGGGCTTCATGTACACCTGGCATGACCCGTCGCGCATCGATCCCGATGTGCTGGCGCAGGAGCTGTCGCGCGCCATGATGAAGATCGTCCTGCCGGCCGCGCCGGGCCCGATCGCTACGGCTGCGGCGTCCTGAGCGGGGCGCCGGCCGCAGTTCTGGGCAGCGCGGGCAGCCGGAAGGTCTCCTGCGTCATCAGGTCGATCCCGCAGGTGAGCGTTTCCACCCACTCGATGAAGCGGCGGACCATCGCCGGGCCGCGGAAAGCGCGGCCATGCTGCGGCACGATCCATTCGATCTCGAGCCCGCGCACCATCTCGGCCCACAGCCGGCAGACGCGGTTGCCGCTCATGTAGCGGCGGTGGAACGGCGCCATCAGCGGAATGTGCGCATCGAAATCTTGCACCGGCGCGGCGGCGATTTCCGCGTGGACCATCGACGCGCCCAGGTCGCCCGAGAACAGGATGCGCGACACCGGATCGTAGAACTGGAAGTTGCCCTCCGAGTGCAGGAAGTGCGCCGGCACCGCCAGCAGATGCGATTGCCCGATCGGGACAGCCATGCCGGCGTCGGGGATCGGCACGATGCGGCCGTCGGTCTTGCCCACGTTGCAGAAGTGCGGCAGGAAGCGTTCCCACACGCGCGAGATCAGGATGTTGCAGTTCGAGCTCGTGAGCCAGCGTCCGGCCGAGGCGACGATGTCCGGGTCCGCGTGCGAGGCCAGCACATAGTCGAGCTGTTTGGGCGGGAAGTACTGGTTCATCGCCAAGTACAGCGCGTTGTAGGTCATGTTGCCGCCCGGGTCGATCAGCGCGCCGTGGCCGTGGTCGACGACGAGGAACTGGTTGGTCTGGACCGACTGGTCGTCGTGGTCGTCGACCAGGTCGGAAAACATCAGGCAGGCATGCTCAGGTGTTTCGTAGAGGGTGGTGACCATGGCCGGGGTGCAGGTTGGCAAGCCGCGATGGTGGCGCAGGGCGGCATGCCGAGACTTGATCCGTGTCAATTCGGCTGTGGTGCCTGCGAGGGCCTGCCCGCACCGGTTCAGCGTCCCGCGCCGGGCCCCGCATGATAAACTTTTGATTTTTCAATACTTTGCGTACGCCGCTCGCGGTCGTTTCCGCCCGCGCCCGTCGCGTCTGCCTGCCGACCGGCGGGCTGCCTTCCCCTCTATGAACACTGAGACAACGTCTGCAGCACCGTCCAGCGATCCGGTGACGTTCGACACGTTCGGCCTGCACCCCGATATCCTGCGGGCCCTGGCCGACAGCGGCTACACCCGGGCCACGCCCATCCAGGCCGCCGCGATTCCCGTGGTGATCGCCGGCCGCGATGTGATGGGCGCGGCGCAGACCGGTACGGGCAAGACCGCCGGCTTCTCGCTGCCGATCATCCAGAACCTGCTGCCGGACGCCAACACCAGCGCCTCGCCGGCGCGCCACCCCGTGCGGGCGCTGATTCTCACGCCCACGCGCGAGCTGGCCGACCAGGTCTACGACAACGTCGCCAAGTACGCGAAGCACACGGCGCTGCGCAGCGCGGTCGTTTTCGGCGGTGTCGACATGAATCCGCAGACCGAGCAGCTGCGCCGCGGCGTGGAGGTTCTCGTTGCCACGCCGGGTCGCCTGCTCGATCACGTGCAGCAGCGCAGCGTGAACCTGTCGCAGGTGCGCATGCTGGTGCTGGACGAAGCCGACCGCATGCTCGACATGGGCTTCCTGCCCGATCTGCAGCGCATCATCAACCTGCTGCCGGCGCACCGGCAGACGCTGCTGTTCTCGGCCACGTTCTCGCCCGAGATCAAGAAGCTTGCATCGAGCTACCTGCGCCATCCGCAGACCATCGAAGTGGCGCGCAGCAACGCCACCGCAGACAACGTCCGCCAGGTCATCTACACCGTGCCGGACGGCCACAAACAGGCGGCGCTCGTGCACCTGCTGCGCCAGCGCGCCGAACAGGGCCTGCCGAGCCAGTGCATCGTGTTCTCCAACAGCAAGATCGGCTGTTCGCGCCTGGCGAGGGCGCTCGAGCGCGAGAAGATCAACGCCAATGCCATCCACGGCGACAAGACCCAGACCGAACGCATGCAGACGCTCGAAGCGTTCAAGCAGGGCACGGTCGATGTGCTGGTCGCCACCGATGTGGCGGCGCGCGGCCTCGACATCTCGCAGATGCCTTGCGTGATCAACTTCGATCTGCCGTTCAATGCGGAAGACTATGTCCACCGCATCGGCCGTACCGGCCGCGCCGGCGCTTCGGGTGATGCGCTGTCGCTGTTCGCCCCGGGCGATGAAAGGCTGCTGGCCGACATCGAGAAGCTGATCAAGCGCAATCTGCCGCGCGAGGCGCTCACCGATTTCGACCCGACCGGCGAACAGGCCCGCGAACGCGAACGCCGTGAGCGCGACGAGCGCCGCAACCGCACCGAGATCCGTCGGGCCCGCGAGCGCGATGAGCGCAACGGCGCCCGGGTGCTTGACCATACCGTGGTGCGCCCGGCTTTCCGGGCGTCGGAGGATCCGTTCTTCTCGCGTCCGTACGAGTCGGACGTGCCCGCCGAGGCTGCGGAGGCCGCCAAGCCGGCACCGGCCGGCGGTCACCCGCGCAGCGCCAAGCGCCCGATTGCCGCCCTGCTGGGTGGCGCGCCGCGCAAGCGCTGAGCGGTCTTGCTGCCGTGAGCGCGGCGGCCGCTAGGCCGCCGGCGTCAACTGGGCCAAGCGATGGGCCCATGCCGGGACGGCCGCCCGGTAAAACCCTTCCATGTCCGCTGCGCGGATCTCCAGCCCCAGGTGTCGCGCCGCTTCGGTCAGCGCGGCCAGCGGCTGGCTGCGGTTGATGGCTCGCGCGCCGGTCTGCTTGCTGAGCTTCTCGCCGGCGGTGTTGACCACCACCGGCACGTGCAGGTAGCGCAGCGCGGGCAGCCCCAGCAGCCGCTGCAGATAGATCTGGCGCGGCGTCGAATCGAGCAGGTCGGCGCCGCGCACCACATCCGTGATGCCCTGCGCGGCATCGTCCACCACCACCGCGATCTGGTACGCCCACATGCCGTCGGCGCGCTTGAGCACGAAATCGCCCACTGCTTCGGCCAGGTTCTGGCATTGCGTGCCTTGCCAGCGGTCGTCGAAGCAGACCGTGGCGGCATCGGCCTCCGGCAGGCGCACGCGCCAGGCGCGCGGCGGGCGGCCCATCAGGCCGTTGCGGCAGGTGCCGGGGTAGATCAGGGTCTGGTGGCGCAGGTGGCCCTGCGCATCGACCGTGGTGATGGAGTCGGCGATTTCCCGGCGGGTGCAGCCGCACGGATAGAGCCGGTCGATCGCCTGCAGCTGCGCCAGCGCCGCTTCGAAGCGGGGCAGGTGCGCGCTTTGCCACTGCGGCGCTTCGTCCGGCACGAGCCCCAGCGTTTCCAGCGAGGCGAGGATGTCGCGGTCGGCGCCGGGCACATTGCGCTGGAAATCGATGTCTTCAATGCGTATGAGCCACGTGCCGCCATGCACGCGCGCATCGAGCCAGCTCGCCAGCGCGGTGACCAGCGAGCCGATGTGCAGCGGCCCCGTGGGCGACGGCGCGAAGCGGCCGCGATACGGCCCGCGCGGGGCTGCTGCAACGGATTCGGGGAATTCGAGATTGGCTTGGGACAACGCGGGACTCCAGGCGTCGGGCAAGGGCCGATGGCGCTATTGTGCGTGATCGGAGGGTCTACTGCATCAGCAGGGCCTGCGCCAGGCGCGGGTCTTCGAGCTTGTCGACCCACCACTGCAGTGCCTTGCCGCGCATGTTGGTGCGCCAGGCGATCTGGAAGTTGCCCGCGCGGCGGTCCTCCACCGTGGCCTTGGCAACCAGCACGCCGGAATCCAGGTAGGGCTGCGCCAGCGGCCTCGGCAGCCAGCCGCAGCCGAGGCCGCGGATCTGCGCCTGGACCTTGTCGGCCATGGCCGGCACCACCAGCGTGTCCTGGCCGGCCATGATGCCGACGGTGCGCGGCGGCAGGTTGCGCGAGGTATCGCCCACCGCCACGATGCGGTGGCGCGCGATGGCGCTGGCAGGCAGGGGCTCCTCCAACTGCGCCAGCGGGTGATGCGCCGCCACCGCGAAGACGAAAGGAATCTCGCCCAGCGGACGCGTCTGCACGCCCTGCACTGGTGCGATGTGCGCGGGGCCGATCAGCAGATCGGCGCGCCCGGAGAGCAGCGCGTCCCAGCTGCCGGCCAGCACTTCGCGGCAGAAGCGCAGGCGGGTGGCGGTGTTCTCGGTATAGAAGTCCTGGATCACCGGCATCAGCGCGCGGAAGTGGACGAGGTCGTCCATCACGATGGTCAGGGTCGCTTCCCAGCCGGTGGCCAGGCGCTTGACGCGACGGGCCAGCTCGTCGGCGGCCTGCAGCAGGTGGCGGCCTTCGTCCAGCAGGGCGCGGCCGGCGGGCGTCAGTTCGGCGCGGTGGCGGCGGCGGTCGAACAGCAGCACGTCCAGGTCGTCCTCCAGCTTGCGCACCACGTAGGTCAGCGCCGACGGCACCTTGCCCAGTTCGTGCGCGGCGGCGGCAAAGCTGCCCTTGCGTTCGATCGCGTCCAGCACTTCCAGGGATTCGAGGGAGAGCGCCATTATTCAGAAAATTTGATGAGATGGATCAAAGCCGTTTGGCCAGAATACAGCCAACCATCGTACCATTGATCCCATCAATGCAGTATTTGGACAGGAGATTCATCAAAATGATTGAAATCCGACCCTCCCAGGAACGCGGTTACGCCGACCACGGCTGGCTCCAGTCGTACCACAGCTTCTCGTTCGCCGAGTACATGGATCCGGACCACGTCCACTTCGGGCCGCTGCGCGTCATCAACGAAGATCGCGTCGCGCCCGGCATGGGCTTCGGCGCGCACGGTCATCGCGACATGGAGATCATCAGCTACGTGCTCGACGGTGAGCTGGCGCACAAGGACAGCCTCGGCAACGGCAGCGTGCTGCGTCCGGGCGACGTGCAGCGCATGACGGCTGGGACCGGCGTGCGTCATTCCGAGTTCAACCACGCGCCGGACCAGACCACGCACTTCCTGCAGATCTGGGTGCTGCCCGCGCAGCAGGATCTCGCGCCGGGCTACGAGGAGCGCCATTTCGAGGCGTCACAGAAGCGTGGCAGGCTGCGCCTGATCGCCAGCGCCGACGGACGCGACGATTCGGTCCGGGTGCACCAGGACATGGCCCTGTACGCCGGCCGCTTCGATGGCGCCGAAGCCGCCACGCTGCCCCTCGCCGACGGTCGCCGTGCCTATGTGCACGTGGTGCGCGGCAAGGTCGAGGTCAACGGCACGCCGCTGTCGGGCGGCGATGCGGCTAAGCTGACGCGGGAGCAGGCCGTCACGCTGTCGGGTGGCGAGGGCAGCGAGGTGCTGGTGTTCGATCTGCCCTGATCGGCCGGGTAGGCTGGGGCGCGCGCAAGCGTGCGCCCTGGTCGTTCCGTTCGTCCCCTTGTTGTGTCTTTCAACCCAGAGAGGATTCCCATGGCACGAGTAGCAGTCGTTTATCACAGCGGTTATGGCCATACCAAGAAGCAGGCCGAGGCGGTGTTCGCGGGCGTGCAGGCCGCCGGCGCCGAGGCGCACCTGATCTCGGTGGCCGACGTCAATGACGAGACCTGGGCGCTGCTGGCCGGCGTCGATGCCATCGTCTTCGGCGCGCCGACCTACATGGGTGGCGTGTCGGGCGACTTCAAGAAATTCGCCGATGCCTCGTCCAAGGCCTGGTTCACCGGCCAATGGAAGGACAAGATCGCCGCGGGCTTCACCAACTCCGCATCGATGAACGGCGACAAGTACGCATCGATCCAGTACCTGTGGACGCTGTCGCAGCAGCACGGGATGATCTGGGTGGGCACCGGCATGATGCCGGCCAGCAGCAAGGCGGCCACCCGCAACGACATCAACTACATGGGCGGCTTCGGCGGCGCGCTGTCGCAGGCGCCGTCGGATGCGAGTCCGGAAGAGGGGCCGCTGCCCGGCGACCTGGAGACCGCCAAGCTGTTCGGCGAGCGCATCGTCGCCGTGACCCGGCAGTTCGTGCGCGGCCGCCAGTAAGCGCGGCGCATCGCCAACTAGACAACGCCGGCATGTCCGGCGTTTTTCATTGGGGGCGGCGATCAGGACCGGGGGCTGGCGACGCCGCGCCTCATGCGGCGGCGCGGGCCTGGGGGGTGGCGCAGTGCGGGCAGCGCTGGCCGGGGATGTAGTCGGCGGACTGCTGCTCTTCCGGCGTGACGACCGCGCGGCAGGCGAAGCATTGCTTGGGGCCGGCGGGCAGCAGCTCGGCGTTGAGCGCGGTGCGGTGGTCGAAGACGAAGCAGTCGCCGTCGTAGTGGTCGGCGCCGACTTCCTCGAAGTACTTGAGGATGCCGCCTTCAAGCTGGTAGACGTGTTGCAGGCCGATCTCCTGCATGTGGATGGCCGCCTTTTCGCAGCGGATGCCGCCGGTGCAGAACGACACCACTGTCTTGCCGGCGAGATCGGCCTTGTGCGCGGCGAGGGCGGGCGGGAATTCGGTGAATTTCTGGATGCCGTAGTCGACCGCGTCGCGGAACGTGCCGACCGCGACCTCGAAGCCGTTGCGCGTGTCGAGCATCACCACCTCGCGGCCGTCGTCGTCGTGGCCCTGGTCCAGCCAGCGCTTGAGCGTGACGGGCGGCACCGATGGCGCGCGGCCGTCTTCCGGGCGGATCAGCGGATAGCGCATGGTGATGATCTCTTTCTTCAGGCGCACCAGCAGCCGGCGGAACGGCTGGTGGTCGGAGAGGCTTTCCTTGGGCGCCAGGTCGGCAAAGCGCGGGTCGGCGCGCAGCCAGCCGACGATGCCGTCGATTGCCTCGCGCGTGCCGGCCAGGAAGAGGTTGATGCCTTCGGGTGCCAGCAGCACCGTGCCCTTCAGGTCGCGTGCCTGGCATTCGGCGAGCAGGGCCGGGCGCAGCGTTTCGCGGTCGTTGAGGGTGACGAATTTGTAAGCGGAAATGTTGAGGATCTGCATGTGCTGCCGCGCCGGTTCGAGGCGCCTGGATAACCCGTTGATTCGTAAGCCGAAATTATAGCGGCCCAGGCGGCGTGGCGGGGCGGCGGATGCGCGTTCGCGCAGGCCGCGCCTGTCTTGCGCCGGGAGCCACCCGGTACAATACGCGGATGAATTCGCCGCGCTTCGTCCATCTCCGTCTCCATTCCGAATATTCCGTCGTTGACGGCAACGTCCGCCTGGACGAGGCCGTCAAAGCCGCCGCCGCCGATGGCATGGGCGCGCTGGCGCTGACCGACCTCGCCAACGCTTTCGGCCTGGTGCGCTTCTACAAGGAAGCGCGCGGCAAGGGCGTCAAGCCCGTGGTCGGCGCCGACGTGTGGATCACCAATCACGACGAGCGCGACAAGCCCAGCCGCCTGCTGCTGCTGGTGCGCAACAAGCAGGGCTACCTGAACCTGTGCATGCTGCTGGCGCGGGCCTGGCTGTCCAACCAGCATCGCGGCCGCGCGGAGATCGCCCCCGAGTGGTTCGACGAGCCCGGCGTGGAAGATGCACCGCTGGCTACGGGCCTGCTGGCGTTGTCCGGCGCCATGGCCGGTGATATCGGCATGGCGCTGGCCAACGGCAACGAAGCGCTGGCGCGCAAGCAGGCGACGAACTGGTCGCGCGTGTTCCCGAACGGGTTTTACATCGAACTGCAGCGCGCCGGCCACGTTGGCACCGAGGCCTACATCCAACAGGCTGTGAAGCTGGCGGCAGCGATGCACCTGCCGGTGGTCGCCACGCATCCGGTGCAGTTCATGACGCCGGACGACTTCACGGCGCACGAGGCGCGCACCTGCATTTCGGAAGGCGAGCTGCTCGCCAACCCACGCCGCACCAAGCGCTTTACGACCGATCAATATTTCAAGACGCAGGACGAGATGTGCGCGCTGTTCGCCGACATCCCGTCAGCGCTGGCCAACGCGGTGCAGATCGCGCAGCGCTGCAACCTCACGCTGGAGCTGGGCAAGCCGAAGCTGCCGCTGTTCCCGACGCCCGACGGCATGTCGCTGGACGACTACCTTGTCCAGCTCGCCAAGGAAGGCCTCGAGAAACGCATGGAAGTGCTGTTCCCCGACGAGGCGGTGCGCGAGGCCAAGCGGCCCGAGTACTACGCGCGGCTGGAGTTCGAGACCGGCACCATCATCAAGATGGGCTTCCCGGGCTACTTCCTGATCGTGGCGGACTTCATCAACTGGGCCAAGAACAACGGCGTGCCGGTAGGGCCGGGCCGGGGCTCGGGCGCGGGCTCGCTGGTGGCGTACGCGCTGGGCATCACCGACCTGGACCCGCTCAAGTACAACCTGCTGTTCGAGCGCTTCCTGAACCCGGAACGGGTGTCGATGCCCGACTTCGACATCGACTTCTGCCAGCACGGCCGCGACCGCGTCATCCACTACGTGAAGGAGAAGTACGGCAAGGACGCCGTCTCGCAGATCGCCACCTTCGGCACCATGGCCGCCAAGGCCGCGGTGCGCGACGTGGGCCGCGTGCTGGATCTCGGCTACAACTTCGTCGACGGCGTGGCCAAGCTGATCCCGTTCAAGCCGGGCAAGCTGGTCACCATCGAGGAAGCCAAGAAGGAAGAGCCGCTGCTGGCCGAGCGCGAGGCCAATGAAGAAGAGGTCAAGCAGCTGCTCGAACTCGCCCAGCGCGTCGAAGGCATGACCCGCAACGTCGGCATGCACGCGGGCGGGGTGCTGATTGCGCCGGGCAAGCTGACCGATTTCTGCCCGCTCTACACCCAGGGCGGCGAGGATGCCGGCGTCGTCAGCCAGTACGACAAGGACGACGTGGAAGCCGTCGGCCTGGTGAAGTTCGACTTTCTGGGCCTGACCACGCTGACCATCCTGGACTGGGCCGAGCGCTACATCCGCATGCTCGATCCGTCCAAGGCGGACTGGACCTGCAGCCACATTCCGCTGACCGACAAGGCGGCGTTCGACATCCTCAAGACGGCCAACACGGTCGCCGTGTTCCAGCTGGAAAGCCGCGGCATGCAGGGCATGCTCAAGGACGCCAAGCCCGACCGCTTCGAGGACATCATCGCCCTGGTGGCGCTGTACCGTCCTGGCCCGATGGACCTGATCCCCAGCTTCTGCGCCCGTAAGCACGGCCGCGAGAAGGTGGAGTACCCCGACCCGCGCGTCGAGCCGGTGCTCAAGGAGACCTACGGCATCATGGTCTACCAGGAGCAGGTGATGCAGATGGCGCAGATCGTGGGCGGCTACTCGCTCGGCGGCGCCGACCTGCTGCGCCGCGCGATGGGCAAGAAGAAGGCCGAAGAGATGGCCGAGCACCGCGAGCTGTTCCGTGGCGGCGCGGCCAAGGACGGCCTGTCCACCGAGAAGGCCGACGAGATTTTCGACCTGATGGAGAAGTTCGCGGGCTACGGCTTCAACAAGTCGCACGCGGCGGCGTATGCGCTGCTGGCGTACTACACCGCGTGGCTCAAGGCGCATCACCCGGCCGAATTCATGGCAGCCAACATGTCGCTCGCCATGGACGACACCGACAAGGTGAAGATCCTCTACGACGACGCCCGCGGCAAGAACACCCTGGCGGTGCTGCCGCCCGACATCAACGCCAGCCAGTACCGCTTCACGCCCACCGACGCCAAGACCATCCGCTACGGTCTGGGCGGCGTGAAGGGCAGCGGGCAGGGCGCCATCGAAGACATCCTGCGCGCGCGCGAGGACGGCCCGTTCAAGGACCTGTTCGACTTCTGCGAGCGCGTCGACCGCCGCCAGGTCAACCGCCGCACCATCGAGGCGCTGGTGCGTGCCGGCGCCTTCGACCGCCTGAACGCCAATCGCGCCCAGCTGCTGGTCTCGATCGGGCTGGCGATGGAGGCAGCGGAGCAGAAGGCGGCGGCGGCCAACCAAGTCTCGCTGTTCGACCTGATGGGCAGCGACGACGCCGAGCAGCATCGCCCGGAGTTGCTCGACGAGGCGCCCTGGAGCACCAAGCGCAAGCTGCAGGAAGAGAAGCAGGCGCTGGGCTTCTACCTGTCGGGCCACCTCTTCGACGAGTGTCGCGACGAGGTCCGCCGCTTTGCCCGTACGACGCTTGCCGACCTCGCCCGCGAGGTCAACGGCAATGGCAATAATGGCGGCGGCTACGGTAGCCGCGACGCGCGCAACAAGACCGTGGCCGGCGTGATCGTCGGCCTGCGCACGCAGATGACCCAGCGCGGCAAGATGATCGTCGTCATGCTCGATGACGGCTCGCAGAGCGAGGCCACCGAGGTGACGGTCTTCAATGAGTTGTTCGACGCCAACCGCGCGCTGTTCAAGGAAGACGAAGTGCTGATCGTGCAGGGCAACGCGCGGCACGACACCTTCACCGGCGGGGTGCGGATGACGGCCGAAGCCGTGCTGGACCTGACCCAGGCGCGCGCGCGCTATGCCGACGCGATCGGGCTGACGTTCCGCGACAACGCCTCGGCCGTGCGGCTGCGCGAGCTGCTGACGCCGCACCTGGCGACCCAGGTGCCCGGCGTGCGCGTGCGCATCAGCTATGCCGCCAACGGCGCGCGCTGCGAAGCCGTGCTCGGCGAGCAATGGCAGGTGACGCCATCGGACGAGGTGCTGGCCAGCTTCCGCTCGGCGCTGTCGAACGAGAACGTCCACATGATCTACGGCTGAGCCTCGCGGGTCCGCCAAACCGGCAACGTATAACTCGCCAGCCCGATCGCGCCGCCGGCACCGGACGGAACGCCAGGGTGGCGCGCGGGGGAGCCGCATACAACGATGATGAACTGGTTCGACAAGCATTCCGGCCGCGCCGACCGGTGGTACGCGCCGCTGGCGGTGTTTCTGCTGATCTATCCCGTGCTGACGGTGCTCAAGCAGGGCAGCGCCAGCGCGCTGCTGATTGCCGCCGGCGTCCTCTCGCTCGGCGCCGGGGTGGCCGTCCGCCGCGCGCTGTCCGGGCCGGTCACGCCGGACGGGGCCGACCGGCTGGTCCGGCTGACGGGCTGGGCCCTGTGCTTGCCGCTGGCCGCCGTGATCCTGAGCGAGGCGTGGCATGGGCACCTGCGCTGGAATGCCTTCGATGCACCCGCGCGCTTTCTGGCGGCGGTCCCGCTGTTCCTGCTGCTGCGCCGGGCACCGCTGCGCGCGCTGCGCTGGGCCGACGCGTCGTTTGCCGCGGGGGCGCTGGCGGCGCTGGGCGTCGGCCTGTGGGCGGCGCGCGACTGGGGCGAGGGCCGGATGGGCAGCGCGTTCCTGAACCCGATCCACTTCGGCGACATCGCGCTGATCCTGGGCGTGCTGTCCGCGCTGTCGATCAACTGGTGGCGCAAAGATCCGCTCGCCGTGCGGCTGCTGAAAATCGGCGGCCTGCTGGCGGGCCTGGTCGCTTCGCTGCTGACCGGCTCCCGGGGCGGATGGGTGGCCCTGCCGTTCATCCTGTTGCTGGTGGCGGTCGCGCGCGGCCGCGACAAGCCGGCGCGGTGGCGGGTGCTGGTGCCCGCCGTGGCCGTGCTCGGCGTGGTCGTGCTGTACGCCGTGTCCGGCACGATCCACGAGCGGATCCACATGGTGTGGGTGGACTTGGCCCAGTATGCGCAGGGCCAGAAGGACACCTCCATCGGGATCCGGCTGCAGATCTACCAGGCCGCGCTGATGCTGATTCCGAAGCACCCGATCTTCGGCCTGGGGCCGGGCGGGTTTGCCGACAGCCTGCAGGCGCTGGTCGATGCCGGCCGGATGAGCGCCACCGCCGCGCAACTGGGCCGCGGCGAGGCGCACAACCAGTTGCTCGCCTACACGGCCAACTTCGGCCTTGTGGGCGGCCTGTCGATCGTGGCGATCCATCTGGTGCCGGGCCTGTTGTGCTGGCGTTGCCTGAAGGCGACGGCCGCGCCGATGCGCCGGGCCGCGCTGATGGGGGCGGTCTTCGCGCTGGCGTTTTTCGTCTTCGGCCTGACGGTCGAGATCTTCACCCTGAAGATGACGGCATCGTTCTACGCGGCCGTCATCGCCTGCCTGGCGGGCATCGCCTCGCACACTGGTCCTGCGTCCGAGGCAGGCACGTCTTCCCTTACCGAGCGTTGAGCGCGATGTTCAGTATCCTGATTCCGACCTGGAACAACCTGCCGTATCTGCAGCTGTGCATCGAGAGCATCCGGCGCCATTCCGCGTTCGAGCACGAGATCATCGTGCACGTCAACGAAGGCACCGACGGCACCCTCGACTGGGTGCGCGCGCAGGGGCTGCGCCATACGTGGAGCAAGGGCAACGTCGGCGTCTGCCTCGCGCTCAACGATGCGGCGCGCCTGGCCACGCATGACTGGATCCTGTACATGAACGACGACATGGTCTGCACGCCGGGCTGGGACCGGGCGTTCGAGTCGGCCGTGCGGCAGGTCGGCGACCAGTTTGCCTACCTGGCCGCGCAGCTGATCGAACCGGTCGATACCGGCAACGTGCAGGTCAGCGTGGCGGATTTCGGCACCGGGCCGGACAATTTCAACGAAGCGGGCCTGCTGTCGTACGTGGCCTCGCAGCCGTCGCTGCCGGACCGCGACGGCTTCGCCGTGCAGCCGATGCTGCTGAGCCGCCGGCTGTGGCACCTGGTCGGCGGCTACAGCATCGAGTTCGGCCCCGGCATGAGCAGCGACGACGATTTCCTGATGAAGCTCTGGCTGGTGGGCTGCCGGATCTTCCGCGTGGTGGGGGGCAGCACGATCTACCACTTCGGCTGCTCGACCACGCGCCGGGTGCGGCGCAACCGCGGCGGCCGGGAGTTCCTGCTCAAGTGGGGCATTTCCCAGCACGAGTTCACGCACGGCTACGTGCGGGCCACGGCGCGCGCCGGGGCGCAGGCGCTGGCGACGGTGCCGTATCCCGGCCTGGTCGGCCGCCTCAAGCGGCTGCTCTATGCGCTGCGGCAGTATCCGACCGGCGACCTGCGCGGCTGGGAGCCGAACCTGCCCGCGCAGCTCGTGGTCAAGTCGTCGGACGAGGCGGCTGGGCGCTGAGGTCGCGTCTGCCGCCGGCGCGCGTCACGGCCGGTGGTTCGCGCCGCTCGCCAGTTCGCGTGCCCGCCGGTATTTGCGGTAGCTGACCGTGGCGTTCATCCTGGCGATGGCCAGGCCGGTGCCGCCATCCAGGAACCCCCGCCGCAGCACCAGCGTGCGCACGAACGCCCACGCGCCGTGCAGCGCCGGCGACAGCGCGCCGATGTGCTTGCCGCGCTGGGCGAGATCCCGTGCGCCGGCTTCCGCGTATTGCGCGCTCTTGCGATGCACCTGGTCCATTGAGGTGTAGCTGTAGTGCAGCAACGAGGTGCGCAGCCGGGCAACGCTGCCCGTCACCTGCAGGCTTTCGTGGACTAGGCTCTCTGAGAAGCGGGCCTTGCCGCGCCGGAACAGCCGGATCACATGGTCGGGGCGCCAGCCGCTGTGGTGCACCCAGGCGCCGCAGAACTGCGACAGCCGGGGGATGGCGTAGGCATCCGCATCGGCCCGGGCCATGGCGGCGCGAATCTCCTGGGCCAGTTCTGGCGGCACGCGCTCATCCGCGTCGATCGACAGCACCCACTCGCCGGTGGCCCGGTCGAGCGCGCGGTTCTTCTGGGGGCCGAAGCCGGGCCAGGGGCCGTCGTCCTCGATGACGTTGGCGCCGCGTGCCCGGGCGATGTCGCGGGTGGCGTCGGTGCTGCCCGAGTCCAGCACGATCACCTCGTCGGCCAGTTGCGCGAGCGAGTCGATGCAGTCGCCGATGTTGGCCGCTTCGTTGCGCGTCAGGATGGTGGCGGTCAGCTTGCCGGGCATATCAGAAAAGCCGTGGGAGGAGGGGACCGTCGGCGTGGCGGATACGGCGCCGCGCGGCGCCTCCGGAGGCCGGCGTGGCCGGTTGTACAATACGCGACGGTTTGATCTTGTCGTTGCCGTCACGCCCGCCCGCGTGCGCCGATGCGGCGCGGCGGCCGCGCGAACAGCCAGGGCCGGAGTATACCGGTACCCCGCCGGCATCAGGCGGGCCCATCGTCCGGCGGCTTACTTTTCCGTCTATGTTTTCCATCCTATTGCCGACCTGGAACAACCTCGCGCTGCTCAAGCTGTGCGTGCAGAGCATCCGCGCCCATTCGGCGCATGACCACCAGATCATCGTCCACGTCAACGACGGCTCCGACGGCACGCTGGCGTGGGTGCGCGAGCAGGGGCTCGATCACACGCATTCCCCCGCGAATGTCGGCATCTGCCTGGCCGTCAACGAATCGGCCATGCTGGCCCGGCACGACTACATCGTGTACCTGAACGACGACATGGTCTGCTGCCCGGGCTGGGACACCGCGCTGCTGCGCCGCCTGGACACGCTCGACACCGATCTGTTCATGCTGTCGGGCACGATGATCGAGCCGGTCGATTCGGGCAACCCGTGCGTGGTGGTGGGCAACTACGGCCGCGACGCCGACACCTTCGACGCAGCCCGCCTGCTGGCGGATGTGCCGCGCCTGGTGCGCGGCGACTGGCTCGGCGCGACTTGGCCGCCGACCCTGGTACACCGGCGCTGGTGGTTCAAGCTGGGCGGCTACAGCAGCGAGCTGACGCCCGGCATGAGCAGCGACAACGACTTTTCCATGAAGCTGTGGCACGCCGGCTGCCGCATTTTCCTGGGCGCGGGCGACTCGCTGGTTTACCACTTCCAGTGCAAGTCGACCGGCAAGGTCAAGAAGAACGACGGCCGCCGCCAGTTCCTCAACAAGTGGGGGCTGTCGCAGTCGACCTTCGACAAGTATTTCCTGCGGCGCGGCACGCCGGCCGGCGCGGACTGGCGCCTGCCGGAGCCGGAGCTCACCCCCGCCCTGCGGTGGGACCTGCGCCGCAACGACCTCACGCGCCGGCTGAAGCCCGGCGTGCCTGTGCTCTAATGCGTTGCCGGCGCCGATCGCGGCGGCCGGTCCGATTCCTCTTCGATCTTCATGGCAGTGACTTCTTCTTCGTCTTCCCAGCCGCCCGCGGCCAGCCAGCCGGGCCACTTCAAGCGCCTGTGGACCTACCTGCGTCCCGAGCTCAGCAGCTTCATCCTCGCCATGGTCGCCATGGGCGTGGTAGCGGCCACCGAGGGGATCATCCCCAAGGTGGTGAAGGACCTGCTGGACCAGGGCTTCGGCGGTGAATACGCCGGCAAACTGTGGCGGGTGCCGGCCATGCTGGTCGGTATCGCGGTGGTGCGCGGCGTTGCGCAGTTCGGGGCCACGTACTTCCTGAGCCTGGTGTCGAACAAGGTGCTGCTGAACCTGCGCATGAAGATGTTCGAGCGCCTGCTGCAGGCACCGGCGGCGTTCTACCAGCGCAATACGGCGGCCACGCTCATCAACGCCGTCATCTTCGAGGTCAACCAGGTGCTGCAGGTGCTGACCGGCGTGTTCATCACGCTGGTGCGCGATTCGATGACGGTGCTGGCGCTGCTGATCTTCCTCTTCTATACCAACTGGCGCCTGACGCTGGTGGTGGCCGTGATCCTGCCGGTCATCGGGTTCCTGATGTCGCGTATCAACCGTCGCCTGCGTTCGCTCAACCGCGAGCACCAGAACCTGACCAACGAAGCCGCGTACGTGGTGGAGGAGGCGGCCGGTGGCTACAAGGTCGTCAAGCTGCACGGCGGCGAGGCCTACGAGTCACGCCGCTTCAATGCCATGACCAACCGCCTGCGCGGCTACGCCATGCGCATGGCCGTGGCCGGCGGCCTGAACCAGCCGGTGACGCAGTTCCTGGCGGCGCTGGCGCTGTCCGTCATCCTGGCGATCGCGATGGTGCAGGCGCAAGCCAACCAGACCACCGTCGGCGGCTTCACCGGCTTCGTGATGGCGATGCTGCTGCTGATCTCGCCGCTCAAGCACCTGACCGACGTCAACCAGCCGATGCAGCGCGGCCTGACCGCCGCCGAGTTCATCTTCGGCCTGATCGACACGCCGATCGAGCCCCAGGACGGTGGCAAGCACATCGACCGCGCGCGCGGCGACCTGCGCTTCGAGCACGTCACCTTCCGCTATGGCCCGGACGGCCGGGCGGCGCTCGACAGCATCGACCTGCACGTCAAGGCGGGCGAGATCGTCGCGCTGGTGGGTCCGTCGGGCAGCGGCAAGACCACGCTGGTCAACCTGCTGCCGCGCTTCTTTGAGCCGACCTCGGGCCGCATCGTGCTCGACGGCGACGCGCTGGCCGATCTGTCGCTGCAGGATCTGCGCCGCCAGATCGCCTTCGTGAGCCAGGACGTGGTGCTGTTCAACGACACCATCGCCGCCAACGTGGCGTATGGCGCGCGCGATGCCTCCGAGATCGACATGGCGCGCGTGCGCCGTGCGCTGGAAGCCGCCTACCTGACCGACGTGGTCGACAACCTGCCTGATGGCGTCGACACCAACATCGGCGACAACGGCTCCAAGCTGTCCGGCGGCCAGCGCCAGCGCCTGGCGATCGCTCGCGCCATCTACAAGGACGCGCCGATCCTGATCCTGGACGAAGCCACCTCCGCGCTCGACTCCGAGTCCGAGCGCCAGGTGCAGGCCGCGCTGGAAGCCCTGATGCAGGGCCGCACGACGCTGGTGATCGCGCACCGCCTGTCGACCATCGAGAACGCCGACCGCATCGTCGTGCTCGAACACGGCCAGATCGTCGAGGCCGGCACGCACCGCGAACTGCTCGACCGCGATGGGCTGTATGCTGGATTGCATCGCATCCAGTTCGCGACGCAATAAGGCCTCCGGGCGGCGCGTCCGGGGGTCTCCGACGACACCTCAGGAGACGCCATGACAGCCATCACGCCGCCCAGCCAACCTCCCATCAGCCGCTTTCCTGTGCCCGAGCTCGCGGACATCCCTGGGGATATCCGCGAGCGCATCCTCGTCGTGCAGGAAAAGACCGGCTTCGTGCCCAATGTCTTCCTCGCGCTGGCCCATCGGCCCGACGAGTGCCGCGCCTTCTTCGCCTACCACGACGCGCTGATGCTGCGCGAAGCCGGCAGCCTGACCAAGGGCGAGCGCGAGATGATCGTGGTGGCCACTTCCGCCGCCAACCAGTGCCTGTACTGCGTGGTCGCGCACGGCGCCATCCTGCGCATTTACGAAAAGCAGCCGCTCATCGCCGACCAGGTGGCCGTCAACTATCGCAAAGCCGACATCACGCCGCGCCAGCACGCCATGCTGGATTTCGCGATGAAGGTCTGCACCGCCTCGCACACCGTCAACGAAGCCGACTACGACGCGCTGCACGTGCACGGCTTCACCGATGAGGACGTCTGGGATATCGCCGGCATCACGGCGTTCTTCGGCCTGTCGAACCGAATCGCCAATGTGATCTCGATGCGACCGAATGACGAGTTTTATCTGCTGGGACGGTTGCCGCGCGAAAAATGAGGGCCCGACGCCGTTGCATGACGCGATGCCGCAGCGGCGTCAGTACCCGTGCGTCACCAGCGATAGCACCGACAGGTCCGGGTGCGTGCCGTCGATGATGCTGCGCCCCACGCGCAGCGCTTCCTCGATGGCGTCTTCGGGGTTGCGGAAACGCTCGTCGCCGTCGGCATGGAAGGGCACCGTATGCCCAGGCAGAGCCGGGTCGGCGCCGGGATGGCACACGTAGCCGGTGTACGTGTAGCGCGTGCTGTCGAGCGGCGACGGGCTCGGCAGGACGTGGATCTCAAAGCTCTCGTAGACCTCTTGGGGCGGCATCGGCTGCACGGACATGGCGATCTCGCTTCGCCACCGGCGTGCCCGCTGCGCACGGCATCGGGCGCGCCGCGGCGTGGTGTTCGGGTGATGGAAAAATTCTAGGCGATGGCATGCGGGGCAGGGGCCACTTCGGGTGCCGTCACATCAAGAGCGCTCTGGCTACAACAGGAGAAATTCGTGTGGTCGGGCAGGCTGGAGGTTAGCAGATCGGGAATTGGGTCGTCTTGGCTCGGGTGACCCTACTGACCCTACACCGGAATTAGTACCGCCCAGAAGTAGAGATTTCCGGCGTCGTTGAATCGCCCGTCGAGGCAGTCTTCCTTGCCTGACGGGCGAATTCGGCGGGTGTCGCCCACTGCAATGCGGAGTGGGGACGGCTCTCGTTATAGTACCGCCGCCAGTCGGCGATTTTGCTCCGAGCATCCTTCAGAGACAAGAACCCGTGCTCGTTCAGGCATTCCTGCCGGAACCGCCCGTTGAAGCTCTCCACCTTGGCATTGTCGGTCGGCGTACATGGCCGACTGAAGTCGAGTTCCACGCCGTGCTCGTAAGCCTACCGGTCCATCACCTTCGAGATGAACGCGCAGGCATTGTCCACCTTGATGGTTTGGGGTGTGCCGCGCTGGGCAACCACTCCGTCGAGCACTCGCACAACGTCTTCTCCCTTCAGGCTTTGGCCGACTTTGATGGCCAGGCTTTCCCTGGTGTAGTTATCCACGACCGTCAATGCACGCAAACGCCGGCCGTCGAACAATGCGTCGGATACAAAGTCCATGCTCCAGATTTCGTTGATGCCCGTGACGATGCTCTTGGGCTGGCGCAACTCCGAAGGAAGAGCCCCCGCCTTCGTACTTCTTCTTCCAGTTGTAGAGCGTTCAGCTTGCGGCACACCTCCTCGACCTTCGTGCCCAGCTCCGCTTGCTTGAGCGCGAACGCTATTTGGGCCTCGGTGAACTTGCTCGTCTTCATGGCATGTCCTCCATTGCAAATGGTGAAAATCATGCCGGAGTCTCTACTTCTCAGCGGTACTGTTTCTCGGTGTAGGGTCAGGTGCAAAGTCAGTGGTTGGTTTTGAATTGATTTTCATATGTATTATGTCGGAAATAAAAAATATTAATATTGCGGAATCCTTCGCTCGGCTTTTGCTTGGATGACCTGATGGCTGTTTGTGCCACAAACCGGCCACATTAACCCTCTTCTTCCCGTCTCGGCGTGCTAGACCTCGAACGGAGGTCTAGCTGTGTTCATGTCCCGGGGGGCGGTCCGTTGAGCAAGAATTTAGCGTCTCTGATACCGAGCGTAAAAATAATTCACATCTGTATCTGACGTTTTGGGGATTTTCTCGCGTGTCTTTATGTTATGGTCTAAAGATAAACAAAATATAACGTCGATCGCCTTGCAACGATCAAGGCGACGTCGTTGGGTTTTGTTTATTTTGACGGGGAAGGAGTGCTTTCCAATGAAGCGACATTCCGCGCGTCTTCGCGTGTCTCTACCTCGCTGGGGATCCCACCCAGCGTTGCACGCGTTGGCGCTACGCGCTGACCACCGACACCTCGTCGATCAACGGAGCTTGCGCGCTACCTGAGCAGCGCCGGTTGTCCGTTTTTTCCCCTTTGTTTGGCTGCTCTCGGACATAACCCGTCCGACTATAGTAGGCCATTGCCATTTGTGCCTAAAGCAAGACATCGTCATGAACGCGAAGTGCTACCGAACCGTCTTCAACGGCATGCGCGGCATACTGGTCGCTGTTGAGGAGAGCACCAATACTGGAAAGGGACGCAATTCGGGGAGCCGAACAAGCCGCAGCACATCCGCTCTGACGTTGACCACCTTAGCGGCACTGGCAGCACCGAGTCTGAACGCGCAGTCACCGACGCTGGACCGAAGTGTTCCCGGCTCGCACCCTGTGGTGGGTGTTGCGGCGAACGGCGCGCCGGTGCTGAACATCAACGCTCCGTCGGCCGGTGGCGTTAGTTCCAGCTCGTTCACGAACTACAACGTTGGCCCGGCTAGCGTTGTGCTGAATAACAGTGGCCAGAACTCCCAGACGCGAATCGTCGGCTGGGTGCAAGGTAACCCGTTCCTTGGCAATAACGCCGCACGCGTCATCCTGAGCCAGGTCACAAGCGGCAATCCTTCCATGCTGGCAGGTCCCACGGAAATCGCGGGCAACCAAGCCAGCCTTATCGTCGCCGACCCGGCGGGCATTACTTGCGCGGGGTGTTCTTTCATCCAGGCACCTCGGGTCACGCTGCTGACCACCGGCACGCCGAACTGCGACGCGCTGGCCAACATTTCCAGCATCTCGGTCCAGCAAGGGCAAATCACCATCAATGGCGCGGGCCTTGACGCGCATGGTGCGCAACTCGACCTGCTGTCTCGTGCCATGGCCATCAACGGCCAGGTGTGGGGCGAGCACATCAACGCGGTGGCGGGCGCCAACAGCGTCGACTACGGTAGCGTGACGCCGAACGCGATTGCGGGCATCGGACCCGCACCGCACGTCGCCATCGACGTGGGCCAACTGGGCAGCATGTACGGTGGCGGCGCGACGCGGTTGATTGGCACCGAGGCGGGCCTGGGCGTCAACATCGGCGGCAACCTGGCCAAGCTCACCGGCAGCCTGAACCTTGCCGCCAACGGCGACGTCACCATCACGCCGACAGGCCGCGTGCAGAGCGCGGCGGATGCCACACTCCCGGCGCCGAACGTCAATAACCAGGGCGTCATCCCAGGTGCGGGCAATGTCTCGGTATCCGGCAGCACGACCAAGAGCGGTACCTTGGGTGCCGGCGCGAACGCAACCGTTAGCGGCCCGCAGATTGCCAATACGGGCACCATTGGCGCAGGCGTGAATGGCCATAGCAACCTCGGCAGCGTTGCCCTGAATGTGTTGGATGTGGTGCGCAACAGCGGCAGCGTGTTGGCGAGTCAGGCCATCGGCGTCACGGCAGCCAGCATCGACGCCAGCAATGGCAATCTGTCCGCGCAAGGCGGGCTGACGCTATCTGCCACGGGCGATGTTTCGACGCGCAACGCAACGTTCTCGGGCAGCGGCGTGATAGTCCAGGCAGGCTGCACGCTCGATAACACAGCCGGCAAGCTCTTATCGACCGGCAACGCGCAGGTCAATGCACGGCACGTCGTCAACCAAGGCGGCTTGCTTGCCTCAAATGGCGACACCACTATCACCAACCGGTGCTTGCTGGCCGAGAACCTGATGTACCGACTCAAGACGCTCACCGATCCCCGCCTGTGGGCGCGTGAGACCGGCTCCCAGGCGACCGAGGTCTCGATTCGCGCAGGCGTGCTGAACCGCATGGCAGCTCTCGCTCGCCCGCAATCTGCTCGTATCGCCTGAAAGCAGGCTCACTGGAGCACCTTTGTCTTCAAATTCGATTTACGCAACAATGCAATAGAAAATGTTAAATTTGAATAATAAGGTATGTGTGGTGACGGGTGCGGGGCGAGGGATCGGATATGAGATCGCCATGCTCTACGCCAAAAATGGCGGGAAAATTGTCGGTGCTTCGCGTAGCGTCGAAGAATTGACGAAGCTCATGAATGACATTGAGAGCATCGGTGGCGAAATCTCTATCTTGAGAACTGATGTGACCAAAAGGGGCGATATAGACGCGCTTGCCGCAGCAACCATTGAGAAATATGGGACCATCGACGTTTGGGTTAACAATGCTGGCGGGTTTTCCGACGGATCGTTGTGCGATTGGATCGACATTGATCACGACGTCATGGAAGAAATGTGGAGGTTGAACATCTCGTCCGCTGTCTCCGGTGCGCAGGCGGCCGCCCGTGTCATGCGCGCTAGCGGTCGTGGCGGATCCATAATCTTCATCAGCTCGCTCGATGCGCTCAATGCCTGCCCCGGCGGCGAAGGGTGTTATGGTGCCGCTAAGGCCGCCATCATCCATATCATGCAAACCATGGCGGTTGAACTGGGGCGATACAAGATTCGTGTTAATGCGATTGCGCCTGGTCTCGTGCAGACGCCGCTTGTCGAACCCTTCCTGTCAACGCCAGAGATCATTAGCCAACGGGCCCAGTATTATCCCTTGGGCCGGATCGGACAGCCCTCCGATGTCGCGAATGCCGCGTTATACATGGCATCCGATGCATCCTCATATGTTTCTGGCGCAACCTTGCTTGTTTCGGGTGGCGCAGTCTTCAACTCTGATCCGATTCGCTACCTCCAAGCGCTTTCCACGGCAGAGGCCGGCAAGTGAGCGATCGAATGACGAGCCTTGAGGGGCTAAACAATTTGAAGTGCCTGCTCGATGAGCATGGTATCTCGATGTCGAACTGGGTGGAGATGAGCCAACGCGGCTTCTCGGGAGCTCGGGTCTACATGCAATCCAGTCACGACGGCACCTCCCACGTTGTGAAGGTAACGTCGGCCGAAACCGATTGGATAATGCGAGCGACTTCAGACCAACGGTGCAGGGAAGCGATTCTGGCGAATGCTGGTTTCGCTCAAGATATCCGCTCTCCCGCGATCGGGTCTGCAAGAGACGGCGCTACCTTTTCAATCTTGATGCATGACGTTTCTCAATATCTTTTATCGAACGGGCCACTGACCACCGAGCAACTTAAAACACTCTTGCTTGGCATAGCCCGCCTGCATGCACTGACGCCGCCGAGTGAGTGTGATGTTCCTTGGTGCTCGATCGAGGATCGACTTACCCTCTTCATGCCTGATCCAGAGAGGCTGGCTCAGTTTCGGATTGGACAGGACATTCTAAAAGGTTGGGATATCTTCTTCGACTACGTGCCGAAGAACATCGCCGATTTGGTTCGGGCCCTGTTCGACGACATAGGGCCTCTCAAGCGCGCACTGGATCAGCTTCCGAACAGTCTTCTCCATGGCGATCTCAAACTCGATAACATCGGCATCCTTCCCGATGGCACCCTGTCCCTCATCGACTGGTCCATGCCGATGGTTGCCCCTGCCGCGGTCGAATTGGGTTGGTTCTTGGCGATGAACTCCCGCACCTTACCAGTCTCGCTGGATGAAGCAATTGCGGTGTACACATCGTTCGCAAATCTCGACAGCCGATTGCATGAGCGCCACCGATCTTTGACGATCCTGTGTGGACTCCTGATCCGTGGTTGGCGCAAGGCATTGGACGCTGAATCGGGCGAGCCTTTCGAGCTTCGCTGGTGGTGTGAGCGTGCCTCGGCCGCCGCAAAGACACTATGAACAATCGCGCATGCTCTTGAGATAGCTGATGTGGGCTGCATCTGCCCTCAACGTATCGCTGATGCGTTAGTACGCGCCCCAACTAGGAATGAGATGACGATCGATTTGGCCCCACATAGCCAACCAGGAGTTCTCCTGGCGATTTGCGGATTCGATGGCAGCGGAAAATCCACCTTGGAGGCAGCATTGCTGGCTGCGATCACTCCGACGACGCCGTGCGTGCCCACTTGGGCGCCAACGGAATGGTGGCGGCATGACGCAAATATTCGGCGGACCCTTTTCGGCGATGGGCCTGGGCACCAAGTTCCGGAAGAAGCGTTACTGCATTTCAACCTCGCGGATTGCTATGACCATCAAGCCAACGTAATCCTGCCGTCTTTGGGGCGTGGTGAGTTCGTGATCAGCAACCGGTATCTGTTCGACATGCTGGCGCTGTTCGAGGCTCGTGGCATGACGCTGCCCACGTGGTTGTTCGACGCCGTCGGTCGAATCGTCAGACCGGATTTTTGTTTTGTCCTAGATGGATCATCCGAAGTGTTCGTGGATCGAATCGTGCGGCGTGACGGGCCGATGCCCAACCGGTTCGATCAGGATGTGCTGTTCGTGGAGCGCTACAACGCCGCACTCAGGCGGCTCGCCGAGGAAAATAATCTCACTGTGTTGCGAGCCGAAGCCAATCCGGACGACATCGTGCAGCAATGCCTTGACGTTGTGCGCGCGTCTAAGAACTCGTCCGCGAATTGTCCAATATCCTTCTGAGCTGCCGCACCGCGCCGAACTGATAGTGCGCCAGATGCAACAGAGCGCAGCTTTAACGCCTAATCGGTCCGGATCGATAACGTTTTAAGATATAAAACTTAAATGCAAATAAGTGGGCATGGATCATACTGGGAGCGGGCTTGTCGATTTTTTCGTAGCATGAATTTAATCGGGGCGGAAGGAGTCTATTTTTTTCACAACAAGAATAGCGGTACCGTAAAGATCGGCATCATGTGCCAACTTTCGGTGTCCGTCGGCGATGGGAATGTCGAGTGCATCGAAGATGGGCAAAGAAATGATCTTTTTTCCTTGCCATCTGATGAGGGGCCCATATTCAAGCATGTCGAGAAGCTCCTAAGAAAGGAGGCTCCGTGCTTCCTCGTGGTGAGTCCAGATCTCCATCGAAAATACATCGATAAGAGCCTGCCGCAGATACATTTGGTACAACCGGCCTTAGAGTTCATCTTTTCGGCCGACAAAGCTGATGGTCGCGTCAGTTATGCGAGTAACGCTACGTACGAGCAACAAGGCCACGCAATGCTCCGAGCCTCCATGGAGCAGCCGCTGGTAGCTCCACGGGGCGATTTTGGCGAGCCAAGGCCATTCTCCGAACTGGTTGCGGGTTGGATTCCAGCCGAGGATGACGAAAGTTTTTTGAAGAGACTTTCGATGGCTATAAGCGACCTGCAAGCCTATCCGAGCGGGAAGATGACACTTACCCGTGCTTACGAACGCAAAATGGCTGCCGCATACGATCCGTTCAAATTGTATGAGTTGCATGCGGGAATAAACGGTGAGTACGCGTTCAGTCATTTCTTCTGTATCCAGAAGGATGTCTACTCTATAGGCACCACTCCAGAGAACGTCTTCGAGATATGCGGGAATGTACTAACTGTGGATGTGGTTGCGGCCACGTGCATGTTCAGCTCAGATGACCAGTATCTGGCAAAGGAGCTGTACGAGAATCCGAAGCAGATCAAGGAGCACAGATCGTCGCTCGGCAATCGGCAGGATCGGTTCAAGCGTTTTTGTGTAGATGATTCGATTCGCGTCGTTCAGGACATGCACATCAAGTCGCTCCGGAATGTATGCCATTTACATTCCGTCTTCACAGGGGATTTACTGCCTCAGAATAATTTTTTCGATTTACTGGAGAGCATCTTTCCCTTGCTCGGCGCTCGGCCGAAGGAATTGCTGACGAAGGCTGATACAGAGATGGCGCCTCACCGCTACTACGGTGGGGTCGTAGGACACTTGCACCATGGAACTGGCGGCTGCTTTCTGAACATTCGCAATGCACTCCTAAAGCAGGAAGTGATTCATGCCAAGGTCGGAGTTGGTGTGATCAAGGAATCAAACTCGGAACTCGAGCTTGTGGAAACGAGGGACAAGTTGTCTGGTTTAATGGAGGCGATTTACCTGTGGGAGCAAGTCGGGGTTTCGTAACACCGAACCTGAACTTCCACAAGTCGTTTCCAAACGTCGCGCCGAATGCACGCTTTGGCGACAAGCTGGATAATCGCAGCAGCTCTGAGAATTCTAATCATTAATTATTGGAGATAAAGGTGTCAAAAGAGCTACGAGAGGTACATCTCGCGTTGGACGGTGGTCGAAAAACCCGAACACTAGAATGGCCAACGTATGACAAAGGCTACGTTGACCTAGGTCGCGGCGACGAAGTCGCTGCGTTGCGAGCCATTGAGAGTCGGCGCCTTTTTCGATATGACAGCAGAGCGCATGGCGAGACAGAAGTCGGTCAGCTCGAGCAGGAGCTTGCCGAGTATTTCGACGCCCGCTACGTTTTGGCGTGCTCTAGCGGCACGACTGCCCTCGCACTTGCGCTTCTTGGTCTTGGCATCAAGCGGGGCGACTTGGTCGCATGTCCGGCGTTTACGTTTGCTGCTACGCCCAGTGCGATTATCCTCGCGGGGGCGACGCCGGTTGTTATTGAGGTTGATGAGAACTTGCACATGGATCCGGCAGATCTGGAGGCAAAGCTCACGCCGGAAGTCAAAGCAGTAGTCGCTGTACACATGCGCGGCTTCGGATGCGATATCGACCGTTTGGTCAGCATCGCCGATGCACATGGGATTCCGCTGGTTGAAGATTCCGTGCCGGCGCTCGGTGTCAGCCTCGGAGGAGGACGGAAGCTGGGCACGATCGGGCGGGCGGGCGCGTTCAGCATGCAATCCGACAAGTGCATCAATACCGGAGAGGGTGGCTTTCTCGTGACGTCCGACCGCGATGTCTTCGAGCGTGCCGTCGTGCTGTCCGGAGCCTATGAAAAGCAGCTTCACAGGCATACCGCGCCATCGCTTCCTTCTATCTCGGATCTCACGCTGCCCATCTTCAGCTTCCGTCTGGATGAAATCCGCGGCGCCATGGCTCGGCACCAACTCGCCGGCCTGAACCAGCGAGTCGCGACGTTCCAGGAGAACTATGAATATGTTGCATCGCGCATTTCCGACTTGAAGTCGATACACCTGCGTCAATCGGTTGCCCCGCGCGCCTTTCTGGGCGAATCGTTGATTTTTCGTCTCCCCGATGCAACTGCCCAGCAGGTGAGTTGGTTCGTGGAGGCGCTCAACGCTGAAGGAATCGGTGCCCGCGCCCTGGGAGACGACTCCCGTCCAAACGTCCGGTGCTTCTGGAACTGGCGATTCGTGTTTCCCGAGATGACCCAGGAAGAAACGATCGGACGTTACACAAGGAGTGCGACATTCCTTAAGGAGGCGATCGACGTTCCGATGTCTATCACCCTGACAAAGTCGGACTGCGACGAACTCGTCGCGGCAATTACGAAGGTGTGTCACGCATATAGTCGGCTGGCACTGGTTTCGCATCATTAATTGGAACAGTACATGACGGATCGGCTCATCTCCTGTGACGATCACATGGATCTCAGCCAGCTTCCTGCAGATCTATGGACCTCGCGGTTACCAAAGGCGCTGGCGGATCGCGCCCCGCATGTGGAAGATCGCAATGGCCAGCAGGTCTGGGTGTGCGACGGGAAGGTCTGGGGCCGCTGGGTTGGAGGGGGGACAATGAATGGCATATCGGAGCGGCCGGTCAAGCCACTCTATGATGCCTTCGACCGCGGCGGTATCTACGACCCAAGCCCACGGCGCGCAGCTGTGGCCGAGCTGCGGCTCGCCGACATGGATCGCGACGGTGTTTCGACGCAGGTGATCTTCGGGCCGGTCCACCAGCTTTCGACTGATGATCGCCTGCTGCGCGCCGCCTGTTATCGTGCCTACAACGACTGGCTGTTTGATTTCTGCCAAGCAGCGCCCGAGCGGTTGATTGGCTTACCGATGCTACCGGAGACACCCGAGGGCGCACTCGCCGAGCTTGAGCGGGTGCGGGCCAGGGGCGGTGTGCGGCAGGTGGTCTTCATGGTCGCGAACATCGACCCCAAGCTGGATGATCCAACATGGGAGCCGTTCTGGCAGGTGCTCGAGGAGAGCGGCATTGTCCTCTCCTGGCACATCACGGCTTTCGCCAAGCCGAGCGGTCGCGTCGCTGGGAAGGCGGCGAGCGTTTTCGAGAACACCAAATTGTTCCTTGCGAATTTCGTTGAACCCTTCGTCGATCTGTTCGCCTGGGGCATTCTTGAGCGTCACCCGCGATTGAAGGTGGTGCTGGCCGAAGGTGGCGCAGGGTGGCTGCCTTGGCTCGTCCAAACGCTTGATCATCAGCACCAACAGCTCTGGGAGGCGAACGAGTATTGGGCCGACAAGGGGGGGGGCGCCCTCGTCACGAAGCCCAGCGATCTCTTCAAGCGCCAGGTCTACGCGACGTTCCAGGACGATCAGGTCGCGATGGCGCTTCTTCCATTCTTTGGTGAAGAACATTTACTGTGGGCTTCGGACTATCCACACCCTGACAGCGTCTGGCCAAACTCGCGGCAGGCGATTGAGCGGCAAATGCAACATTTGTCTCCCGAGTTGCGCCGCAAGTTGACTCACTCCAATGCGGTCAAGCTGCTTCGTTTGGATGCCGCATAGGCGGCTCCATACCACAACTCACCTGACGAGCCCGATGAAAACTTTACAGATACCAATGCCAGCAAGGTCCACTTCGTGGGAACCGGATCGCCTCGGTTACTACGGGGACTTCGGGGGCGCGTTTACACCTGAGGTGCTGCACGAGACACTGGCGGAATTGCGCGAGGTCTTTGACGAGGCGCGGGGCGACTCAGCGTTCTGGGCTTCGTATGTCGAGGTCATGTCGAAGTATGCGGGCCGTGCGACCCCGGTGACGTACTGCGACAACCTCACACGGAAGTTGGGTGGCGCGCGTGTCTATGTCAAGCGTGAAGATCTGAACCATACCGGCGCGCACAAGCTGAACAACGTCATGGGTCAGGGCCTGCTCGTGCAACGCATGGGGAAGCAGCGCGTAATCGCGGAGACGGGGGCCGGACAGCATGGTGTCGCCACTGCGACCATGGCGGCGCGACTTGGACTCGCATGCACGATCTACATGGGCGAGGACGACATTGCGCGACAGCATCCCAACGTTTTTTGGATGAGGCAGCTTGGCGCCGAGGTGATCGCCGTCACCGAAGGTACGCGGACACTGAAAGATGCGATCAACGCTTGCCTCCGCGACTGGGCGGATTCCATGGCCAATACACACTACGTTATGGGAACTGTGTGCGGCCCGCATCCGTTCCCGCAAATGGTGACGTACTTCCAGTCGATCATCGGCTATGAGGCACGCGCGCAGATGCTCGATGCAACGGGCAAGTTGCCTCACAGCGTGTATGCGTGCGTAGGCGGCGGCTCGAACGCGTCTGGCCTGTTCGCAGGGTTTCTGGATGACCTCTCGGTCGAACTCGTCGGTGTGGAGGCGGGGGGCAAAGGTGTCGACTCGGGCCAGCACGCAGCGCGTCTCGCGGGCGGCAAGGGGCGGCCCGGCGTAGCGCAGGGCTACAAGACCATGTTCCTTCAAAATGAGGAAGGCCTGATGCAGGACACATATTCGGTGGCGGCAGGTCTTGATTACATTGGTGTTGGCCCGATGCTGGCCGATCTGCACCGGCGAAAGCGAGTCCGGTTCGAGTCGGCGGCCGATTCGGAAGTTGTCGAAGCCCTGCGTCTCACGATGCGCAGTGAAGGAATTATCCCGGCTCTCGAGAGCGCGCATGCGTTCGCGGCGGCTTTCAGGGAAGCGTCGACCCTCTCGAGTACCGACACGATTCTCATTAACCAATCTGGCCGTGGCGACAAAGATATCTTCACCGTTGCCGACGCACTGGATGATGAAGGCTGGAAGGATTTCATCCGGAGCAAGAGCGAGGGCTACGACCGATGAACGCTATACCGATGTCGAGCCTCGAGAGCTATATGAGGCAGCGATTGGCGCAGAAGCCACTCCTGCTCATGACGCATCTTGTCGTTGGCTACCCATCCCTTGATGCCAATTGGGCGATGCTGGAAGCAATGGACAGTGCAGGAGTGGACTTGGTCGAGTTGCAGCTACCCTTCAGCGAACCTATCGCTGATGGCCCTCGTTTTGTAAAAGCCAATCATGATGCTATTCAGGCGGGCATGACATGGGACGCTTACTTCGACCTCGCGGTGAGAGCTGCGAAGCGGTTCAGCTTCAAGATCGTCTTCATGGGCTATTACAACAGCGTATTCGGCATGGGGGCGGAGCGCTTCTGCGCGAGGCTGTCTGAATCTGGCATGAGTGGGTTCATCCTGCCAGACCTGCCTCCGGAGGAGGCAATCAAGCTCAATGCAATAGCTCGTGGCCTAGATCTCGACCCGATTCTCATCATGACCCCGACGAGTTCGCCAGCCCGCCTGGCGGAGATCGGCCGTCAGGCGTCAGGCTTCGTGTACTGCGCGGCGCGATTGGGAGTGACGGGGCGCAAGACTGATCTCTCACAGAACGTAGAAGCGTTCCTCGACAAATGCCGCGCCACGACTCCGCTGCCACTGGGGCTTGGGTTTGGAATCAGCACTGCTGCAAGTGTGCGAGGACTTCGCGGCTTGGCCGACATGGCGATTGTCGGCACGGCGGGGCTCGACGCTTGGGAAGCGCGTGGCGCCGAGGGCTATCGCGACTTCCTTCAGGAACTCGTGGCCGAAACTGTTTGACGAGAACTACACCAGTGGAACGAGGGATACATGACCCGCTCAATTCAATTCAGCGGCTCCAAAGTGGCATGACCAGCGAACAAAGCAGGGGCACTTGCCTCGTTCTGATTGGTGGCCGATCGGGGTGCGGAAAAACAACTTTGCTCGATGCCCTCGTGCTTGCGCACCCGTTGGTCTATGCGCGTGTCCCGTCGTTCACGTCAAGAATGCGCCGACCGGGTGAAGGTGACGCCGAGTACAGGTTTGTCACTCGCGACGAATTGCATCGCATGCATCAGCGTGGAGAACTGTTCAGTCTGGATGAGGCTTACGGGGAACACTATGGAATGAGCTACCAGGCGATTGAGGCAATCCTTGCCAGCGGGCGTTTTGCGGTGAAGGAAATGCATGCCAAGAACCACGCGGCTGTGCGGTCTGCAATGCCCGGGACGATTTCAGTGCTTCTCCAATTGGCTGATGAGCGGTGGGATGACGAGCGTGGAGACCTTGAACCTGTCCGCGCCCAAAGGCTCGCGGAGGATCGGCGGTACTACGCATCACTGGATCTGGAACAATTCGAGATCGTTCACCAAATCGCCGTGGGCGAGACGCCGAGTATGGTTGCAGAGACGCTGCATGCAAAGCTGCAGGTGTTGTGCGCCAGCGGACAGAACTCCGTAATGGGAGATTCGTGACTGATGGATGAAATCAAGCTACACGGCGTTGCGCTGCAACGAGCCTCGGCTCTGGTGCCTGTGCTGAAGGAGCGGGCAGCGCAAGCAGAGCAGTTGCGCCAGGTACCGCCGGATTCGATTCAGGACCTGCTTTCCTCAGGCTTAATTCGCATTGCCAATCCCGATCGGTTTGGCGGTACCGGCCTTGAGATCGACTCGGCGTTCGCCGTCTCCTGGGAGCTCGGGCGCGGGTGTGGTTCCACGGCTTGGTGCTACGCGATCTGGACGGCGCACAACTGGTGGCTTGGCTACTTTCCCGAGCGGTGTCAGGAAGAATATTTCGCCACGGGACCGGACACGCTACTGGCGGCCGGTCTTAATCCGTGGAACGGCACAGCCGAACGCGTGCGCGGAGGCTTTCGCGTCTCCGGCCGATGGGCCTACTCAAGCGGGTGCGACGCGGCGAGTTGGTTGATGGTGGCGTGCCGTACCGGTACCGGCTCCGATGACAAGCTGTGGCTGCTGCTTCTGCGCAGCGAGTGCGAAATTGTGGACACGTGGTTCACCGCCGGCCTACGAGGCTCTGGTAGCAAGGATGTTGTCGTCCGCGAAGTCTTCATTCCTGAGCACCGCACACTCAACCCAAATCGAGCCGGCGACAGCGACCGTACAGGGTGGGAGCTGCACAGGCGCGCGAGCTATGGCGCCCCCCTGAAGGTGCTAATGGAATGGGCGCTGGCCGCACCGGTCATCGGCATGGCGCAGGGCGTTTTAGACGAGTTCACATCACAGGCCCGAAATGGCGTCGCTTCCGGCCGGAGCGCCGTGCCATTGCAGCTCCGGCTGGCCCAGGCGTCCGCCGAACTCGATACGGCCCGTATGCTGCATCGCGCCAGTATCCAAGAGATCCTCGACCGCGCCAGCCAGAGGGGACTATTCTCACCCCTCGATCGTGCCCGCTACGTGCGGGACGCGTCCTTCGCCGTCAACCTCTGTGTGCAGAGCGTAAATCGTCTGTACGAGGCGGGGGGCGCCCGGTCGATCTTGGAATCAGCGCCGATCCAGCGCCTGCATCGCGACGTCCATGCCGCGTCCCATCACGCGGCGCTCAACTGGGACGCCGCAGCTGAACAGTTTGGCCGCTTGGCACTTGGGCCAGGTGAGGTGAACGTGCCGGAGCGCTAAAAGGAGAGTTGGCCGGGATTCGAAAAATTTTCGCCAGAATGGCTCTAAGCCACTGATTCAAAAGCGAAATCGATTCTTGTGTCAAGCGGTGACGCACTCTTGCGCAGGTCCAGCCGATCGTCCCCAAATCGGTTGACGTGGTCCTTCCGGTAAGGCGCAAGACCTTGAGCACCTCCGCGTCCACAGGCAGCCTCTTGGCCTGCATCGCCTTGAGCTTGCGGACATCCACTGCACGTTGCAGAGGATGGCCATGTTGGCCACGAGTTGGTCGTATTTGATGACCTCGCGTTGCTCGTGCCGGATGTTCTCCACGCTGACGCTTTTCCTGCCGAACATCAGCCACTGGGCGTAGTCGTTGAATTGCTCGCTCTTGTTGGTGGTCGCGTGGATCGCTTGCCGTATGTCCGCGTTGCTGATGTACTTGGTCGACCCTGAACAATCCGCGGAGCGTTGAAGCACAAGGCTTTGCCGCCGAAGCGGTGTTGTAGGCATTGCGGGAGACGTGCATATTGGCGAGATCATCCTGCAAATTCCGATGAGGTTTGAATGGGTCCGAAGGCGCCAGTCAGCGAGGGAGACTTCTTCCGGCAGCCGCTGCGCGAGCAGATCAACCTGCAGCACCCGCTGGTGCGCTTGGCCGATCTGATCGACTGGGAGCGGTTGAGCGCAGCGATGCGCGAGAGCTTCGTGTCCACGAGTGACCGCCCGGCCACCTCGCCGCGTTTGATTGCCGGCTTGCTATATTTGGCAGCATGCCTTCGACCTGTCCGATGAGGAGGTTGTCTGGCAAGGGGTCGAGAACCCGTACTGGCAGGCGTTCACGGGCGAGACGTACCTGCAGACCGAACCGCCTCCGCCCACGAAGCCGCCACCGACGCCGCGCACACCACGGTCGTGGCCGCCGAGGGCCAATGGAAAGCCGGCACCATCAGCCTGTTTGAACGCGAGGATAGCCGCCGCCAATACGCGCCTGCCCAAGACGCCGAGATTTCTGCCCGGCGTGACCGGGCGCAAGCCTGGGTCGCCCTGATGAAAGCCACCGGTAGCACTGTTACGCCCACTACGGAGCCCACTGCTTATGAATAGACGTGTCAACTTTCCTGCGGCGATTTCCGGCCGCAAGGTGCTGATTACTGTTGCGCTCTCTGCAGTCGTGACTGCTGCGGCCATGTTGTTCTTTACGCCGAAAACCCCTGTGACGGCGATGCCCGCGCAGCCGGCCGCCGCCTTGACCGTGACGGTGGCGGCCGCGTCGCAAGCCCAATGGCCGGCCACGCTGGAAGCCAGCGGGGCCATCGCGCCGTGGCAAGAGGCGGTGATCGGGGCGCAGGTCTCGGGTTTGCGCCTGGCCGATGTCCGCGTCAACGTGGGGGATCCGGTCAAACGCGGGCAGGTCCTCGCCGTGTTCGATGCCGATCTGCTGCGGGCCGACGAAGCGCGCCTGAAAGCCACGTGGCAGCAGGCCGAGGCCAACCGCCAGCGTGCGCTCCAACTCAAGGGCTCGGGCGCCATCAGCGAGCAGGATGTTCTCCAGTACACGACGCTGGCGGATGTCGCCAAAGCGCAATTGCGAAGCACGCAACTGCAACTGCGCTACGCCGAAGTGATCGCACCCGACGACGGGGTCATCAGCGCGCGCAGTGCCACGCTGGGTAACGTGTCGAACAGCGGTCAGGAGCTGTTTCGGATGATTCGCCAGAGCCGTCTGGAGTGGCGTGGCGAACTGACGGCGGTACAGCTCGCGCAGATTCGGGTCGGTCAGCGCATTCGCCTGGCCCTGCCCGACGGCACCGCAGCAGAAGCTAGGGTGCGACAGACTGCCCCCAGCCTCGATGGTCAGACCCGGCTGGGTCTCGTCTATGCCGACATCGAACCTGGTAGCGGCGCACGCGCGGGCATGTATGCCAAGGGCAACGTGGTGTTGGCGCAAAGCGCGGCTGTGACGGTGCCGGCCGTCAGCGTGGTCATTCGTGATGGCCGCAGTTATGTGCCCAAGCTGTCGGGCGCCGACACGGTGGCATTGCAAGCCGTGACGGTAGGCCGCCGCCAGGGCGACGCGGTGGAGATCGTTTCCGGCATTGCTGCGGGCGACAAGGTGGTGGTGCAGGGCGCAGCGTTTCTCAATGACGGCGATATCGTGCGCGTGACCCAGCCCGCGCAAGCCACTGTCCCGCAGGGGGGCAAGGTATGAACTTCGCCACCTGGTCGATCCGCAATCCGGTACCGGCCGTCTTGCTGTTCATCCTGCTCACGCTGGCGGGCCTCTATGGGTTTCGGGAGCTGCCGATCGCCAATCTGCCGGACCTGGACTTGCCCTCCGTCACCATCTCGCTCACCCAGCCGGGGGCGGCGCCGGCTCAGCTCGAAACCGAGGTGGCGCGCAAGGTGGAGAACTCGCTTGCCGCGCTGTCCGGCGTCAAGCACATGCGCACGTCGATCACGGACGGGCAGGTCAACATCACCGTTGAGTTCATTCTGGAGAAGAAGCTCTCCGATGCGCTGATCGAAACCAAGGACGCGGTGGATCGTATCCGCTCGGATCTTCCGGTCGACCTGAAACAACCGGCGATCAGTGCCGTCCGGATTGGTGGGGAGGCGACGCTGCTCTATGCCATCGCCTCGTCGCGCATGAATGAGGAGGCGCTGTCGTGGTTCGTTGACGACACTGTCAACAAGGCGATGCTGGGCGTGCCCGGCGTCGGCAAGTTCGAGCGGGTGGGCGGCGTGCAGCGGCAGGTACGGGTGGAAGTCGATCCGGTACGCCTGGCGGCGCTGGGTGCCACTGCCGCCGACTTGTCGCGCGCATTGAAGACCGTGGAACAGGAGTCTTCCGGCGGCCGTGGGCAACTGGGCGGCACCGAACAGGCCGTGCGCACCATTGCCACCGTACGCCAGGCGGAAGAACTCAACCGCTTGCCGCTGGTGCTCAGTGACGGCCGTCGCGTCAACCTGGACCAGGTCGCGACCGTGACCGATGCCGTGGCCGAGCGGACGCAGATCGCGCTGCTCGACGGCAAGCCTGTCGTCGGCTTCAAGATCTACCGCGCCAAAGGCTTTGACGAGATGGCTATCGCCGCGGGCGTGGCCCAGGCGCTCGACAAGTTGCAGGCGGCGGACCCAAGCCAGAGCTTCACCAAGGTGTCTGGCACGGTCGACTACACGCGTGAGCAGTTCAAAGGCTCCATGCACATGCTGTACGAGGGGGCGTTGCTGGCGGTGCTGGTGGTGTGGTGGTTCCTGCGCGATTGGCGGGCGACGCTCATCTCGGCTTCGGCGCTGCCGCTGTCCGTGCTGCCGGCCTTTGCGGCCATGCATTGGCTCGGCTATTCGCTCAATACGCTGACGCTGCTGGCCTTGGCGGTGATCGTCGGCATTCTGGTGGACGACGCCATCGTTGAAATCGAGAACATCGAGCGGCATAGCCGCATGGGCAAGCCCATCAAGCAGGCGGCTGGCGATGCCGTGACCGAAATCGCCCTGGCGGTGATCGCTACTACCATGACGCTGGTGGTGGTCTTCATGCCCACCGCCATGATGAGTGGCATACCGGGCCTGTTCTTCAAGCAATTCGGCTGGACGGCCGTGGTGGCGGTGTTGTCTTCCCTGCTGGTGGCGCGGGTGCTTACGCCGATGATGGCGGCGTATCTGCTGAAGACGCACGCTGGCGAGCATGAAGCCCAAGGCGGCCGCATCATGCTGCGCTACCTCAATTGGGTGCGTTGGTGTCTTGCCCACCGTCGGCTCACGCTGGTTGCCGCCGTGGCCATCTTCATCGGTTCGGTAGCGCTGGTGCCGTTACTCAAGACGGGCCTGATCCCACCGTCGGACCGGAGCTACAGCAGCGTCAGCGTTGAGCTGCCGCCGGGCAGCAGCCTGACGGCCACGCAAGCCACAACCGAAGTCGCGCGCCGGGCCATGGGGCAAATCAAAGGCATCGAGCATGTGATGACGATGGTGGGCGACGCCCAATCCGTCGGCGGCGGGCAGACGCAGGCGGGTGAAGTCCGCCGGGCCACCATGACGTTGGTGCTAGCACCGCGCGGCGAACGCCCGACCCTGGCCGATATTGAAACGCAGGTGCGCCGCGCGTTGGTGAATGTGCCGGGTGCCCGTTTCTCGCTGGGTGTCGGCAGGCCAGGCGAAAAGATGTCCCTGATCCTGGCCAGTGAAGACACGGCGACACTCAAGGCGACCGGTCAGGCGCTTGAGCGGCAATTGCGCGGCGTACCGGGCCTGGCCAACATCACGTCCACTGCCAGCCTAGAACGGCCGGAGATCGTCGTGCGGCCCAATGCACAACGGGCCGCTGAGCAGGGCGTCACCACCGCGGCCATCGGCGAGACCGTCCGTATTGCTACCAGCGGCGATTTTGACGCCCAGGTCGCCAAACTGAATCTCGACAACCGACAGGTGCCGATCCAGGTGCGCATCTCCGATGCTGCACGCCAAGACATGGAGACAGTTGCCAATCTCCGCGTGCATGGTCGCAACGGCTTGGTGCTGCTGGCCAGCGTGGCGGACATCTCGGTGGAAAGCGGCCCCTCGCAAATCGATCGCTATGACCGGCGCCGCTACGTGACGGTCAATGCTGACCTGAGTGGCACGCCGCTTGGTCAGGCGCTGGCAGAAGCCAAAGCGCTGCCGGCTGCACAAGCCATGCCCTCCAGCGTCAAGCTGATCGAAACCGGTGATGCGGAAATCATGGTGGAGTTGCTCGGCAGTTTTGGCATGGCCATCGTCATCGGCCTGCTGTGCGTGTTCTGCGTGCTGGTGCTGCTGTTCCACGATTTCTTCCAGCCGTTGACCATTCTGTCGGCCGTGCCCTTGTCGCTGGGCGGCGCATTTGTTGCGCTCTTGCTCAGCAAGGGCATGCTGAGCATCCCGTCAATGATTGGGCTGGTGATGCTGATGGGCATCGTGACCAAAAACTCCATCCTGCTGGTGGAGTACGCGGTGATGGGCATCCAGGAACGCAGCCTGTCTTTGCATGAGGCCCTGATCGACGCTTGCCACAAGCGGGCGCGCCCCATTGTCATGACCACCGTCGCCATGATTGCGGGCATGTTGCCCATCGCGCTGGGCCTCGGTGCCGATGCCAGCTTCCGCCAGCCGATGGCGATTGCGGTGATTGGTGGACTGATCACTTCCACGGGGCTGAGCCTGCTGGTGGTGCCGGTCGCCTTTACTTATGTGGACGGGCTGGAGCGGCGCGTACGCAAATGGTTTGGCAGCGGGTCACCCTATTCGAACGCGCTGTCAGAGCAAGAGAGCGGAGCGGCACAAGTATGAGTCAGTAGAACAATGGCAGCACAGCCGCGCTTCCTCGTTCGGTCAACCGAACCGGCGGCCCCATCAACTGGCTTGGCGCTCTGCTCATGGGCCAATTCTCGTCGCTGTTGGTCCTGACGCTGTGCGAGACGTCGCGCTGGTCGTGAGCCCCAAGCTTGGCGCCACGGCCTGGCTCAATCCAGCGAAGCGCGTTGAACATTTCTCGTAGTTCGTATCGCCGTTGCGGCGTATCCTCGTTCGTCAACGTTGGGTAGGGCTTGCGTTTGCTCATGCAGCTAGCATCACGATCATTACCCTAAGTTCCTAACACGCTCTAAATTCGCCCTCAGTTTGCTGAGGCTTGGTCAACCCGCCTCGCCTCGGCTAAGTTGACGGTGCCGCTGAGTGTTTCGGCATGGACCACGACTTTGCGACAAGGCATACTTTTCCCCTTCGCCTATAGACCGTTAGCGCTCGGCGACGTAAAAAAATTTGTCGAAGATTGCTGATGGGTCAAGGACAATAGGGCGATGTCTGCGTTGCAAATTCCCCTTCAAAAATCTCATCTCGCTATCCCGCGAAGCGGGCTCGAACATTTATATTTTCCATCGGAAGTTATGCGGGTGTGCATTTGCTGGTACACGGCTTATCCGTTGGGTCGAGACTACCCTGAGAAGACGATGATCTGCACATGCGGCAATCCGCATGACATGGAAAGTGTGGCTTCACCCCTCGTAGTCGAGGCTGCAGATTGCCGGCAGGGGTTCGCATGACTCACACCCGAGACGGGCAACCGCTGCCCCTCTTTTTCGCGCTGCTCGTGGCAGGCCTGTCGATGATCGGGCCTTTTTCCATTGATACCTATCTTCCCGCTCTTCCGGCCATCGCGGATTCTCTAGGCACTTCGACCATATACGTGCAGCAAACCCTGACGGCTTACATGCTGCCCTTTGCCATCATGACCCTTTGGCACGGCGCCCTGTCGGACGCTCTTGGTCGGCGAACCGTAATCTTTGCTGGCCTGGCCCTTTACGTCGTGGCATCGCTGCTTTGCGCTGCCGGCGGACGCCTCGAGGTGCTACTGATGGGGCGGGCCTTGCAGGGTTTGGTGGCCGGCGCCGGCATGGTGGTGTCCCGGGCTATGATCAGCGACCTTCTTGATGGCGCCGCTGCCCAGCGCCTGATGGCCCAGGTGACCATTATTTTTGCTGCAAGTCCAGCCATCGCCCCCATCCTGGGTGGACAGATTTTCCTGTTCTTCAATTGGCACGGCATCTTCATTTTCATGGCCCTTTTTGGCGCACTGATGCTGGCTTTGGGCGTCCGTTATCTGCCGGAAACCCTGCCACAGGAAAAACGCCAGTCCATCAAGATCCGCGACATGGTCCAAGCCTATCGCCAGATATTTGGGCACGGCCCTTTCCGCAGCGTTTCCCTGACGCTGGCTTTCAATCTCAACGGCATGTTCATCTATGCGTTGTCCGCGCCCGTATTTTTAATTTCCTTGTTGCGTTTCGGACCGGACCAGTTCGGTTGGCTGTTCATACCTGTAATCGCAGGCATGATGGCGGGTTCCTGGATTTCTGGGCGGCTGGCCGGGAATTGCCCAGCGCGGCGCACCGTCGCGCTGGGCATGGGCATCATGCTGGCCACGGCCCTAGCCAACGTGCTCATTAGCGCCCTGGCACCGACCAGCCAGCTCGGAGCCTTGCTGCCCATGCCCTTCTACGCCCTGGGAATGGGCCTGACCACACCAAGCCTACAATTGATGACCCAAAACTATTTCCCTGAGCGGCGGGGCATGGCGTCCAGTTGCCAGGCCTCCATCCAGACTGGCTTGACCGTGATCACTGGCGGCATCGTGGCACCCCTGGTGTGGGGATCGGTCCTGTCGCTGTCCTTGACCTCCCTCGCCTTCATCTCTCTGGGGTGGCTGGCCTTCAGTCTGTCGGGACCGCTGAAAAACAATTGTCTGCGATACCCTTAACAGGCTGGCTGGGTCGAGATGCTTGAGCTTTTCCAAGGGCGCAGTGGCTTGAGCGCTGTGCGCTGGTTGGCCTCGCACCAGTAGCCGACTATCTTTGGCAGCGCCGTGCGCCAGTTCGGCGATGTCAGGACGTCGTGGGACGCTTCCGGACGGAAAACATCGGACATGCTGAAGTAGGGCGTGAACACATCGATGTATTCCAGCATCTGTTTCTGTATGCTCGATGCCTGCTGCTCGAACCACGGTCGGTACAGCCGCCGGTAGGTTTCGTAACGCACCACTGCCGGGGGTTCAATAGGGCTCGCGCCTCTGGTTGTCCGAAACTGGTTGAGCCCAGTCACACAGGCGTTCATCAGGTCCTCTACCCGCGGCGCGTCTTCCCCGCTGATGGCCCATATGATGCGCCCGGCAGGCTCCGGCGCACGCTTCAGGGCTAGCAGGATCGCGTCCACAACAGTGTCCAGGCTCACGGTGTCCACATAGGCCTGGCCTGCACCGGCAACGACGGGCACGAGGCCTTGGGAGGCGAATCGCAGCAGCGTATACAGGCCGTTGAAGCTCCCGATCTCGCCGGTGCGCGAATCTCCCAGGATGAGGCTTGGCCGGACGATGACGGACGGCAGCTTGCGTGCCAGCACTTCGCGCTCACCCAGGTTCTTGGAGTATTCGTACGAGTTGTTGTAGAGACGATCTTCGTGCTGGATAAAACCAGGAGAACACTTCAGGTGCGAGGGCGCTTCGACGTAGGCGGTCGAGACATAGCAAAAAACCTCCAGCCTGTCGCACCGGGACTGCGCCCAGTCTGCCAGCACGGCACACACGCTCGTGTTCATCTTAAAGGCGTCTTCGACCGTGGCGTTCCAGCGGACGTCGGCGGCCATGTGCAGAATGCCAGTCACCGAATGAGCAAGGTCATCGGGCAGCGACCGCAGCCACCGCGAGTCCGTTAGGTCGCACTGCAACTCCGCGACTCGTGAGACAGCCGGCTGTTGCCCGGGACGGCGGGTCAGAACCGTGAAGCGTGCATCGGGCATGCTGGCCAGCAGGGCCGGCATCACGCCTTTGCCAAGCGCGCCTGTCGCGCCGGTGATCAGGATATGTCGGCTCACCGTGCGGCTCCTTCGGTGGAGGATGAAAACGCCAAGCCGGGCCACACCAAGCCGTCCTTGAAAAGCAGCGTAATGTCACTATCGTCCATGGCCGCGGCCTCGCCGGTTTGCAGCGGTTGGTCACAGCACCATGACTCCGCAGGATGTTTTCTCGGGAACTCGTATCCCACCTTACCTTGCCAGAGCAGCAGGCAGTCGGCAAACTTGTTCAACCGGGCAGCCGGCGTCAGCCACCAACTTAGTGCATTTGCGCGGCAAAGCCACGGCTCCAGTACGCTGAAACGCCCCAGCATGCGGTCGAGTTCCTGGCAGCGCTCACGGACCTGCACCTCATCTCCACAGGGCAGCTCAAGCGCAAGGTGATAAAGCGCCAATCCTGTCTCGTTGCTGGACCGACGGAGTTTTTCGCCCAGCCATTTCTTGCCGAACAGAAGGCTTTGCTCCGTTGCCTGTGATGAAAGCGCCGCCAGCACCGCTTCGGAATACAGGTTGTTGGCGAAGCGAGGCTGGCTGGGCAGCGCATGGCGCGCGGCAGCCATGAGGCGCAATGCTTCGAGGCTCCACCAGGACTGGATGCGGTGCTTGAAGTCCTGTGAGTGCACGTAATCCCATAGTGGCTGGATCGACTCGGTGACGTGCAGGGAATAGGCCACGCTCAACTTGATCAGGAACTGCAGCGAACGGGTCAGTTTCTTCCATTCCTGGAAATGCCCGACGCCCTGAAGCAGGTCGGCACCCGAGACACGGTCCATGGCGGCCATCAGGTCGGGTAACAGCCAGTACTCGCAGTCAATCTTGGCGCCATCCCTGTACACCATGATGGGTAACTGCGAGAACTGACCGTCGGGCACGATGCACACTAGGTCAATGTCGCTGTGTTCGTTGCCGAAATCGGCGGCTAGGGAACCCGTCACGACGACGGCGCATGCTTGTGGGACCGCCGACAGGACTTCCTCCAGCAAATCCTTGTCAGTCAGGCCATGGCGGTCCATGGCGTTGTGGAGGCTGGCGCTCTTCATGGCTTTTCTTTGGTCACCCAGGTCGCAGGAATAACGGATGGCAATCCCTGCGACTGGGAGAATTGGTCGGTCTCGCGCAGCAGGCGCAGCAGCATTGACGTGCCTTTTGCCGAGCGTAGTTCCGGGATCTCGTGGCCGTATCCCAGCATCAATTCGGTTTCCCGCACATAGGGCTGCAGGAGGCTCATCGCTTCTTCAACGAGCGCTTTACAGGGCGCGCGTACGGCCCGGTTCACGGACTGACTCAACGCTTCAAGGCCGACATCTCCCTGTGTGTCATAGCTGCCTAGATGTCCTTTGAAGCCTTCGGTCACGTCGGGAATCACGTCGCAACTATCCGGCATCCTGCGGATGGATACAGCCAGCAGCACAGCCTCCCTCAAGGTATGCACTGCCACATCCCATTGGCCAGCCTTCGCTGCACCCGCAGTATCGTCCATGATGGATTGCAGGTAGTAGAGAAAGCGGAAAGTCGCATGGCAGCGCCATACGGCCCAATCATTCACGTCTTGGATGCGCTTCATATCAGGCTATCACTTCGCGACACTGAAGGAACGCAGCATGGTCATTGCATTCTCTCGTAACGCCTTTTCCGCGACCGGGTTCAGCATGTCCCTGAGCATAGGAATGCCGATTTCAAAATTCACCAAGAGCTCGACCTCTGTGGCGTGATCCGATACTTTCTTAAGATCCCAGTGACCTTCGAACTTCTCGAGATCCCCCTCGATCTGGGTGAAGTCAATGCGATGGTCCTGCGGGTGGCAAATCTCGCGCTCGGACCAGCGCAGCAAGCTCCCTTTGAGTTCGACTTCCCATTCTGCGTCGATCGTGTCGCCGTTTCTGGACAGAATCTTGACGTCTTGCACCGGCTTCATGAACCGGGGGTAGTCTTCAACGTTCTTGACCAACTCCCACACCTTGGCGATGGGCTCTTCAATCAGTTCCTTAACGACGATCAACGGCATCTTCTCATTCCTCAAATAAGATCTGTATGTACATCCCGCGACGCCTTTTCCATGGCATCGCAGGCGAATTGAATGTCGGCTTTCGTCGCGATTAGGGGCGGTGTGAAGCGGATGGTCTGGGGGGTTGTCAGGCAAGGCGTTAGCAGCAGCATTTGTTCCGCGCAACGGCGAATCAAATAGGCCGCGACCTCTCCAGACCGGCAATGCAGACCCAGCATCAGCCCTCGCCCCGATACACCGGAGAAAAGATCGGAGTGGCGCTGAACCAGTTGCCTCAAGCCTTCCTGCGCGATCTGCCCCAGCGCACGAGCGTGTTGCCACAATTGGCCTTCTTGCAGCGCCTCCAGGGTAGCTATCAACGCCGCGCAAGCCAGCGGATTGCCCCCAAAAGTCGTACTGTGAAGAATCGGGTCCTGGTCATAGGGGGCGAAGGCCTGCGGGGTGGCCATCAGCGCGGACACGGGAACGACTCCCCCTCCCAGCCCCTTTCCGGACAGCAAAATATCCGGTATGGCGTCTGTAGTGTCCAGAGACGCCCACGGTTCGCCCGACCGGCCCAGCCCGCATTGGATCTCGTCGTGGATGAGGAGGGCACCAACCTCATTGCACGCCGCGCGCACGGCCCTGCGGAAAGCGGGCGGAAGTTCATGAATGCCGCCTTCGCCCTGGATGGGCTCGAGGATGACCGCAGCAGGGGACTGCGTCATGATCAGTGCCGTCACCTGTTCGGCATCGGTGCGACTGGCGCGGATATTGTCGTTCGCTTCGGAGATGAAGCCACGGCGGAAGACGGCGGCGTCGGTCACCGACAGTGCACCTAGCGTCTTGCCGTGATAGGACTTCTCAAGATAGATGACGCTTTGCCGCCCCGTCTTGGCCTTGGCCAGCTTAAGGGCGGCTTCGACCGCTTCTGCGCCTGAGTTAAGCAGCATCACCTTCGAGAGTTGAGGCGGGGCAAAGGTCGCCAGTGCCGCGCAGGCTTGAGCCTGGATAGGCGAGGGCAGTGTCCGGCTAGAAACTGGCAATCGCCTCAGTTGCTGACCGACCGCGTCCACCACGGCCGGATGACAATGACCCAGCAGGAACACGGAGAACGAGCCGAAGTCTAGGTATTGCCGGTCGGAAGTGGATTGGACCCAGCATCCTTTCGCGTGGTCTTCGCAGTCGCGAATCCCCGACATGGCGTAGAGCATGGCTCTGCCCTTTGATTGGTGACGCCGGACGCTGTCGAGCGTGGATTCGAGACTCATGACTTGCTCTCCATTTGTGACCTCATGCGAGGTTCTCTTCTTCTGTATGTCCAACGAGTTCGTAGAACATGGCCTTGCCCAAGGCGATGCGACCCAGCATCTCGTGACAGACAAGACGGGTGGGCGGGTGATACAAAATGGCCTGCGCATCCTTCCACAGTGCGGCCAAAGGTGATTGCTGACCATAAGACATTCCGCCACATAGTTCGGACAAGTCCGCCATGGAGCGCGCGACGTCAACCGCTGATGAGCGCAGAGACAATGCCGAGGCCAGCACGACTTGAGGCGGATCCTGCCGCTCGTCCATCGCGCGTGCGACGTTTTTGCACGCATTGGCCAGCAGCAGGTAGCGGTCCACGACTGCGCCAAGGCCTGTCTGGAACTCAGGGTAGGACGCCCGCGATCGTTTCCCTCCGGAGTAGTTGGCCCGCGCCAGATGAGCGGCCGTCATTTGCAGCGCCTTGCCCGCAATGCCTAAGTAGCTTGCCACCGCCGTGACTGCGAACCAGCACAGGCTCCAGACGAACACGGGGTCGTCGTCCTGCCCAGCACGCGTCTTGTAGAACACAAGGTCGTCGGGGATGAAGACGTTCTCCATCTTGAGGGTGTCCGATTCGGAATGCGCCATGCCCATGGCAGACCAAGTCCGACGCACGGTCAAGCCTTCCGAGTTCGTGGGGATCAGCGCCACGAGCAAGTTGTCCTCGCGTGGCTCGGTGGACACCATCTGCAGGCAGATCAGGTCGCTGCGACCCACCATGGAGCAAGGCGTCTTGATGCCATTAACGACGTAGCCGCCGCTAACGCGCTCTGCACGGCAAGTCGAACGCAAAATGCTGCCTCCTAAACCGGGTTCGGCGAAGGCGGACGCGATCAAGCGCTTTTGCGTAGCGACGGCCTCAAGCAGAGCCCAGGAAAGATCTTTCTTGCCCCGCCATTGTTCGAGAATAACCCCCACCGAGAACAAATGCATGTTCATACCGAGGGCCAGCCCCGCATCGGCTTGTGCGAGCCTAGCTTGGATCGCACAGCACACCAGCACGCTTGCTCCTGCACCGCCAAAGCAAGCAGGCACGGGCAAGCCGAAATAGCCATGCCGACCCAATAAGCCAGAGGCGCGCTCGACAAATGAATCCTCCTGTGCGGCGGCCATTTCGGCCACTTCACTAAATACGATCGGAGGTATCAGATTGTCGACGGTCGGCCAAATTGAATTGACTATTGCTTCAATACTCATTTAAGGTGTACCGGCTATTTTAGCGACATTGAAGTTCGGCAGTCCCCGAGTCCACGAGTCCCCGCGCGAAGCGGTATTCGGAGTCTCGCGCACCTGATCCAACTTCCATTCAGATTCGCGCCACGCTATGCGTACGAGTTCTGCGAACCGACAGCGGTAAAGCGACAGGGCTGCGTAGCGTGCTCGACTGACCTTGCCCGCAATTTCCGTACTCCTTGGCTGGGGAAACATTATGCGGCCAATGGTTTGGGTTGGGCTGCATACCAGCGCTGAAAATGGCGAGTCTGAGTTTGAAGACGCGGGTCATTGGGGATATTATGCGACCAAGCGGCATACATCGTCCACCAGCATGCCGCGCATGCACGGCTTGGGCGGCATGCATGCATCAGACTCACGGTGCCCCGGGGCTGTTCACGCTCCAAGCACGAGAGGGCTGAGGCGCGCCACCAATATCGGTGCGAATGATGTAGGCGAATCCCCCCGCTCTTGCCGCCGCTGTCGTGGTCACCAGAAGTCTTCACGCTTAACCATCGGTTGCCCGGTTCGCCATTTCAACCCGTGTCCGCGACGTCATTCCCGGGATTGTGCCGTGGTAGACTTGCGGCGGCATTTCTTTCGTTGGCGTTCGGCGACAGGGAAAGGTTTTCCTGTGAAAACCGCTCACACCATACATAACCTTCCTCAGATGGCTCACCGCGCTGCCCCTATAATGCCGAATCCGCTTGTGAAGCACGCCACCCTGATTGCCTTCGAAGGCATCGACGGTTCTGGGAAGACGACCGCTGCTACTCTCCTGGCAGAACGCCTTGAGGCGAATGGCGTGAAAACCGCCTTTCACCCGAATCGAAGTCTCGCACCCGTTCGCGAGGCTTTGGATGCGCTGGCACACGAAGAAGGATACAGTGATCGGTTCGGCTTATTCGGCGCAAGTAGTACGCAGTTTCTGGCCGCAGTGATGAAGTGGCGTGAATTGCTGGACCTCGGCCCCTTGCTTGAGCGTGGGGACCAGGTTGTGATACTCGATCGATACTTCTACACGCAATTCGCACTCGCCACAGTTCATGAGACGACCAACAGCGAACTTTTGCGGCGCCTGTTCAAGATATTTCCGACGCCTGACATCGTGCTGTTCATGGATATCGATCCGAAGATTGCGGCCGAGCGAGTACTCAAGCGTGGGCGTGACATAAATGCGCAAGATTATCTGATTCGATTGCGCGACGGATACCGGTCGCTGCCGGAGTTCGACCAGTTTCAGGAGGTAGCGGTGACTGGTGATGCAACGCCGGCCACCGTTCTTGATGATATCTGGGCGAGAGTCACACCAAAGATTGCGCGGTTGTTCGCAAATGCATCGTGTCCGGGGAGGCGGGTGCCAAGCAACATTGAGATCGGCGCCGTGGGCAATGCGCTGTTAGCCGGGAGGCCAAGCGACGAATCTGAGGTCCGCAGCTCGTTGTAAGCGACCTTCTTGTCGGCAGCCGATCCTTTACAGCGGATGGCGTTGAATGGCGCGTAGCTCTTCGAACTCGTAGATGGGCTTTCAGCCCGTCTTGGCTGCGACGCTTCCACGCGATGAAGGTCGTGGCTCCTGTTGGGGCGTACTTGCCAAGTTCATTCCGATCCCTTTCGGTGAGGGCAGTGAATGTGACCTGAACCTCGATGTCTTCGTCAGCCGCCCTGAATCCAGGTGTCTTTTGCCGAAGACTAAGTCAAGAACACCGACCTGCTGCCCGAAAGAGCAGTCTCTCGCCGGATCATTTGGATCATTTGCTAACGAAGAGTGCGCCGCCATCTGGCGACCTATGGCAGTCCGGTTTGGTGGCACAGTGGAAAACGGCTGCTCGAAACGGTGAACGTCGGCGGGTGATAGAGCAGCGATCATTCGGCGAGCGTATTCGACCGGCGCGCTTCGCTCTATCGCAAGCACCTTGCAGCGAGGTTCGCTGCTTGGCACGAAGTCACCCGAATTCCGTCGACTGCTTTCTGAGCGTTGGCGCCTGCTTCCGACGGCTCGTTCCCAGTTCGCCAAGTTGACAACGCCGTTCGCCATCCTCACAGCTTTCCTCGGCATCTATCTGGGGTTCGAGGAGTCGATCAAGTGCATAGTCATGAACATCCTTACGCGCTTTGTTCCGTAGGAACGTATCAACGCACGTCCGGTATCTGCGGGCGTTTGCGTGTTCATCGTGCTGGGCCTTTGGTTCTGGGTACAGACGCATTTCTCCATCCTGCTGCTGCAATTGGCATCGCCCATTTACGGCATCGCGTCGTTCATCATTCCGTGCGTTCTGATCTATAAGGTGCCCGCGCTTCGGAAATACGTTTCGCCCAAGGTTTGGCGTGTTTGTGTTTGGCGTGATTGTGTCCCTGTTGCCTGTGCTCAAGGCCGTGGGCTACTCAGTAAGACAGAAAGAGGTAGAAGGTAATGACTCAGAATCCAAGTGTGCTGTCACCACCCAAGACCCGCTTTGATTTCGACACCGTGGTCGATCGTAGCCATAGCAATTCACTCAAGTGGGGCGACTCCGCTGGTGCTATGACAGATGCTCAGGCACAAGCCAACCCGCTGCCCATGTGGGTGGCGGACATGGACTTCAAATCGCCGCCGGCGGTGATCAGCGCACTGCATGAAGCCGTCTCGCACGGCGTTTACGGCTACGCGGCAGGCATGACCAAGGGTTACGTGGATGCCGTCGTTGGCTGGCAGCAAAAGCGATTCGGTTGGGACGTGCCTCCGGGGTGGGTCGTGCCGATTGCCAGCGTGATTGCGGCGCTCAAGACGATCGTGCAAGCGTTCTCCCAGGCAGGCGACTCCGTTCTGATCCAACCGCCGGTCTACGCGCACTTTCACCACGACGTGTTGATCAATGGCCGCCACGTGACCACGGCGCCGCTGCAGTTCGATGGCCAGCGCTACCGCTTTGACGCAAAAGTGTTTGAGAACGCGATTTGCGACAACACCAAGATCTTTATCCTCTCCAACCCGCACAACCCGACGGGCAACGTGTGGACAGAGGATGAATTGTGCACCATGGGGGAGATTTGCTTGAACCATGGGGTTCTGGTAATCGCCGATGAAATCCACTGCGACCTAGTCTTTGGTGCAGGAAGGAAGCACACGCCGTTTGCTTCACTCGACAGGCGATTTGCCCGCAACAGCATCACGTGCACGTCAGCGAGCAAAACGTTCAATCTGGCCGGATTGCAGTGCGGCAACATGTTGATTGCCGACAAGATCAAGCGCGACGAAGTCGTCCGCACCATCGAAAGAAACCACAGCACCCGCATCAACCTGCTCGGCATGGTGGCGACCGAAGCCGCCTTTACCCACGGCGCCGACTGGGTGGACGAGCTCGTCGCCTACATCGCGCAGAACCAGCGGCACTTCGCGGAGCGCATCAACGCGCTCGACGCCGGCTTGAAGGTGATCGACATGGAGGCACTCTACCTCGCCTGGATCGACTGCCGCGCACTCGGAATGACGCCGGAGCAGCTTGAAGACTTCATGCTCGTTGAGGGGCGGGTATGGCTGGACAGGGGGCCCAAGTTTGGCGTTGAAGGCCATGGCTTCATGCGGGCGAATCTGGGCTGCCCGCGCCAGACAGTCGACTTGGCGGTCGAGCGGATTTCTAAGGCGCTCACGCAGCGCTAAGAACCTGTTCAAAGTCGTTTGAGCAGAAGGCAGAGGAATGTGTGCAGAACGAACTGCAGGCTGGTGTTGAGCTTGCCTGAAGCCGGTTTCCACGTGCAGAACTTCCTGATCCAGTTCGCCGAGCTGCTCCTTGAGGATCTTGCTGTAGTGCTTCAGCCGGTCTTCGCCGATGTTGTCGATGGCGTTCTGGTCGATGTGTTCGAGTTCCAGTTGCAGTTCCAGCAGCTTCAGCAGATCGTTCTTGCCGTACGCCTGGTTGACGCGCTGCATCAGTGCGGTCTTGCGAGCGCGTTCGGCCGGGTCCGGCTCGCGATCCGGATGCAGGGCGCTGGCGAGTTTGCGATAGACCTCGCGGATGGACAGGCTCAACTGTGCCTGCTCCGCCTCCTGCCTTGCCTGCGCTGCAAGCTGCTTTGCCGACATCTTCCGTTTTGTACGCCGCGCTTCCCGAGCCTGATCTTCAGCGGCCTGTTGCGCCTGTTGTTCTTTGATTCTGGCATGCGCTCGCTGCAGAACTTCATCCGGCGAACGCATGTCAAGGTCGTCACCGAGTTCAACGCCGAGCATCGTCTCCAGCGCCGACTTCATCTCTTCGAGTTCGGTTGCCGCTTCGCTGTCATAGTCGGATTCGCTGTGCCGGTTGTAAATGGTTTTCAACTGAGCGTCGCCGTTGCCGTCGATCAGAGCACCGGCCAGGTCGATGATCAGCTCGGAGATCATGCGTCGCTCGGTCTTGGTCAGGCCTTTCTGATCCCAGGCCTCATCGAGCCGACACGCCATCTTGGCTTGCAGCGCGTTCCAGGCGCGTTCAAGCGGCAAGAGCTCGTCGACGTATTGCTTCTGGAAGGCGGGCATGACGCGCTCCCATGCCCGCAGGCGATGACGCCGCTTTTCGATCTGCCTGATCAGGTTGTTGAATGCCTTCTGTCCTTTGGTCAGGCTGGCCCTGTTGTAGGCCGGCGCAATGCTGACGGACTGACGGGGCGCCTTGGCCATGGGGAATGTTTTTCAGTTGCGACAGGACACTCGCCATTTTAGCCAGGCGGCGGAGCGTAGTGGCATCGCCCCTGTTCTCCGATGCGCGCCGGAGATGTGTGCTGGCTCTGAGCTGGCGGGCGAAGCGGCATCAACCGGCGCCGACCTGAGCCCGTTGTTTGGCGTAGTTGAACGGTAGCAGGTCGCTAACGTTGGCGTTCAGTGCGGGCTGCGGCAACTCGGCCAGGACATGCAGCGGGTACGCATACGGTTCGACGTCGCACGCCCGACGCATCAACATCAGGCCGCAGGCCATCGCGCTTGCCTTCGCGCCGGCAACCGTGTCGCCGAACAGCTACGCAGGCAGCTGGCTACAAATGCTAGCAGCGATTGCCTTGGGCAATAATGAACTTCCTAGATGATTTTCTCGTAGAACTTTGAGATTTTGTTGTTGTTTCGGATCGTCTTAGGTCGGTCTGGTCTCACATCAAAATGATGTCGTACTGCTCCTGGCTAGCCGCCGCCGACTCCACCTGCAGCGAGATCGGCTTGCCGATGAAGTCGCCCAGCATCGCCAGATGCTGGCTTTCCTCTTCCAGGAACAGGTCGATCACCGACTGCGAGGCGAGGATGCGGAACTCGCGCGGGTTGAACTGGCGGGATTCGCGCATGATCTCGCGCAGGATGTCGTAGCACACCGTGCGCGGCGTCTTCACCTGGCCCTTGCCCTGGCACACCGGACACTGCTCGCACAGCACGTGCGCGAGCGATTCGCGCGTGCGCTTGCGGGTCATCTCCACCAGGCCCAGCTGCGAGAAGCTGTTGACCGTGATGCGCGTGCGGTCGCGCGCCAGCGCGCGGCGCAGCTCGGCCAGCACGGCGTCGCGGTGCTCGCTGGACTCCATGTCGATGAAGTCGATGATGATGATGCCGCCCAGGTTGCGCAGCCGCAGCTGGCGCGCGATGGTGTGCGCCGCTTCCAGGTTGGTCTTGAAGATGGTGTCGTCGAAGTTGCGCGCGCCCACGTAACCGCCGGTGTTGACGTCGATGGTCGTCATCGCCTCGGTCTGGTCGATCATCAGGTAGCCGCCGGACTTCAGGTCGACCCGGCGCGACAGCGCGCGCTCGACCTCCGCCTCGATGTTGTACAGATCGAAGATCGGCCGCTCGCCGGTGTAGTGGGTCAGGCGCGCCACCACGGCGGGCGTGTATTCCTGTGCGAACTCGATCAGCTTCTGGTAGTTCTCGCGCGAATCGACCTGGATGCTGCGCGTGTCATCGGTCACGAAATCGCGCAGCACGCGCTGGGCGAGGTTCAGATCCTGGTACAGGATCGACGGCGCGGGCAGGGTGGTGGCGTTGTGGCGGATGGTCGCCCAGATCTTGCGCAGGTAGGCGACGTCGTTGGCCAGCTCTTCGTCGGAGGCTTCCTCGGCGATGGTGCGCACGATGAAGCCGCCGCGTTCGTCGGCCGGCACCATGCGGGTCACGCGCTGGCGCAGCGCCTCGCGGTCGATCTCGTTGCCGATCTTCTGCGAGATGCCGATGTGCGGGTCCTGCGGCAGGTAGACCAGCGTGCGGCCGGCGATGCTGATCTGCGTGGACAGCCGCGCGCCCTTGGTGCCGATCGGGTCCTTGATGACCTGCACCGTCAGCGCCTGGCCTTCGAACAGCGTCTTCTCGATGGCGACGTGCGGGGTGGCCGGGGCGTCTTTGGCTTCGCGCGGGTGCCAGATGTCGGCCACGTGCAGGAAGGCCGCGCGCTCCAGCCCGATGTCGATGAAGGCCGACTGCATGCCCGGCAGCACGCGCACGACCTTGCCGAGATAGATGTTGCCGACCAGCCCGCGCGTCAGCGTGCGTTCGATGTGGAGTTCCTGGACGGCGGCCTGCTGGACGATGGCTACGCGCGTTTCTTGCGGGGTGATATTGACGAGGATGTCTTCGGACATGGACGGAATACCAAGAGAGCGGGTTTCAGCACCCGCCTCCAGGGCTGGCCATGCTCGCCCGAAGCGTGTCTTGAAACCGGCCCTCGCACGCGGTCCGGCGTGCGATCGTGCGGCCGGTCAGGGTGCGGGCTAAAGCGTGACTGCCGCCTGGGCGAGCAGCGCGGCTGTCTCGAACAAGGGCAGGCCCATGATACCCGAATAGCTTCCCGAGATATGGGCGACGAAGGCGGCCGCGCGGCCCTGGATGCCGTAGGCGCCGGCCTTGCCGAAAGGCTCGCCGCTGGCGATGTAGCGGGCGATGTCGACATTGGTCAGCACGGCGAAGCGCACCTGCGAGACCGACAGCGCGTGCATCGGCGTGCCGTCCGTGGTGACGACGGTGACGGCGGTCAGCACGCGGTGCTCGCGGCCGGACATGCCGTGCAGCATGCGGTGCGCGTCGGCGGCATCGGCGGGCTTGCCGAGGATCTCGCCGCCGAGGCAGACCGTGGTGTCGGACGTGAGGATCGGCCGGGCGGGCAGGCCACGCGCGGTGCGGCGGCGGGCGGCGGCCTGGGCCTTGAGGGCGCAGACGCGCTGGACGTAGTCGTCGGGCGTCTCGCCGGGCAGGACGGTTTCGAGCGCTTCGGCGTCTTCGTCGCCGTCGGCCAGCAGCAGCTCGAAGCGCACGCCGATCTGGCGCAGCAGCTCCTGCCGGCGCGGGCTTTGCGAGGCGAGGTACAGGTGCGGATGCGGCGCGGCGGTCGGTTCCATCGTCACACGCGGTGGTAGGGGTGGTTCTGCGTGATGCTCCACGCGCGGTAGAGCTGCTCGGCCAGCAGCACGCGCACCATGCCGTGCGGCAGCGTCAGGCTCGACAGGCGCATCAGCATGTGGGCGCGCGCCTTGAGCGCCGGGTCCAGCCCGTCCGCGCCGCCGATGATGAGGGCGACGTCACCGCCCTCGCGCTGCCAGCCGGTGAGGGCGTCAGCGAGTGCGGCGGTGGTCAGGTCCTTGCCGCGCTCGTCCAGCGCGACGATGCGGCAGCCCTTGGGCAGCGCGGCTTCGATGCGCGCGGCTTCGAGCTGCATGACGGTGGCGGCGGTGCGGCTGCCGGAGCGCTGCTCCGGCTTGATCTCGCGCAGCTCGATGCGCAGTTCGGGCGGCATGCGCTTGGCGTATTCGGCGAAGCCGTCTTCGATCCAGCGCGGCATCTTGTGCCCGACTGCGACGATCAGCAACTGCATGGCGAGGCTGCCCGCGCGGGATTACGACGCGCGCTTGGCCGGGGCGCGCTTAGCCGCCGTTTTTGCGGCGGTCTTCGTGGCGGTCTTCGTGGCGGGCTTGCCCGTGCCGGAAGCCCGCTTGGTGGCCGGGCGGCTGGTCGGCTTCTTGGCGGCGGTCTTGGCTGCGGTCTTGGCGGGGGCGGCCGCTTTGGTCGGGCGCTCGCCGGCCAGCTTCGGCTTGGTGGTGCGGCGCTTGGCCGGCGTGACTGCTTCGGCCTCGTCTTCCTCGTCGTCGTCGCTTTCGCTGGCCTTGGGCAGGCCGCGGCCGCTGGTGCCGCCGAGTTGGATGCGCACCGGCTTGTCGCCCCAGATCTCTTCCAGGTTGTAGTACTGGCGCAGTTGCGGCTGCATGATGTGGACCACGGCGTCGCCGCAGTCGACCAGCACCCATTCGCCCACGTCTTCGCCTTCCACGGCGATCACGTGGCCGCCGGCTTCCTTGACGGCGTCACGCACGGACACGGCCAGCGCCTTGGTCTGGCGGTTGGAGGTGCCGCTGGCGATGACCGTGCGGTCGAACAGCTCGGTCAGGTGGGTCGTGTTGAAGACCTTGATGTCTTGCGCCTTGACGTCTTCGAGCGCGTCGACGATCACGCGTTGTAGTTTGCGAATATCCATACTGAGTGAGAAGAACGTTTAAAAGGCGAGAAAAAAGGTCAAAAAAGCGCGTGAGTGAGGTCAATCACGCGGTCAAGCACTGACCGTGCCATTGGCACGGCGGTACAGCGAATGCGATTGGATCAGGTCGGCCACGCCGGCGGGCAGGTCGGCGTCGCAGCGCTCGCCGGCGGCAAGCTGCTGGCGCAGGCGGGTGGACGACAGGTCGACGGCCAGGGTCTGGTCGATCCACATGCGGCCGGCGGGTGCGCATTGTATCAATGCCGCGTCGGCGCGGCGCATGTCGAGCTCGTGCTGCACCGGCGCATGCAGCGCGTGCAGGTCGAAACCGGGGCGCGTGGCGACGCACAGGTGCACGTATTCGAACAGGTCCTGCCAGCCGTGCCAGGTGTCCAGGCCGACCAACTGGTCGGCGCCCATCAGCCAGGCCATGGAGGTGTCGGGGCCATAGGCGCCGCGCAGCTCGCGCACGGTGTCGATGGTGTAGCTGGGGCCGCTGCGCTCGACCTCCATGGTGCTGACGCGCACGCGGGCACGGCCGGGGCGCACGGCCCGGGCCGCCAGTTCGGTCATCGCCAGCCGCAGCGGGGCGGGCGTGATGTCGGCGGCCTTCTGCCACGACATGCCGGTCGGGATCCACACCAGCTCGTCCAGGTCGAGCTGGGCGATGCACAGCTCGGCCAGGGCGAGATGGCCGACGTGCGGCGGGTCGAAGGTGCCGCCCAGCAGGCCCAGGCGATAGGGGCGACCAAGATCGGGAGGCGTCATACCCAATCGCGCGCCGGCAGGAAATCGGTGTAGAGCGCCGCTTCCGGCGAGCCCGGCTCCGGCTGCCAGTCGTAGCGCCAGTGGGCCACGGGCGGCATCGACATCAGGATCGACTCGGTCCGCCCGCCGCTCTGCAGGCCGAACAGCGTGCCGCGGTCGAACACCAGGTTGAATTCGACATAGCGGCCGCGGCGATAGGCCTGGAACGCGCGCTCGCGCTCGCCGTACGGCGTGGCGTGGCGCTGCTCGGCGATCGGCAGCCAGGCCGGCAGCAGCGCGTCGCCGATCGCGCGCATCATCTCGAAGCTGCGCTCGAAGCCGAGCTCGGCGAAATCGTCGAAGAAAATGCCGCCGACGCCGCGCGCTTCCTTGCGGTGCTTCAGGTAGAAGTAGTCGTCGCACCACTGCTTGAAGCGCGGATAGAGCTCTTCGCCGAACGGCTCCAGCGCCTGCTTGCAGGTGCGGTGGAAATGCGCGGCGTCTTCCGTGAAGCCGTAATAGGGGGTCAGGTCCATGCCGCCGCCGAACCACCAGACCGGCTCGGCGTCGGGCCGCTGCGCGACGAAGCAGCGCACGTTCATGTGCACGGTCGGCGCGTACGGGTTGCGCGGGTGGAACACCAGCGACACGCCCATCGCTTCGAAGCCGCGCCCGGCCAGCTCGGGCCGGTTGGCCGTGGCCGACGGCGGCAGGGTGTCGCCCATCACGTGCGAGAAGCCTACGCCGGCGCGCTCCAGCACGGCGCCGTTCTCCAGGATGCAGGTGCGGCCGCTGCCGCGCAGGCGCTCGGTGGGCGGCTTGTCCCACGTGTCGGTGACGAACGTGCCGCCGTCGAGCTTGCCGACGGCGGTGGTGATGCGGTCCTGCAGATCCAGCAGGTAGGCTCGGACGGCTTGGGTATCCATCGGGTCGGGAGGGGCCGCTGCGGCGGCCCAGTCATACGGTTGTCACCATTGTAGCGGGCGCGCCGCCCGGGCAGGCCGGGGGATCACCCTGGGTGACGGCAACCGCGCCGCCCCGCGGCGGGGCATCGGCGCGGCAGGTTGCATGGTGTTAGCGGCGGATGGCGCGGTGGCCGATGTCCTTGCGGTATTGCGCGCCGTCGAACCGGATCTGCTCCACCGCGCCATAGGCGGCGCGCTGCGCTGCCTTGACGGTGTCGGCCAGGCCGACCACGCACAGCACGCGGCCGCCGTTGGTCGTCAGCGTGCCGTCCTTGAGCGTGGTGCCGGCGTGGAAGGTGACGCTGTCTTCCGTCTCCTTCGGGATGCCGGTGATGACATCGCCCTTGCGCGGCGTATCGGGATAGTTGTGGGCCGCCATGACCACGCCCAGCGCGGTGCGGCGATCCCAGTCGAGCTCCATGCCGTCGAGCTTGCCGTCGATGGCGCGGTCGAGCACGTCGAACAGGTCGGTCTTCATGCGCGCCATGATGGGCTGCGTTTCCGGGTCGCCCATGCGGCAGTTGAACTCGAGTGTCTTGGGGATGCCGTCGGCGTCGATCATCAGGCCGGCGTACAGGAAGCCGGTGTAGGGGATGCCGTCCTTCTCCATGCCGCGGATGGTCGGCAGGATGATCTCGCGCAGCACGCGGGCATGCAGCGTGGGCGTGACCACCGGCGCGGGCGAGTAGGCGCCCATGCCGCCCGTGTTGGGGCCGCCGTCGCCGTCCAGCAGGCGCTTGTGGTCCTGGCTGGTGGCCATGGCCACCACGTCCTTGCCATCGCAGACGACGATGAAGCTGGCTTCCTCGCCGGCCAGGAACTCTTCGATCACCACGCGCGCGCCGGCGTCGCCCAGGCGGTTGTCGGCCAGCATCATGTCGATGGCGCCGTGCGCTTCTTCCAGCGTCATCGCCACCACCACGCCCTTGCCGGCGGCCAGGCCGTCGGCCTTGATGACGATGGGGGCGCCTTCGCGGTCCACGTAGGCGTGTGCCTCGGCCGCGTTGCCGAAGGTCTGGTATTTGGCGGTCGGGATGCCGTGGCGGTGCATGAAGGCCTTGGCGAAATCCTTGGACGATTCGAGCTGCGCGGCGGCGCGGGTCGGCCCGAAGATGCGCAGGCCCTTGGCGCGGAACAGGTCGACGATGCCGGCGGCCAGCGGCGCTTCCGGCCCGACCACGGTGAAGTGCACGCCTTCGCGCTCGGCGAACGCGGCCAGCACTTCCGGATCGGTGATCGGCACGTTCTGCAGGCGCTTGTCCAGCGCCGTGCCGCCGTTGCCCGGCGCCACGTAGACCACCTGCACCTTGGGTGAGCGTGCCAGCTTCCATGCCAGGGCGTGCTCGCGTCCGCCCGAACCGACAACCATCACTTTCATATCGTTCACCTGCTGAGAGACTCGAATTCTGAAAAAACAAACGGCGATCGTGGGTCCGATCGCCGTTGTGTGCGCGTCTCGGGTGTTACTCCCCGATGACGGCGTTGGTGTACACCTCTTGCACGTCGTCCAGGTTCTCCAGGGCGTCGAGCAGCTTCTGCATCTTGGCCGCGTCGTCGCCGGTGAACTCGACTTCGGTCTGCGGCTTCATGATGACCTCGGCCAGCTCCGCCTTGAAGCCGGCGCCTTCCAGCGCGGCCTTGACCTTGGCGAAATCGTTGGGCGGGCAGACGACTTCGATCGAGCCGTCGTCGTTGGTGACGACGTCGTCGGCGCCGGCTTCCAGCGCCGCGTCCATCAGCTTGTCTTCCGGCGTGCCGGGCGCAAAGATGAACTGGCCGACATGGTCGAACATGAAGGCCACCGAACCCTGCGTGCCCATGTTGCCGCCGTGCTTGTCGAACGCGTGACGCACTTCGGCCACGGTGCGCGTGCGGTTGTCGGTCATGCAGTCGACGATGATGGCCGCGCCGCTGATGCCGTAGCCTTCGTAGCGGATTTCTTCGTAGTGCGCGCCTTCCAGGCCACCCACGCCGCGCTGGATGGCGCGCTGGATGTTGTCCTTGGGCATGTTGGCGTCGGTGCCCTTGTCGATGGCCAGGCGCAGGCGCGGGTTGGAGTCGATGTCGCCGCCGCCCAGGCGGGCCGCGACGGTGATTTCCTTGATCAGGCGTGTCCAAATCTTGCCGCGCTTGGCGTCGGCAGCGGCTTTCTTATGCTTGATATTGGCCCATTTGGAATGACCGGCCATGAAACTCTCCGAGCGGAAATGCAATGGAATCGAGCGCGCGCAGACAGCGGTTCGGCGGTTTGACGCCGGGGTGACGCTCTATAATCGGTCGCGGATTTTAGCATGCCGGCCCCTCGCCGCCGACCCGCCCGTCCGGCCGAGTCGCGGGGAGGCGCCCCCATTGATTGCCCCCGTATCACCATGACCGATCCCATCCTGATTGCCAAGAACGCCAAGGCCGAACTGGTGCTGCTGCCCCAGCTCGCGAACCGGCATGGCCTGATCACCGGCGCCACCGGCACCGGCAAGACCGTCACCCTGCAGACCCTCGCCCAGGGCCTGTCGAAGATCGGCGTGCCGGTCTTCCTGGCCGACGTCAAAGGTGACCTGACCGGCATTTCGCAGCCGGGCCAGCCGACCGACAAGCTCAAGGCCCGGCTGGAAGAGCGCGGCCTGCCCGAGCCGCAGTGGGCCGGCTGTCCCGTCACGCTGTGGGACGTCTACGGCGAAAAGGGCCACCCGGTGCGTGCCACCGTGTCCGACATGGGGCCGCTGATGCTGGCGCGCATGCTGGAGCTCAACGACATCCAGACCGGCGTGCTCAACCTCGTCTTCCGGATCGCCGACGATGCCGGCCTGGCGCTGCTCGACGTCAAGGACCTGCGCGCGATGCTGCAGCATGTCGGCGAGCACGCGGCCGAGTACACCAACCAGTACGGCAACATCTCGTCGGCCAGCATCGGCGCCATCCAGCGCAACCTGATCGCGCTGGAGGAGCAGGGCGCCGACCAGTTCTTCGGCGAGCCGATGCTCGACATCAGCGACCTGATGCAGACCGTGCGCGGCCAGGGCGTGGTCAACATCCTGGCGGCCGACAAGCTGCTCAACGCCCCCAAGCTGTACGCGACCTTCCTGCTGTGGATGCTGTCGGAGCTGTTCGAGCACCTGCCCGAGGTGGGCGACCTGGACAAGCCGAAGCTGGCCTTCTTCTTCGACGAGGCGCACCTGCTGTTCAACGACGCGCCGCCGTCGCTGTTGCAGAAGGTGGAGCAGGTGGTGCGGTTGATCCGCTCCAAGGGCGTGGGCGTGTACTTCGTCACGCAGAACCCGGCCGACGTGCCCGACACCGTGCTCGGCCAGCTCGGCAACCGCGTGCAGCACGCGCTGCGCGCCTTCACGCCGCGCGACCAGAAGGCGGTGAAGGCGGCCGCCACGACCATGCGCGCCAATCCCGAGTTCAGCATCGAGCAGGCGATCGGCGAGCTGGCCGTGGGCGAGGCGCTGATCTCCATGCTGGACGAGGGCGGCCGTCCCGAGATCACGCAGCGCGCCTTCGTCGTGCCGCCGGCCTCGCGCATCGGCCCGATCTCCGACGACGAGCGCCGCGCGCTGATGGCCGGTTCGCTGGTGGCCGGCCGCTATGACACGCCGATCGACCGCGAGTCCGCGTACGAAAAGCTGACCGGCCGCGTGGCTTCGACCGGCCAGGCGCCGGCATCCGCGCCCGCACCGGGCTCCCTCGGCACCGACTTCGGCGCGTCGGCCGGCACGGTGCCGGCACCCGTTCCTGCCCCCGCGCCGGCGCAGGCACCGGCCGGCAACGGCGGCGGCATCGGCGGCTGGCTGCAGGATGCGGCCGGCGCGATTCTCACCAAGGGCACCGGCCGCAGCGGCCGCGGCGATTCCGTGGTCGAGGCGCTGGCCAAGTCGGCGGCGCGCAGCATCGGCTCGCAGGTCGGGCGCGAGATCGTGCGCGGCGTGCTGGGCAGCCTGCTGGGCGGATCGAAGCGGCGCTGAGCCTGTCGCACCGCGCAGTGAAAACAGCCGGCATGAGCGGCAAAACAGCCGGCATGACCGGCTGTTTCTGTTTGCGCGCGTGCTGGCGCGATCAGTTCTTGGTGCCGAACAGCCGGTCGCCCGCGTCGCCCAGGCCGGGGATGATGTAGGCGTGTTCGTTGAGGTGCGAATCGAGCGAGGCGACGTACAGCTTCACGCCGGGGTGCGCCTGCTGGAACACCTCCACGCCTTCGGGCGCGGCCACCAGCGCGAGGAACAGGATGTGCTCGTCCGGCACGCCGCGCTGCTTCATCACGTCGACGGCGTGCACGGCCGAGTGGCCGGTGGCGACCATCGGATCGCACAGGATGAAGGTGCGCTCTTCCAGGTCCGGCAGCCGCACCAGGTATTCGACCGGGCGGTGCTGCTCGTCGCGGTACACGCCGATATGCCCGACGCGCGCCGACGGGATCAGCTCCAGCAGCCCGTCGCTCATGCCCACGCCCGCCCGCAGCACCGGCACCACCGCCAGCTTGCGGCCGGCGATGACGGGGGCGTCCATCGGGCCCATCGGCGTCTCGATGTGGCGCGTGGTCAGCGGCAGGTTGCGCGTGATCTCGTAGCCCATCAGCAGCGTGATCTCGCGCAGCAGCTCGCGGAAGGTGCGCGTGGACGTGTCCTTGTCGCGCATGTGCGTGAGCTTGTGCTGGATCAGCGGGTGGTTGAGGATGAACAGGTTGGGAAAGCGCGGATCTTGTGTCATGGCAGCGGGTCCGGCAGGAATGTGGGGCATTGTACCGGCGTGCCCCGGCACCAGGTGGCGCGGCCCGCGCGGGCCGGAACGTTTTGCTGAATTCACATACAATCGACGGCGCCCTTCAACCCGCGCTCGCGCTCGTCCGCTTCCCCTGTGACCACCGCGTCTTCTGCGTCTCCCGCCTCCACGCGCCCGGCCGATGCCGGCGGTTTGCTGCTTGCTTCGGTGGGCGCCGTGCTGTTCTCTGCCAAGGCCGTCGTCGCCAAGCTGATGTACCGCTACCAGATCGACGCGGTGATGGTGATCACGCTGCGCATGCTGCTGGCCGCGCCGCTCTTCATGGCGATGGGCTGGTGGCAGTCGCGCCGCGCGGCGCCGCTGGCGCCGGCCGACCGCTGGCGCATCGTCGGTCTGGGCATCATTGGCTACTACCTGTCCAGCTTTCTCGATTTTCTCGGCCTGCAATACATCACCGCCGGGTTGGAGCGGCTGATCCTGTTTCTCACGCCGTCGTTCGTGCTGCTGATCACGGCGACGGTATTCAAGCGGCGCATCACCGGCCTGCAGTGGCTGTCGATGGCGATCGCCTACGCCGGCATCGTGATGGTGTTCGCACATGACCTGGGCCTGGGCGGCCGCCACGTCTGGCTCGGCGGCGGCCTGGTGCTGGCCAGCGCGCTCAGCTACGGCATCTACCTGCTGGCCAGCGGCGAGCTGGTCCGGCGGGTCGGCTCGATGCGGCTGGTGGCCTATGCGATGTGCGTGTCGACAGTGGCGTGCACCGTCCAGTTCCTGGTCCTGCGGCCGGTGTCGGCGCTGGTGCTGCCGTGGCAGGTCTACGGCCTGTCGGCCATCAACTCGGTGTTCTGCACGGTGGCGCCCGTGACGCTGACCATGATGGCGGTGGCGCGCGTGGGCGCGCCGGTGGCGTCGCAGGCGGGCATGATCGGGCCGGTGTCGACGCTGCTGCTGGGCTGGTGGCTGCTGGGCGAGCCGATCACGCTGTGGCAGGTCGGCGGCAGTGCGCTGGTGCTGGCGGGGATGGCACTGCTGTCGCGGCGCGGCAATCAATCGAACTGAGTCGAGGAGGCAGCCGGCATGGATCTGGGCTTGAGGGGCAAGCGCGCGCTGGTCTGCGGCGCGAGCAAGGGACTGGGCTTTGCCTGCGCCGATGCGCTGGCGGCCGAGGGCGTGGACGTGGTGATCGTCGCGCGCGGCGCCGAAGCGCTGCAGGCGGCGGCCGGGCGCATCCGCGGCGCGCATGGCGTGTGCGTCGAGGCGGTGGCGGCCGACATCACCACGCCGGAAGGCCGCGCCGAAGCGCTGCTGGCCTGCCAGCGCTTGGGCGGCTCGCCCGACATCCTCGTCACCAACGCCGGCGGCCCGCCGCCAGGCAACTTCCGCGACTGGGGCCGCGAGGCGTGGCTCGCCGCGCTCGACGCCAACATGCTCACGCCCATCGAGCTGATCAAGGCCACGGTCGACCCGATGATCGAGCGCGGCTGGGGCCGCATCGTCAATATCACCAGCAGCGCGGTGAAGGCGCCGATCGACGTGCTGGGGCTGTCCAACGGGGCACGCTCGGGGCTGACCGGCTTCGTGGCCGGCCTGGCGCGCGAAGTGGCCCGGCACGGCGTGACCGTCAACAACCTGCTGCCCGGCCCGTTCGAGACCGAGCGTCTGACCAAGACCTTGGCGGCTGGCGCCAAGGCCGCCGGCATCGGTGCCGAAGAACATTACGAGCGCCGACGCGAAGCCAACCCCGCCCGGCGCTTCGGCCAGCCGGCCGAGTTCGGCGCCGTGTGCGCGTTCCTGTGCAGCCGGCAGGCCGGCTACCTGAACGCGCAGAACATCCTGCTCGATGGCGGCGCCTATCCCGGAACGTTTTGAGTCCACGACCATGACCACCATCACGCCCGAGGGCCCCGTGCCCAAGCGCCGCCGCATCGCCCTGATCGCGCACGACCACAAGAAGGACGACATGATCGCCTTCGCGCAGACGCACAAGGCCTTCCTGATGCAATGCGACCTGCTGGCCACCGGCACCACCGGCGGCCGGCTGCAGGACGAAGTCGGCCTGAGCGTGCAGCGCATGCTGTCCGGCCCGTGGGGCGGCGACCTGCAGATCGGCGCGCAGCTGGCCGAAGGCCGGGTCGATGCCGTCATCTTCCTGCGCGACCCGATGACGCCGCAGCCGCACGAGCCCGACATCAACGCGCTGGTCCGCGCCTGCGACGTCCACAACATTCCCTGCGCCACCAATCTGGCGACGGCCGACCTGGTGATGGTCGCCCTGAGCCTAGCGCAACCCGACCCCAAGGAGATCCACGCATGACGAAAGCCATCCGCATCTTTGAAACCGGCGGTCCCGAGGTGATGCAGCTCGTCGACGCCGAGGCGCCCGCGCCGGGGCCCGGCGAAGCCCGCATCCGGCAGCATGCCATCGGGCTGAACTACATCGACGTGTATTTCCGCAGCGGCCTGTATCCGCAGCCGCTGCCGGGCGGCATCGGCATGGAGGCTTCGGGCGTGGTGGAGGCGGTGGGCGAGGGCGTGACCCACGTCAGGCCCGGCGACCGCGTGGCCTACGCCGGCCGTCCGACCGGCGCCTACGCCGAGGTGCGCACCATGCCGGCCGATATCCTGGTGCGCCTGCCCGAGGCGATCGGCTTCGAGACTGGCGCGGCCATGATGCTGCAGGGGCTGACCGCGCAATACCTGCTGCGCGACAGCTACCGCGTGCAGCCGGGCGACACTGTGCTGTTCCACGCGGCGGCCGGCGGCGTGGGCCTGATCGCCTGCCAGTGGCTCAAGGCACTGGGCGCCACCGTGATCGGCACCGTCGGCAGCGACGCCAAGGCGGAACTGGCCCGCGCGCACGGCTGCGACCACACCATCGTCTACACGCGCGAGAATTTCACCGAGCGCGTGCGCGAGATCACCGGCGGCAAGGGCGTGCCGGTGGTCTACGACGGCATTGGCAAGGACACCTTCGCGGGCTCGCTCGATTGCCTCGCGCCGCGCGGCATGATGGTGACCTATGGCAACGCGTCCGGCCCGGTGCCGCCGTTCGACCTCGGCGTGCTGAGCGCTAAGGGCTCGCTCAAGCTGACGCGCCCGACGCTGATGACGTACACGGCGCAGCGCGCGCTGCTGGAGCCGATGGCCGCTGAATTGTTCGACGTGGTGGGCAGCGGCAAGGTGAAGATCGAGATCCACCAGCGCTACGCACTGGCCGACGCGGCGCAGGCGCACCGCGACCTCGAAGCGCGCAAGACGACCGGTTCGACGATCCTCCTGCCGTAAGCCGGCGGCTACCGCCCGCTCGGCCGCAAGCGCCGGGCGGCGGCAAAGCGTGCGTCCTCGCGCACGCGTTCGGGCAGGGCGCGCAGCAGCGCATGCAGCGCCAGCGGCACCAGCACGATGTCATCCAGCCAGCCGATCACCGGGATCACATCCGGGATCAGGTCGATCGGCGAGATCACGTAGCCGGCCAGCAGCAGCGCGGCCGGCGCCAGCCACCACGGCGCCTCCGGATGGCGCAGCGCGAACCACAGCAGGCGCACATCGTTGCGCACCACGCTCCACAGGCGGAAGACGCGTCCGAACATGGCAGGCTCCTTCATGAAGAGCCGGCGTCACATGGGCGCGACGCCGACAGGCCATCGTAGCAGCTTGGGGAGAGCGAGCGGTTTTCAAGCGCGGCCGTGAAGATGCCGGCCGGCTTCCTGTGGCCGAACTTGCCCCGCGCGCCGCGCGCATCTCGCGCCGGGCGTTGCGCCCGCCGGTGGTCGCTCCGGCTCAGCGAATTTTGACAATGGGTGACTCCTCTCATATCTATGATGAATTGGATTGGGGGGATCACATTGATTTGGCGACGTTGCATTCTGATCGCGTGGGTGTCGACGCATTGTCAAGCGACGTCGGCAATCGACTGCCGCTCCGGCGCCGGCACGCACGCAACGCAGCGGACGGTGTGGCGCGCGTTCGAGGGCCTGGTGGCGAAATCGGAAATCGCCCCGAAGCTGGCCGCCCTGAGGCCGGCGGTCTGCTGGCTGCCCGACGCGCAAGAGCTGGCCTGCTACCGTGCCGATGCGCAGGCCGGGCATCGCGATGCCGATTTCTATTGGGTGAAGTCGCCCGACCCGCGGGAAGCCGAATACCCGCTCTACTATCACGCCTCGTCCGCGAGAACGATGGAGTTCGGCCAGCTGGCGCCCGACGCCCGGCTCGTCGTCCGCTGCCTGGCAGGCGATCAACGCATCGGCGGACATTGAGGCCATGGCGATCCCGGACTATATCGATCGGCGTGTGCTGTCCGTTTTCCCCGACTCGCTGACCATCATTCCCACCTACCGCTGCAACGCGCAATGCGAGCAGTGCTGCTTTGAATCGAATCCGAGCATCCGGACGCGGCTGTCGCTGGACGACATCAAGCGCAGCATCGATGCGGCGGTCGAGCGCTTCGAGAACCTGAAGCTGATCGTGTTCAGCGGCGGGGAGGTCTTCCTGCTGAAGGACGACCTGTTCGAGGCGGTGGCCTATGCCGCGAAGAAAGGATTGCTGACCCGCTGCGTGACGAATGCCTTCTGGGGCCGGAAGCCGGCGCATGCGCAGGCCGTTGCCGACCGGCTGCAGGCCTGCGGCGTCGCGGAGATCAACATCAGCACGGGCATGGACCACCAGCGATGGGTGCCGTTTGCCTCGGTCGAGCATGCGGTCGAAGCCCTGGTCGGCAAGGACATCTTCACGCTGGTGACGGTCGAGCGCGATTCGGAGACGTCGGATTGTTTTGCGCAGGCCACGCAGAGCGAAGTGTTTCAGGCGGCCTTGCGATCCAAGCCGCTGAAGTTCTCGCTGCAATGCAACAGCTGGATGCCGTTCAACGACCGGTACGTGGAGCGCGGCAAGCCGGCCGGGCTCGCGGCGCTGACGGAAGGGTGCTCGCAGATCTTCCACAACCTCGTCGTCACGCCGCGCGAGGAGCTGGCGGTCTGCTGTGGCCTGACGTTCGAGCACATCGACGAGCTCAAGGTCGGCAGCTTGGCCAGCCGCTCCATGGGCGACCTGTTCGAGGACACCCTCGGCGATTTCCTGAAGATCTGGATCCACATGGACGGTCCCGGAGACATCCTGCGGAAGCTGTTCGGCGAGGCCATCAACGATGAGCTCAGCGGGGTCCATCACATCTGCCAGGCCTGCGCGATCCTGCACCAGCACCCGGAAGTGAGGCGGGCGCTGCAGGAGCGGTATCACGAATTCGTTCCCGATGTCATTGCGCGGTTCAATTTGCGGATCGCATTCCGCCAACACGAGAAGGCTCTGGCGAGCGGGAGGGGGCAGTCATGAAGCGCAGGCGGATACTGGGCGCGATTGCGGGGATGGTCGGCCTCCCCGGGGCCGCTTCCGGCACGAGTCTTTATGGAACGCCGGCCAGCATCGGCCTCGCGAAAAGCGCGTACCCGAGCGACCCGCTGCGTCTCGTGCTGGATGCGGACAAGCTTCCGCCCGCCATTTCCGGCGCCCTGACGTCGTTCGGCGGGGTGTGGGAGCGGGTGCTGACGAACGCCGACGAAAAGGCGAGGTTCCAGCGCGATCCCGCCGCGTATCTGCAGGCGAACGGGATTCCGGAAAGCGTGCTCGGGGCGCGGGACCAGGAGATTCGGCTCCTGCTGGCGATCTGCGATGAGCGGGTGCTGTCGGCCTCGATCCGTGGCGACTATGCCGGGTTTCTCGGCGAGCTGTCGCGGCTGGCGGTCATCCGCTCGGGGCCGCCGTCCATGCTCAAGAAGCGTGTGCTGGAAGTCCTGCGCAGCGGCGGGGCGATGCTCCGCCGTGGCGGTGTGGACGTGCGCACCAATGACATCCAGGACATCAGCGCGCTGGCGGCGGACGAAGAACTGAAATTCATCTACAGCCAGATCGCGCCGAGCATCGATCAGGTTGCCGTGGCGGCCGTGCCGGTGGCCATCGCGGCCATCGTGGTGACCTATGTGTCGGTCGCGACCACGGTGACGGTCGCCATTCTGGCGGGGGTCTACATCTCGGTCGCGGTGGCCACGGCCGTGGTCGCGAGCGGGGGCAGCACCTGCCGGACGTCGTCCGACGCGCTGTTCGCGGGGCCGGTGACCGCGCCGATCTCAAAGGGCACTTCCCGCTCCGAAGCGCAGCGGGCCGTCGAGCACGCATTTGCGGAGCGCGCGTTGCTGGCCAAGCGCATGCTCGCGCTGGACCCGGCCTATTTCGCCAGCGCGCAGCAGGCCGCGCGGGTGGCGCGGTTGCTGAACCAGGATCAGTTCCTGCTGGAAACCAACCGGCAGCTCGTGCGGGACGAGGTCGACGCCTTCGTCGCCGCGGCCGAGAAGATCGGCGTGCTGAGCATTCCCGCGGCGACCCGGCAAGCCGTCGTCGAGGCGATGCAGAACATCTCGCTGCGCGCCGCAGCGCTCATGTGATGGAGGGTAGGGTGGAAAACGTGGAAGTGCTTCGGCCCGATACCAGGGCCACGCTGGTGCTGTTCCTGCTCGTGGTCTGCGTGCCGGCCCTGGTGGTGGTGCTGGCCAATGTCTATGCGAAAGGCGGGGCCGGGTATCGCGTGCCCGCCGCGATCGTTGGGGTGCTGCTCGTGACGTTCGCGGTCTTGCTGGTGTTCATGCAGCGGGCCGACTTCGGGGTTGCCGACGGCGTGCTGACCGTCAGGAGCAGCTTCTACGAGGTCAAGGTTCCGCTTGCCGACGTGGAGGGCGAGCCGGCGATCGTGGATCTCACCCTGCATCCGGAGCGTGGGCCGAAGATCCGGACCAATGGCTTCAGTCTGCCGGGCTACCACTCCGGCTGGTATGTCGGCGCCGACAAGCGTCGGATCTTCGCGGCAATCGCGGGGCCGCGCGTCCTGTCGATCCGGGTGAAGTCCGGCTACGACATTCTGGTGAGCGTGAAGGATCCGGAGCGGGTGGGCTCGCTGCGGGGGAAATGAGTCTGGCGATTTCCGGAGCGATCATGAAAAGGCGTGATGCATTCAGACTGGCGGCCGGCGTTTCGCTGGTGGGCATGGCCGGCGTGGGCCTGCCGACCTCGCGGGCGGCCGAGACGATGGGGCAGAAGGAGTTCCTGTTCTGGCTGGACGATCGGGATCGCTCCGCGGTGCGGACGGTGGCCGAGCAGATCCTGAAGGAAATCGACGCGGGGGTCCGGGATGGCCGGTATCTGCAGGGGGTCTACCAGCGCGCCGGCAGCGTGACCCACGCCCGCTATGCGAACGGCACGGCGTTCTCCGATCGCATCGTCTCGAACCGGGGATCGCTGGGAGCCGTGAAGGCACGGGCAGTCCAGGGTGTCGAAGGTGGATTCCGCATGCTGCCCAATCTTCCGGGGGGCGAGTACGTGATCGCCATCTACGATGCCGTGTTCTCGGGCGCGCCCGATCTCCTGTACACGGAGCAGGTGACGCTGTCCCGCGAGCCCGGGGTAGCGTCGTCGCCCTGGACCTTCGTGGAGTACTACGTCAACTCGAAACCTTTCTACAAGTACTGACGAGAACTGACGAAAAAAAGCCGGCCACCCTCGCGAGCGGCCGGCTTGCGTTCCGTGCGGATGCGGATCAGCCCGGAATCTTGCCTTCCACGCCTTCCACGTAGAACTTGATGCCGTGCAGGAAGCCGTCGTCGGCGATCTTGTCGGCGGGCAGGACTTCCTTGCCGGTGTTGTCCTTGAGCGGGCCCTTCCAGATCGGGGCGGAGCCGTCGATCACGCCCTGCTTCCGGGTCGCGACCAGCGCCTTGACGTCTTCCGGCACCACCGGGTTGAACGCGCCCAGGTCGATCGCGCCTTCCTTCAGGCCCCACCAGGTCGAGCCGGACTTCCACTGGTTGTCGAGCACATCGCCGACCACCTTGGTGTAGTACACGCCCCAGTTGTTCATCGAGGCGGCCAGGTGGGCCTTGTCGCCGAACTTGGTCATGTCGCTGTCCCAGCCGATCGCGTAGGCGCCTTTCTCCTGGGCGGTCTGCACCACGGCGGCGGAGTCGGTGTTCTGCATCAGCACGTCAACGCCCTGGCCGATCAGCGTGGTGGCGGCCTCGCGCTCCTTGCCCGGATCGAACCACTTGTTGACCCATACCACGCGGGTGGTGGCCTTCGGGTTGACGCTGCGCGCGCCCAGCGTGAATGCGTCGATGTTGCGGATCACCTCGGGAATCGGCACCGAACCCACCACGCCCAGCTTGCCCGACTTGCTCATCTTGCCGGCCACCACGCCCGCCAAGTAGGCGCCCTCGTAGGTGCGCACGTCGTACTGGGCCAGGTTGTCGGCGGTCTTGAAGCCGGTGGCGTGCTCGAACTTCACGTCCGGGAATTCCTTGGCGACCTTGAGCATCGACTCCATGAAGCCGAAGCTGGTGCCGAAGATGACCTTGTAGCCCTGGGTGGCGAGGTCGCGGAACACGCGCTCGGCGTCGGCCGCGCTCTCGGGCACGCTTTCGATGAAGGTGGTCTTCACCTTGTTGCCGAACTTGGCCTCGACTGCCTTGCGGCCCATGTCGTGGGAGAAGGTCCAGCCGGCATCGCCGACCGGGCCGACGTAGACGAACGCCACCTTCAGCGGCTCGGCCGCGGCGGGCGCGGTGGCCGCGGCGGGTGCCGAGGCGGCGGGCGCGGCGGTCTTGTCCGCTTCGTTGGATTTGCCGCAGCCCAAGAGGGCCATGGCGGCGCCGGCGGCCAGCGCGGCCAGCGTGATCCTGCGGGTAACGTTCATCGATTTCTCCTCTGGTGTGGCTCGGTGGTGGCTCGGTTGCGTGAGATGAAGCGAAGGAAGGCGGGGCCGGCCTAGGCGGCGCCGGGGCGGAACGGCTTGCCCAGCGAGGCGGGCATGTTCAGCCGGATCCAGTCCGGGTTGCGCGAGATGACGGCCAGCACGACGATGGTCGCGGCGAACGGCGCCATCGACAGGATCTGCGACGGCACCGATACGCCGATCCCTTGCAGGTAGAACTGCAGGATCGTCACGCCGCCGAACAGCAGCGCGCCGAACAGGATGCGCAGCGGGCGCCAGGTGGCGAAGGTGGTCAGCGCGAGCGCAATCCAGCCGCGGCCGGCCACCATGTTCTCCACCCACATCGGCGTGTAGATCAGCGACAGGTAGGCGCCGGCCAGCCCGCAGCACGCGCCGCCGAACAGCAGCGCGCCGAAGCGGATGGTGCGCACCGGGTAGCCCAGCGCGTGCGCGGATTCCGGCGATTCGCCGATCGCGCGCAGCGTCAGGCCGGCCCGCGTCCGGAACAGGAACCACGCGATGGCGCCGCACAGCAGCAGGGCGAAGTAGACCATCCAGTGTTGGCCGAACAGTGCCGGCCCGACGAACGGCAGCGATTTCAGCCCCGGAATGCCATACGCCTGCGCCGGCAGCGACATGCCGACAAAGCGCTGGCCCATGAAGGCCGACAGCCCGGTCCCGAAGATCGACAGGGCGAGGCCGGTGGCGACCTGGTTGGTCACCAGCACCAGCGCCAGCCAGGCGAACAGGGCGGCCATCACCATGCCGGCCAGCGCGCCGGCGGCAAAGCCCAGCAACGGGATCTGGGTCTGGTAGCCGACCATGAAGCCGGCCACGGCGGCCACCAGCATCATGCCTTCGGCGCCGAGGTTGAGCACGCCGGCGCGCTCGTTCATCAGCAGGCCCAGGGCGGCCAGCAGCAGCGGGGTGCCGGCGTTGATCGACGCGGCGATCAGGGGAGCGAGACTTTCCATGGCGGGGTCCGGATCAGCGGTGCGCGCGCCAGCGCAGGCGGTATTCGATGAGGGTGTCGCAGGCCAGCAGGAAGAACAGCAGCATGCCCTGGAACACCCCGGTGATGGCGGCCGGCAGGCCCAGGCGCGACTGCGCGAGCTCTCCGCCGATGTAGAACAGCGACATCACGATCGCCCCCAGCACGGTGCCCACCGGATGCAGCCGCCCGACGAAGGCCACCACGATGGCGGCAAAGCCGTAGCCGGGCGAGATCGACGGCAGCAGCTGGCCGATCGGCCCCGCCACCTCGAAGGCACCGGCGATGCCCGCCAGCCCGCCCGAGACCAGCAGCGCCGTCCACAGCGCCGCGCGCGACGAGAAGCCCGCGTAGCGCGCCGCCTGCGGCGCCAGCCCGCCCACCTGCAGCCGGTAGCCGGCGAAGCTGCGGAACACGAACAGCGTCATCGCCGCGGCCATCGCCAGCATGACGAGGAAGCCGACGTGCAGGCGCGTGCCGGCCACCAGCGTCGGCAGCACGAAGGCGCTGTCGAACACCATCGACTGCGGGAAGTTCATGCCGTTCGGGTCTTTCAGCGGGCCGTTGACCATGTACAGCAGCAGCAATTGCGCGATGTAGGTCAGCATCAGCGAGACCAGGATCTCGTTGGCATGGAAGCGGTCGCGCAGCAGGGCGGTGAGGCCCGCCCACAGCATGCCGCCGGCCAGCCCGGCCACGATGGCGAGCAGCAGCGCGGCGCCGCCCGGGATGGCCGGCGTGGGCGTATCGAAGTGGAGGATGGCGGCCGCCGCGAAGATGCCGCCGACGATCAGCTGCCCCTCCGCGCCGATGTTCCACACGTTGGCGCGGTAGCACACCGACAGGCCCAGCGCGCACAGCACCAGCGGCACGGTCTTGAGCAGCACCTCGCCGATGGCGCGCTTGGTTGCCAGCGGCTCGATCAGGAACACGCGCACGCCGGCCACCGGGTCCTTGCCCAGCAGCGCGAACAGCAGCAGGCCGAACACCAGGGTCAGCGCCAGCGCGATCAGCGGCGAGGCATAGGCCATGGCGCGCGACGGCAGCGCGCGCAGCTCCAGCGAGACGGGCAGCGCCAGGCGGCTGCCATGCATGACGTCAGCCATGGGCCACCTCCGTCGTGGAAGCCGCGTGGGCGGCGGTCTTGTCCCACATGCCGCTCATCCACAGGCCGATCTGTTCGCGGTCGGTGGCGTGGGCGGGCGTCGAGGGCGACAGGCGGCCGTTGGCGATCACGTGCAGGCGGTCGCACAGCGCAAAGAGTTCGTCGAGTTCTTCCGACACGATCAGGATGGCGCACCCCGCGGCCTTGAGCGCGAGGATCTCGTTGTGGATCTGCGCAGCCGCGCCCACGTCGACGCCCCAGGTGGGCTGCGCGACGATCAGCACGCGCGGCGCGCATTCGATTTCGCGGCCGACGATGAATTTCTGCAGGTTGCCGCCCGACAGGCTCTTGGCCTGCGCATCCGGCCCGCCGGCCTTGACGCCGAAGCGCTGGATGATGCCGGCGGCCAGCCCGGCGGCGGCCTTTTTATCGATCAGTCCGCCGCGTACCTGCGGCGCGCGCTGGTGCGTCAGCAGCGTATTGGCGGCCAGCGACAGCGAGGGCACCGCGCCGCGCCCGAGCCGCTCCTCCGGCACGAACGACAGCCCGCGCTTGCGGCGCGCGCGCGGGTCCAGCCTGGCGACGGGCTCGCCGTCGATCCTCACCGTCTGCGCGGCGGCGCGGGTGTCCTCGCCCGATAGCGCGGCCAGCAGTTCCTGCTGCCCGTTGCCCGACACGCCCGCGATGCCGACGATCTCGCCGCTGCGCAGCTGCAGGGCAATGTCGCGCAACTGCGTCGCGAAGGCGTGCGACTTGGGCAGCGACAGGCCGGCCACTTCCAGGCGCACTTCGCCCGGCGTGGTCTGCGGACGCAGCTCGCGCGGCGGCTCGCCGCCGATCATCATGCGCGACAGCGACGACGCGGTCTCCCGGCGCGGATCGCACACGCCGGTGACCTTGCCCGCCCGCATCACCGTGGCGGCGTGGCACAGCGCCTGGATCTCGTCGAGCTTGTGGCTGATGTAGAGGATGCTGGTGCCTTCGGCCGCCAGTTGGCGCAGCGTGACGAACAGCTTCTCGACCGCCTGCGGCGTCAGCACCGAGGTGGGCTCGTCGAGGATCAGCAGGCGCGGCCGCGTCAGCAGCGCGCGCACGATCTCCACGCGCTGGCGCTCGCCCACCGACAGCGTATGCACATGGCGATGCGGCTCGAGCGGCAGGCCATACCGGTCGCCAGTGGTGCGGACCTGTTCGGCCAGCTCGCGCAGGTCACCCCGATCGGCGGGCAGGCCGAGCAGGATGTTCTCGGCCACGGTGAGGGTATCGAACAGCGAGAAATGCTGGAACACCATGGCGATGCCCAGCGCGCGCGCCTGGTGCGGATTGGCGATCTCGACCGGCTGGCCGTCGAGCTGCATCTCGCCGGCATCGGGCTGGACCGCGCCGAAGATGAGTTTCATCAGCGTCGACTTGCCGGCGCCGTTCTCGCCCAGCACGGCATGGATCTCGCCCGGCGCAACGGTGAGGCTCACGCCGTCGTTGGCGACCACGCTGGGGTATCGCTTGGTCATGCCTGTCAGCGACAGGCGCGGAGGAAGTGGTGTCACAACAGGTTGGCTCGTGGTTTCCGTGCCGCTTGCCGCGAGCCCGAAGCGCCCCCGAAGCGGTCTTGTCTGGGTGGTTGACGACGCTCCACAGCATGCGGCAACGGCGCAGATTCGCGCCGATGCATCGCCTTCATCATCATAGGCGTGTGATGCCTGCCATCAACGAACGATTATAGCTTCCGGCTTTTCGCCGGCAGCCCGGTCCGGGCGCCTGCGCGCCCGTCTCGTACGGGGGCGGTGGGTTTGCAAATCCCGTGCCGGGCATGCCGGATGCGCGCCATGGCAGGCCGGTCGCGCACGGTGCCCGGAATCGGCGTCGGCCGGCTTGTCATGCCGGGGTATCCAGGTGGGCCGCGGCTCCCCGCGGTGGCGCGGCGGGCCTCGGTTTGCACCGCGGCAGTGCCGTGGCCGCGTCCGGCGGGCAATGCGGCTTTGCGCTACAGTCTGACGTTTGCTCCGGCGCGCTCCCGATCCGTTTCCGTGCGCGATCGCAGCCGTGTTTCCCGCGCCCCCAATGACTGCTCCCGATTCCAGACGCGCTCGCCTGCCCAGCCTGCGCGGCGCCATTCCCGGTTGGCTGTTGCTGCTGGGCGCGCTGACCGCCATCGGTCCGCTGTCGGTCGACATGTATCTGCCGAGCCTGCCCACCATCGCGCGCGATCTCGGGACGTCGTCGGCCGCGGCGGGGATCACGCTTACGGCGTTTCTGATCAGCCTGGCAATCGGCCAACTGATCTACGGCCCGGCCAGCGATCGCTTCGGCCGCAAGCCCCCGCTCTATATCGGCCTGGCCCTGTACGTGGCGGCGTCGGTCGGTTGCGCGTTCGCCACCGATGCCACCATGCTGGCCGTGCTGCGCGCCGTGCAGGGGTTCGGTGGTTGCGCCGGCATGGTGATCTCGCGCGCGGCCGTGCGCGACCGGATGGATCCGGCCGGCGCGGCGCAGGCCTACTCCACGCTGATGCTGGTGATGGGCGTGGCGCCCATCCTCGCGCCGATGATCGGCGGGGCGCTGCTGCAGATGACCTCGTGGCGGATGATCTTCGCGGTGCTGGCGACGTTCGGCGTGCTGTCTCTGGCGGCGGTGCATTTCCTGATGCGCGAGTCGCTGGATGCGGCGCACGCGCGGCCGCTGGCCGTCGGCCGGGTGCTGCGCGACTACTGGGAACTGCTGCGCGATCGCCATTACGCCGCCTATACGGCGTGCGGCGCGGTGTTCGTGTCGGGCATGTTCGCCTACATCACCGCTTCGCCGTTCGTGCTGATCGACCATTACGGATTGAGCCCATCGCACTATGCGTGGGTGTTCGGCAGCAATGCGGCCGGCATGATTGCAGCCTCCCGGATCAATGTGCGGCTGATGCGCCGCTCTACGCCGGCCCGGGTGCTGCGCCGCGCGCTGTGGATTCCGGCCGCGACGAGCGTGGCGGCTGCCGCGGCGGTCGCCGTCGGTTTCATGCCGCTGCCGTTGGTGCTGGCGGCGCTGTTCTGCTACGTCGCCTCGATCGGCTGCATTTCGCCCAACACGGGCGCGCTTGCCATGGCCGGGCAGGGCGCCCGCGCCGGCACGGGCTCGGCGTTGATGGGCGCCATGCAGTTCGGCCTGGGTATGGTTACCGGCACGGTGGTCGCGGCGTTCGGGCAGGGCGCGGCACCATTGCTGGGCATGATGGCGGTCAGCGCCGTGCTGGCCCTGTGGCTTGGCCTGCGCGCCACGCAGCACGAGCACGGTGGCTGAAGATGGCGGCGCGGTGCCGTTTTCGGCCACCGCTTCGGTTAGAGATGACGCAGGCACGGCCGGCTGTCCATCCGGGACAGCGCCTTGCCTATGATGAACAGGGCCCGGATCGCACCAAAAGCACGCGGAGATGCACTTCGGGTGAGCTAAGGGTTACTTCTTATTCAGAATTTATCGACATTTTATTAACGTATCGATTTGGATTCCGCGTCCCCTTCTCGATATCGTCCGAGCGGGGGCCCATGACGAACGGGGGCTAAGTTGCAGTGCACGATTCACCGGTTGGGCGAACTGGCGCTGTTGTGCGAAGTGCCGCCGCCGGCGACCCTGACTTGCCAGCAGCGCATCTGGGCGATGGCCTCGCGCGCGTCCGAGTGGGCGGGCGTCATCGACGTGGTGCCGGGCATGAACAACCTGACGCTCGTCTTCGGGCCGCAGGCCGATGCGCAGGCGCTGACCGTGCTGCTGCGCGAGGCGTGGCAAGAGAGCGGTGCGCTGATCGCCGACGGCAAGCGGATCGACATCGAAGTCGCCTACGGCGGTGACGACGGCCCGGACCTGCGCGATGTCGCGGCCCACACGGGCCTGAGCCCCGCGGAGGTAGTGCGCCGCCATACCGCGCCCGAATACATCGTCTACTTCCTGGGCTTCCTGCCGGGCTTCGCCTACATGGGCGGGCTCGACAAGTCGCTCGCCACGCCGCGCCGCGCGGAGCCGCGCATGGCGGTGCCGGCCGGCTCGGTCGGCATCGGCGGCGAGCAGACCGGCATCTACCCGGCCGCCTCCCCCGGCGGCTGGCAACTGCTCGGCCGCACGGACGCGGCGCTGTTCGTGCCCCAGCGCGACCCGCCGGCGCTGCTGGCGCCCGGAGACCGCATCCGCTTTGTCGCCTCGAAGGTGCTCGCATGAGCCGGCCCACTTCCCGGACCGCGCCGGCCTGGATCGAGATCGTGCGGGCCGGCGTGTTGACCTCGGTGCAGGACCTCGGCCGCACCGGCTATCGCCGCTTCGGCGTGTGCACGTCGGGCGCGCTCGACCCGCTGTCGCTGTACGTCGGCAACCGGCTGGTGGGCAACCGCAGCGATGCGGCCGGCATCGAGTTCACGCTGGGCCACGCCACGCTGCGGTTCCTGGCCGACGGGCTGGTCGCCCTGACCGGGGCCGACTGCCACGCCACGCTGGATGGGGCACCCGTGCATGCCTGGCATGCCTTTCCCGTGCAGCGCGGCCAAACGCTGACGCTGCGCGTGGCGCAGGGTGGCGTGCGCGCCTACCTGTGCGTGGCCGGCGGCATCGACGTGCCGGAGATGATGGGCTCGCGTGCCACCGACCTCAAGGCCGGCTTCGGCGGCTTCGAAGGCCGTCCGCTGCGCGACGGCGACCGGCTGGCCGCGCTGCCGGCCGATCGGTCGCGCGCGCCCGACGTCAGCGGTGCCGCCATCGGCGTGAAGGCGCCGCGCTGGACCTTCGACCGCATGCGCGGCGAGCTTCCGGTCATACGCGTGCTGCCCGGTCCCGAATATGACGATTTCCTGGCGGATTCGCAGGCCGCGTTCTGGGAATCGGAGTGGACGCTCACCCCCAACAGCAACCGCATGGGCTTCCGCTTGCAGGGGCCGGAACTTGTGCGCAGACAGCTGCGCAGCGGCGACCTGCTGTCGCACGGCGTGGTGCCGGGCGTGATCCAGGTGCCGCCGTCCGGCCAGCCGATCGTGCTGATGGCCGACGCGCAGACCACCGGCGGCTACCCCAAGATCGGCACCGTCATCCTGGCCGACCAGTGGCGTCTGGCGCAGGTGCCGCTCGGCACGCGCATCCGCTTTGCCCGCGCGACGCTGGAAGAGGCCGAGGCCGCGCGCGCCGACGTGTCGCGCTACCTGCAGCAGATCGAGACGGCGCTGGACTGGCAGCGCCGGGGCATCCTGTCCGTGGCGCGGCGCACCGCCAGGACACGCCCGATGGCTTGATGGAACGAGGAACCTACCGATGACCGCAATCGACCTGAACGCAGACCTGGGTGAAGGCTGCGACAACGACGAAGCCCTGCTCGCGCTGGTGAGTTCGGCCAACATCGCCTGCGGCTGGCACGCGGGCGACGTCAACACGATGCGCCAGACCACCGCCTGGGCGCTGCGCCAGGGCGTGTCGATCGGCGCGCATCCGAGCTTCCCCGACCGCGAGAACTTCGGCCGGACCGAGATGCACCTGCCGCCGGACGAGGTCTATGCCGGCGTGCTGTTCCAGATCGGCGGCCTGTCGGCGATCGTGCGGGCGCAGGGAGGCAGGCTCGCGCACGTCAAGCCGCACGGCGCGCTGTACAACCAGGCCGCGCGCGACCGGCCGCTGGCCATGGCGATCGCCCGCGCGGTGCGCGACTTCGATGCGTCGCTGGCGGTGTTCGGGCTGGCCGGCGGCGAGCTGGTGCAGGCCGCGCGCGAGCTGGGCCTGGCCGCCAAGGAAGAGGTCTTCGCCGACCGCGGCTACAACGCCGACGGCACGCTGGTCAAGCGCGGCACGCCCGGTGCGCTGCTCGAAAACGAAGACGCCGCGCTGTCGCAGACGCTTGCCATGGTGCGCGAACAGCGTGTCCAATCCGTCGACGGCGTATGGGTTCCGATTCGCGCGCAGACCGTCTGTCTGCACGGCGATGGCGCGCATGCGCTGGCGTTCGCGCGGCGCATTCGGGACCGGCTCGGCAGCGAGGGTATCGCTGTGCGCGCCGGCGCCTGAAACCTGCCCCGCACGGTGGTTCGCGCGGGGCTTTTTTTCACAACAATAAGGGGGAAGCAACACATGGATACGGCAGTGAATCTATGGCCGCTGATCGGGGTGGTCGTCATCATCGCGGGGTTCATCCTGCGGTTCAATCCGATGCTGGTGGTGGCCGCGGCCGCCATCGCCACCGGTTTCGCGGCGTCGATGCCGATCGACAGGATCCTGGCGGCGATCGGCACGGGCGTCATCAAGACACGCACGCTGCCGCTCATCATCCTGATGCCGCTGGCGGTGGTGGGCCTGCTTGAGCGGCATGGCCTGCGCGAGCACGCGCAGAACTGGATCGCGCGCATCCGCTCGGCCACGGTCGGCCGGCTGCTGATCGTCTACCTGGCGGTGCGCGAGCTGACCGCGGCCGCCGGCCTGACCAGCCTCGGCGGCCATCCGCAGATGGTGCGCCCGCTGCTGGCCCCGATGGCCGAGGGCGCCGCGGAGAGCCGCTTCGGCAAGCTGCCCGAGCCGATCCGCGAACGCCTGCTGGCCTTCTGCGCCGCCACCGACAACGTCGGCCTGTTCTTCGGCGAGGACATCTTCGTGGCCTTCGGCGCCATCGCGCTGATGCATACCTTCCTGCTGGGCTCGGGCATCGACGTCGAGCCGCTGCACATCGCCGTGTGGGGCATCCCGACCGCGATCTGCGCGTTCCTGATCCACGCCGTGCGCCTCAAGCGCCTGGACGGCTGGCTCGCCCGCGAGATGGGCGCCGCCGGCAACGCAGCCGCAGCCAAGCAGGGGTGAGCACCATGATTCTGTCGATCAACTATCTGTACTGGCTGGCCGGGATCGTCCTCGCGATCACCGCGCTGATGACCTTCGCCGACAAGACGCACCCGCGCCGCTGGGCCACCGGCCTGTTCTGGGCGATCTTCGCCGTGATCTTCCTGGTGGGCGACCGGCTGCCGCCGATCGTGGTCGGTCTCGGCGCGGTGCTGATGGCCGTGCTGGCCGGCTTCGGCGGCGTGGTGCTGGGCAAGCACGGCGAGCTGCCCGTCGAAGCGCGCCGCGCCTCCGCCGAGCGCCTGGGCAACCGGCTGTTCATTCCGGCGCTGACCATCCCGGTGGTCACCGTCATCGGCAGCGTGCTGCTCAAGGACGTGAAGCTCGGCGGCGCTTTCCTGCTCGATCCGAAGAACCAGACCTTCGTGTCGCTCGGGATCGGCTGCATCGTCGCGCTGGGGCTGGCCTGCTGGCTGACCCGCGACACGCCGGCGCAGGCCATGCGCGAATCGCGCCGCCTGACCGAGTCGCTCGGCTGGGCGCTGGTGCTGCCGCAGATGCTGGCCATGCTGGGCCTGGTCTTCGCCGATGCGGGCGTGGGCAAGGCCGTGGCACACCTGACCACCGCCTACATCAACATGGACTATCGCCTGGTGGCGGTGATCGTGTACTGCGTGGGCATGGCGCTGTTCACCGTCATCATGGGCAACGGCTTCGCGGCCTTCCCGGTCATGACGGGCGGGGTGGGGGTGCCGATCCTGGTCGGCGTCTACCATGCCAACCCGGCGGTGATGGCGGCGATCGGCATGTTCTCCGGCTACTGCGGCACGCTGATGACGCCGATGGCGGCCAACTTCAACGTTGTGCCGGCCGCGCTGCTGGAACTGTCCGACAAGAACGCCGTCATCAAAACGCAAGTCCCCACCGCGCTACTGTTGCTGACAGCCAATATCGTGCTCCTGTACTTCCTGATGCTGCGATAATCGCGCCCGCACGCCGGCCGGTGCGTCATTGGCGCCCAGCCGGCCGGCGCTGCGTCATCCACATAACAAAACAATCCGCATCCAGCTCTTTTCCGGGGGGAATCCATGAGCAACCAGATGACGGGTGGACGTGCCATGCCGGCACGCCGCCTTCTTTGTGTTTTCGCGGGAGCGCTCTCGCTCCTGTCGGCCGTCCACGCGCGCGCCGAAACGTTCCGCATCGCCACGGCGTATCCGGCGACCAACTTCCACACGCAGAACCTGCAGGCCTTCGCCGGCGCCGTTGGCCCGGCCACCGGCGGCGAGCTCAGGCTGGATATCTTCCCGAGCGGCACGCTGCTCAAGCCCGCCGCCATCTTCGACGGCGTGAAGGCGGGCCAGGCCGAAGGGGGCGAGGTGATGCTGTCCACGCTGGCGCAGCGCGACCCGATGTTCGGCGTCGACTCGCTTCCGTTCCTGGTCGAGAACTACAACGATGCCCGCCTGCTGTGGGAGGCGTCGCGCCACAAGATCGAATCGCTGATGAAGGCCAACGGCCTGCGTCTGCTGTACGCCGTGCCCTGGCCGCCGCAGAACCTGTATTCGAGCACGCCGATCGCCCGCCTGTCCGACCTCAAGGGCCATCGCCTGCGCATCTACAATGCCGAGCAGAAGCGCATCGCCGATCTGTACGGCGCGCAGGCCATCCCGGTGGAAGCCGCCGATCTGGGCGCCGCGATCACCGCCGGCCGCATCGACACCATGCTGACCTCGCCGTCGACCGGCCTCGATACCCGGGCGGGCCAGCGCCTGACCTACTATTACAAGGTCAACGCGTGGATTCCCAAGAACGCCGTGTTCGTCAGCGAAGCGCGCTTCGCCCGGCTGTCGCCCTCCGCGCAGCAGGCGGTGCTGAAGCTTGCCGCGGAATACGAAAAGCGCGGCTGGGAAACGAGCCGCCAGACCTACGAGCACGATGAGGCCGAACTCGCCAAGACCGGCGTGCGCGTCATCAATCCCGATGTGACGCTGCTGGGCGACATGCGCCGCCTCGGCGAACGCCTGACGCGTGAATGGCTGCGCTCCGTCGGGACCGAAGAGGTCGACATCCTGCTGTCCTACGAGCACAAGCGCAAGCTCAACTGACCAGGCAGCAGGCAAGGCGCCCGGGCATGGTGCCGCCCGGGCGGCGATCATCATCGGCGATCGGGTACCGTCGCAGGAGACCGTCATGCCCACCATCCTCGTCACCGGTTTCGATCCGTTCGAAAACGAGCCCGTCAACCCGTCGTGGGAAGCCGTGCGCACGCTCGACGGCCAGGGCATCGCCGGCGCCGATATCGTCGCGCGCCAGCTGCCGACGGTGTTCGGCGAATCGATCCGGGGGCTCGACAGGCTGCTGACGAGCCTGCGCCCGGACGTGGTGATCGCCGTGGGCCAGGCCGGCGGGCGCGCCGAGATGGCCATCGAGCGCGTCGCCATCAACGTGGACGATGCGCGCATCGCCGACAACGCCGGCCGGCAGCCGATCGATACCGCCATCGTCGCGGGCGGGCCGGCGGCGTACTTCTCGACGCTGCCGATCAAGGCCATCGTGCATGAACTGCGCGCCGCGGGCGTGCCCGCTTCGGTGTCGCAGACGGCGGGGACGTTCGTCTGCAACCATGTCTTCTATGGGCTAATGCACGCGATTGCCCGCCACGGGCTGCACGCGCGCGGCGGCTTCATCCATATTCCCTATCTGCCGGCGCAGGCGGCCGGGCATCCCGGGCAGTCGAGCATGGCGCACGACACCGTCGTCGCCGGACTACGCATTGCGATCGAGACAACGCTGCGCAGGCAGGAAGATATCCGGGAAGCGGGCGGTCAGTTGCACTGAGCCCGGGTCGGTCGCGCCGATCGCGCCCGCGATTCAGGGCGCGGGCGACCAGTGCGGATCGTTCAACTGCTTTTCCAGCAGGCGGATCTGCTGCTGCAGCGAGTCGAGTTGTGTCTTGTAGGCGTGGCGCTCGGCATCGAGCGCCTGGGTCTGCCGGCGCGCGGCCTGCTGTTCTTCCAGCATCTGCTGGCGCTGGGCCTGCATGGCATGTACTTCCTGGCTCAGCGCCGCCGCACGCTGCTCGGCCGCCTGCGCTTCGCGCTCCAGCTGGGCCTTCTGGCCTGCGGCGACGGCATGGCGCACATCGTCCTCGGCCCATGCACGGGTCTGCCGGGCCAGCAGGTCATACGCGGTTTCGGCCGGCGTGGCCGCCCCGAACTTGTACACCCGCCACAGTTCCCTGCGATACGACAGCGCGACATAGGCCGTGGTGTCTTCGTTGGCCAGCAGCAGGCTCGTGCCATAGTCGCCGTTGTAGGTCGTGCGCAGCTCGGTCAGGCGCTTCTGCGCCAGCAGCTGCTGCAATTCCGCCACCGATCCGGTCGATGCGGCCGGGGCACTCGCCTGCGTCTGCGGCGCCGTGGCCTGCGCGCGGACCAGCCCGCTGCCGATGGCGGTCGCGGCGACAACGCAGGCGAGAACGGTGTGACGAAGGTTGGGTATCATTGCGGCGGTCGGGGGATCGGGGCGGCGCGACTATAGCAGCTTCTGGCGCGGATTCCGTCGTCGCGCGTCGCCTTGCTTCATCCATCTTGCTAGCATTGCCGTGGTGAGGTGACATCATCGCCCGACGGCGGGGTCGGCAGCGCATTCCCGCGGGCTTGCCTGAAAATTGCTGCCCAGCAATTTCGCACACGAGACGGCGAGCAACGGTGTGCGCAGAGACGGGGCACATCCAAGATGCTTGGTTGCCTGCCAGCCCGAGGGGCGACGGGCTATCTCGACGCAGTCGGATCTCCGCATGCCTTCATGCGCCTCTGCAATGCATGCCATCAACTATCAACCATCAACCTTCCCATACCGCTTCGATACGCATGGATTCCCTGTTTGATGTGATCACCTTGGACCGGGTGAGCAGAATGGCCGACGCGGGGTCCTTCGCGCGCGGCACGGCTTATTTCCGCCACGGCGCGGTCGGACGGCTCGAACAGATCGATGGTGTTCTGCATGCGGATGTGAAGGGCACTTACCGTTACCACGTCGAGTTGGGCATCGATGACGATGGCGGTTTGGACTACCAATGCAATTGCCCCGTCGGCGAAGACGGGGTCTTTTGCAAGCACGCCGTGGCAGTCGCGTTGTCGTGGCTGGAGAATAGCGGTGAGGAAGTCTTCCATGCCGACGAGCCGGAACCGGCGAAGCCGCGTCGCAAGCGCAAGACCTACGGCGAGCAGATCCAGGAATATCTGGAAAATCTGGACGCCTCGGTGCTGCGCGAGCGGCTGATGGAAGCGGCGGAGCGCGACCGGGGCTTGCGCGACCGACTGCTGCTGGAAGCAAAATCGGCGAATGCCGACGGTTTGGCCGATATGAAAGCCGCGGTGCGTCAGGCAACCAGCGTATCTCGGTTCCTGGACTGGGATGAAGCTGGCGATTACGGCGGCGGCCTGACGCATCTCGCACGTCTGTTGGAGCAATGGCTCCGCGGTCCGCACGCACTGCACGTCGTGGAGCTGACCGAATTGGCTATCGAGAACGCTGAGCGCAGTCTTGAGCACATCGATGATTCGAACGGCGAGGTGATGCCGTCGATCGAGGCGCTGGTCGATGTTCACCGACGTGCCTGTGAGCAAACCAAGCCGGATGTGGCCCGGTTGGCCGAGCGGCTGTTCAGGCTCCAGACCGAGGGGCAGTGGGACACGTTCTACAGCATTCTGCCGGACTACCAGAAAGCGCTGGGAAAGGCCGGGCTGCAGCGCTACCGTGAGTTGGTGGAAGAGGCTTGGGCGGCACTACCTGCGCGTCGAGACGAACGCGGAAATCGAAATACGTGGGACGGCGCCTACATGCGGTTGGAGCACGCCATGACGGCACTCGCCGACCTGGATGGCGACATCGACGCCTGGGTGCGCATCAAGGCCAAGGATTTGTCGAATGCGTACCAGTACCTGCAGATTGCAGAGGCGTTGAGCAAGCGCAGCCGTTTCGACGATGCCCTCGCATGGGCGGAGCGCGGCCTGAAAGCGTACGGTCAGGACCCAAGGCTCCTGACCTTCTGCGTTTACGAAGGACTGCGGCGAGGCGATCTCCTCAAAGTCGACACGATGGCTTGGCAGCGCTTCACGCTGCGTCCGGGCGCAGCGGCGTTCGCCGAACTGGACGCGGTCGCACAGAAGACCGGTAGCCGGTCGCAGGTTCGGCAGCGGGCATTGGAGCACTTGTGGGAACAGGTTGGGCGCGAAGAGCGTGCAGCCAAGAAACGGCGCGATGGCTGGTACGTCCCGACGCGGGGCGAAATCGTGTCCATTTTCCTGGCCGAAGGCGACGTCGACACAGCGTGGGCGACCTTCAATGGCGGCCCTGTGCCGACAACGCTGTGGCGGCCGATGGCGGACGCCCGCGCGAAGACCCACCCGCATGAAGCCATCGCGCTCTATCACAAGCTGTTGCCGATTGCGGTCGAGCAGGGCGCCGGCAACGCTCGATACGAGGAAGCGTTCGAATTGGTTCATGCGATTCGGAAACTTCGGTTGGCAAACGCTGAAGCCACCCTATTTGCCGAGGAACTCGCGGGCATCAAAGCGCAGTACCGCGCCAAGCGCAATTTCATGAAGCTGCTCGAGACCCTGAAATAAGCGCGCCTGATCTGTGCCAGGGGCCGTGCGCCGGTAGCCGCGCTGCCAGCGCCGGGTTCGGTGCAAGCACGTTGCCGATGATGGCTCCGGTCGCATGGACGACCGTCGAGTTGGCGCCGGCCAGGGCTTGCGCAGTGGCCAGACGCAGAAGGTGAGGATTGAGTCTTGAATTGAACATCAGACCAGAGATTCGCTCGCCAGATTGCCCGTCAGGTCAGTGTGCTCGCATCAAAAGACTGGAAGCGCAACGCGTCATCGAGGGTACGGGGCGCGGATCAATCCGGGTCTCGTGGGGCGCGGCATCGCAGCGATCGCGCGAATCCGCACCACCCATGCTCAGATCAAGCCGTGCCTCAGCGCCTTCGAAGCGATGCCTGAGATCGTCGAGGCGCATCGGATTACCGGCGAAGACTGCTTCGTGGTCCGCATGGTGGTCGAAGCGATGGCACAACTCGAAATGGCAATCGATGCGCTGGCCAGATTCGGACCGGTCACGACCTCGGTCGTGCTGGCAAGCTATCCACCGAAAACGATCCATGGCGCTCAACCTTGACCGGCTACCACGTTGATATTGGCCGCACCCTACGCGTTGCTATCTCCTGTCGCCAGTTCCCGAACGTCTCTCGGCCGAAGAATTTTCTCAACCAGGCGTGCCGACATCTCGCGGCTCAACAGCCTTTGCAAATTGGCAAGCAGCCGATTCCGCGTCCCAACAATCCGATGGCTCCGATTGCGATCCAGCGCCCACAATGCGTCCTGCACCACGCTCGCGACAGGCATCGGTGTGCCGACAGCCGCCTCTTTTGCGCCAACGACATCAAAAAAGCCGGTTTGTGTCGCGCCGGGACATAGTGCGACGACCCGAATGCCGCGATGTCGGTTCTCAGCCCAAACGGCTTCTGAAAATGACAAGAGAAAGGCCTTGGTTGCGCCGTAGATCGCCATATAAGGATCAGGCTGGAATGCGGCTGTTGATGCCACGTTGATGACCGCGCCATCGGATCGTGCCTGCATTCCAGGCAGCAAAAGATGCGTCAACTCGACTGCGGCCATGCAGTTCACCAGCACTTCATCACGTTGGCGCGTCCACGGAATCGTTTCGAAGCGTCCATAAGCCGCAAAACCCGCATTGTTGATGAGTACATCGACGACCGTGCCGTTCGCCTTGAGAAGATGCGCCACCGTAGGGACGGCGTCGGGTGCGCTCAGGTCAACCGTCAGGAAATCGGCGTCGCAGGCGTAGTCGCGTCGCAATTCTGCGGTCAGGTCGTGCAGCTTGTCGCGAGAGCGTGCGACCAGCAGAAGTTTCGCGCCACGTCCGGCTAACGCATAGGCGAACTCACGCCCGATACCCGACGATGCACCCGTGATGAGTACGGTTTTCCCGCGAAAATCGAAACGATTTTTCATAGCCTGCTGATGAAGTGGAAAGTGGATCGGACTGTAAACCGTTGACTAAAGGCAACGGTCAAGCCCTAATGATGGTCCACAACATTGGGTAGAGGCAGCATGCGCATCGGCGAACTATGCAAGCGGGCGGGCGTTTCGCGCGATACCGTGCGCTACTACGAGCGGACGGGTTTGCTGGACAAAGCAACACAACCTCACGCGACAAATACGTACAAGCGCTATTCCGAAGTCTCGTTACAGCGGATACGGTTGATCATCCACGCGAAGGCGCTGGGCTTCACCCTCGCGGAAATTAGCAACGTCATTCATGTATGGGATAGTCCGACGTTCGCTGTTGAACAAAAGGTCGCATGTCTGCAAGCAAAACTCGCAGAACTCGATGAAAAGAGTCAGGCGCTGACCACGCTGCGCGCGGGGCTGCTGAATGCGATGGCCAAAGTTGGCCGCGATTGCGTCGAAGGACAAGTCGCGTGGTGAAGCGCTGTTGGCGAAAGTGACAAGGCAGGGCCCTGTCCAAGAGCACTCATCGTTGACCCACGAGGTTGAAAGTTCGGCAGGAACTGCTGGGCAAGTGGGTGGCGCGTACCAATGCCGCCATCATTCAGGTTGAAAGTGCGTTGGCAGCGATGGCTGAACTCACGGAGTTCATCGCGACAGCGAACGGGTGGACAGACCGGCTGATCCCGGCCCCTGTTCAGGACCTTGCCAAAGCACTGTTGCCGTCGCTCAAAAAACTGCAGGGCCAAGTACGCGAGCCACTACAGCGTGCGAGCAACGAGATACATCGCGTCGGGACTTCCAACAAGGCGAAGTGATGCCGGCAGTCGCTTCCGACGATGGCTCCATGATCTGGCAATGGGATAGCGATCAATCCGATCCGAAGCTGTAGCGCCGTCCTATTGAGAATTACATAACCCATGACATCACCACAACTCAGCCTGCTTCCAGCACGCGGCGATGATCGATGGGCGTTTCTGGCCGCTCTTGAGCTTGCGGCGGGCGGTGTGTTTGAGTTCGGCGAGGGTATCGGGACAGAAGTTGGCCAACGCGTGCCGCTTGAGCCAGGCCCACAGGTATTCGACCGGGTTGAGGTCTGGGGAATAGCTGGGCAGCAGCGCCATCTGTACGGCGCCTCGCGTACTGTCGAGGTACTCGCGCACAACGCGGCTCTTGTGCTGTGGCGCGCCGTCCCACACGATCAGCAACTTGCGCTTGAGCTGCGCACGCAGCGCCTTGAGGAACTCGATGATCTGCGCACTCTTGATCGCGCCGTCGTGCAGTCGAAACACGAAGTTCGTGCGCGTGAGGCCGGCGATGACCGAGACGTGCTTCCAGTTGAAGTGGAACTGGATGACCGGCGTGCAGCCCTTGGGCGCCCAGGTGCGCACGCGCGTGGGCCGCTCCGACAGGCCCGACTCGTCAATGAAGACGATTAGCCGTCGCTCGGCGGCACACTTTTTTTTAGCGCGGGCCAAGTCTTGCGCTTGAAGCGCTGTACCGCGTCTTCGTCGCGTTCGATGGCCCGGCGCTCAGGCTTTTGCGGGCTGAAGCCCAACGCACCCAGCAGCCGCCAGACATGCACCTCGCTGAAGGTGACGCCATACAGTCGTTCGATGAGCATGCGCACGCGCTTGAGGGTCCACAGCTCGGTGCCGAAGCCGTGCGCCAGCGCACCTTGCAGCAGTGCCACGCGCAAGCCTTCGAGCTGGCACGCATCCAGTTGGGCTGCACGACCTACGTTCATTGTCCGCAATGCGTCAATGCCACCTTCGTTGAGCCGGGCTTTCCAGGTGTACGCGGTTTGCCGTGCCACACCCACCGCCTTCGCCGCTTCGGCCGGCGTCTTGCCCGCAAGCATCAAGCGTCCGGCACGTACCCGTTTGCGCGTCGCTTCGTCCATCTTGGTCATGAACCGATCCTCCATACACGGTGCTGACCATATAACGCGCCTACGGACGATCGGTTGTCATGATTTAGGTAAAGATCAATAAGAGGCGCTCGCCGATTTCAGGGAACGCGGTGGTAGGGCGCGCTTCTGAGTGATCTGACTGCGGAGGGTAGGCTGAATCTCGCCGATGGGCCTAATGATGGGCCGGTTCTGCGCGAGGGTAGTAAGCCTTTGAATTCTATATATTTTCTAATTAATTCTGGCGGAAGCGGTGAGATTCGAACTCACGGATGGGTTACCCCATCGGCAGTTTTCAAGACTGCTGCCTTAAACCACTCGGCCACGCTTCCGGAGACGGCATGCGCGCACATGGCGCGCGAGGCCGCCATTGTAACGGCTGCCGGCGCGGCCGCACAGTCCGTCAGCTGACGGGATTGTCAGTTTTCGTCGTCGGCGAGGAACAGCGCCTGCAGATCGTTGAGAAAGCGCTGGCCCAGCTCGGTCGGCCGGATCGCCACATGGTCGCGCACGAGCAGGCCGCGCCGCTCGGCGGCATCGAGTTCGCGCTCGATGCCGCGCAGCGGCAGGCCGGTGCGCTCCTGGAACAGCGTGACGGGGAAGCCCTCGGTCAGCCGCAGCGCGTTGAGCATGAACTCGAACGGCAGGTCGGCCGCGTCGACTTCGCGCTGCTCCTGCACCGCCGTCGCGCCGCCGGCCGTTTCCGCCTGGCGCAGGTAGGTCTCGGGGTGCTTGTGGCGCATCTCCCGGATCACCCGGTGCGGAAAGCTCAGCTTGCCGTGCGCGCCCGGCCCGATGCCGAGGTAATCGCCGAACTGCCAGTAGTTCAGGTTGTGTTTGCAGCGCTTACCCGGCCTGGCGTAGGCCGACACCTCGTAGTGCTCGTAGCCGGCCGCGGCCAGCCGTGCGTGGATCCAGTCCTGCATGGCGAACGCGGTGTCGTCGTCCGGCAGCGCGGGCGGGTGCTTGGCGAAGTAGGTGTTCGGCTCCAGCGTCAGGTGGTACAGCGAGACGTGGCTGGTGCCGAACGACAGCGCCGCTTCCACGTCGGCCTCGCATTCGGCCAGGGTCTGGCCGGGCAGGGCGAACATCAGGTCGAGGTTGATGTTGTCGAAGTGCGCGCGGGCGATGTCGATGGCCGCCCGTGCCTCAGCGGCGCTGTGGATGCGGCCCAGCGCCTGCAGGTGCACATCGTTGAAGCTCTGGATGCCGATCGACAGCCGGTTCACGCCGCTGGCCCGATAGCTGCGGAAGCGCTCGGCCTCGAAGGTGCCGGGATTGGCCTCCATGGTGATCTCGGCATCCGCATCGACCGGCAGCAGCATGCGGATGTCCGACAGCAGCGTATCCAGCCCCCGCGCCGACAGCAGGCTCGGCGTGCCGCCGCCGATGAAGATCGTATGCACGCGCCGGCCCCACACCATCGGCAGCGCGGCTTCCAGGTCCTGCCGGATGGCCGCGAGGAAGCGGTCTTCCGGGATCCCCGGTTCCGGCTCCGCATGCGAGTTGAAATCGCAGTACGGGCATTTGCGCACGCACCACGGCACGTGCACATAGAGCGACAGCGGCGGCGAGGCCGGCAGGCTGATCCTGCCCGGCTGCAGGAAGGCCGAGGTGACGGCATCGCCGGTCTTGGCGGCGGCGGAAGAAGCGGGCGTCTGGCCCCCGCCCACGGGGTGGATCGGAATCATGAAGCGTCAGGCGTTCTCGAACAGGCGCAGCCGCTCGACCAGCTGCGCCAGCGCTTGCGCGCGGTGGCTGACGGCATTCTTCTCGGCCTTGGACAGCTCGGCGGCCGTCTTGCCGAGCGCGGGCAGCAGAAAGTGCGGGTCGTAGCCGAAGCCGCCGTCGCCGCGCGGCGCGTCGATCACCTCGCCGAACCAGCTGCCTTCGGCGATGATCGGCTGCGGATCGTCCGCGTGGCGCACGTAGACCAGCACGCAGACATAGTGTGCGCCGCGATCTGCGTGTCCGGCCAGTTCGCGCACCAGGCGCGCGTTGTTGGCGGCGTCGGACTTCGGCCCGCCGGCCAGCTGCGCATAGCGGGCCGAATACACGCCCGGCGCGCCGCCCAGCGCGTGCGCGCAGATACCGGAGTCGTCCGCTAGCGCGGGCAGGCCGGCCAGGCGGCTGGCGTGCCGCGCCTTGGCCAGGGCGTTTTCGACGAAGGTCGCGTGCGGCTCTTCCGCCTCGGGAATGCCCAGCTCGCCCTGCGGCGCGACGTCCAGGCCGAGCGGGGCCAGCAGCGCATGGAACTCCGCCAGCTTGCCGGGGTTGTTGGAGGCCAGGACGATCCTGCGCACGTCCGCTCCGCTCACAGGCCGAGCGCCTGCTTCTGCAGGCCGATCAGCGTGCGGATGCCCTGGTCGGCCAGGCCCAGCAGCGCGTCCATCTCGGTGCGCGTGAACGGCGTCCCCTCGGCCGTCCCCTGAACTTCCACGAAGCCGCCGGCGCCGGTCATCACGACGTTCATGTCGGTGTCGCAGGACGAGTCTTCGGGGTAGTCGAGATCGAGCACCGGTACGCCATCGACCACGCCCACCGACACGGCGGCAACGAAGTCGCGGATCGGCTCGCCGGTCAGCACGCCCTTCTTGCGCATCACCGAGATCGCGTCATGGGCCGCCACGAAGGCGCCGGTGATGCTGGCCGTGCGCGTGCCGCCGTCGGCCTGCAGCACGTCGCAGTCCAGGTGAATGGTGTGCTCGCCCAGCGCGGACAGATCGAACACCGAGCGCATCGCCCGGCCGATCAGCCGCTGGATTTCCTGCGTGCGGCCGCTCTGCTTGCCGCGCGCCGCTTCGCGGTCGGAACGGGTGTGCGTCGAGCGCGGCAGCATGCCGTATTCGGCCGTCACCCAGCCTTCGCCGCTGCCTTTCTTGTGGGGCGGCACCTTGGGCAGCACGCTGGCCGTGCACAGCACGTGCGTGTCGCCGAAGCACACCAGCACCGAGCCTTCGGCGTGGCGCGTGTAATGGCGGGTGAGGGTGACGGGGCGGAGTTGATCGGGCTGGCGGCCGCTGGGTCGCATGTGGGTGTCTCGCAGGAAAACGGATAACCCGACATGATACCGGCCCGCGCTGCGTTCGGCAGGGCGGGCCGGCGGGAAGGGGGCGGGCGGACGCTCAGCGCGTCAGATTGGTGGTCTTGTCGATGGCGGCGCGGATCTCGGCGATGGAGCGCTCGATCTCCTCTTCCGACATCAGCCCCGACTCGCTCTTGGGCGCGTCCAGGATGGAGGTGGTGAAGGCGTTCAGCGGCAGGGTGTCGGTCTGCACCGAATCCTGCGTGGTCGTCGTCGCGTCCAGCTCCCACATCATGGCGATGGCGGTGGTGTTGTCGGCGCTGTCGCCGGCATTGCGCAGCGCGCGGGCGATCAGTTCCGGGAGCGCCTGCGTGACCGAGAAGCTGGTGCAGGTGTCGACCAGCTCGTCTTCCGCCACGCTGCCCCACAGACCGTCGGAGCACAGCAGGGTGACGTCGCCCGGCTCCAGGCTGGTCGGGCCGCCGATGTCGATCAGCGGCAGATTGGGTGAGCCCAGGCAGTTGTAGATCTTGTTGCGCTCGGGGTGGTTCGCGACCTGCATCGGCAGCACCCGTTCCTGCTGCAGCAGGTTCTCGATCTTGGAGTGATCGCGCGTGCGCGTCACCAGCTCGCCCTTGCGCATCAGGTACATGCGCGAATCGCCGGCATGCGCCCAGTGCAGCGAGCCGCGCTGGGCCAGCACACAGACGATGGTCGTGCGCGGCGCATCCGGCAGGCCGTTGGTTTCGGCGTAGCGGTGGATCTCGCGGTGCGCGAGCATGATGCTCTCGTGCAGGAAGTCGTGCGGATTGCGGATCATCGGGCGCGCATGGCGCTGGAACTGGCGCGCCATGGTCTGCAGCGCCTGCTGGGCCGCCACTTCGCCCAGGGAGTGTCCGCCCAGACCGTCGCACAGCACCATCATCATGGCATCGCGCGTGAAGCAGTACCCCATGCGGTCCTGGTTGACGCGGCGCGAGCCTTTCTTGCTTTCTTGATAAACCGAGAATCGCATTGCGGCTTCAGAGAATTCGGTAAAAGGAAGCGACGCGGCCGGCCGGGACTCCGCCGATGCCGCATCGTTTGAAAATCATACGCCGAGGCCGGGCTTCAGTTGTCCCGGCGGCGCAAGAGGCGGCTCATGAAACGTGTCGTCAACGCCTCTTTGGCTTCGGCCGCGATCGGGCCACCCTGGGTGACCGCCGTCAGCGCCTGCATCTCGGTCAGCGCGTTGCTCTCTTCGCGCAGCACCTTCTGCAGGCGGAAGACGCTCTGCGGCCGCTCTTCCGGCTTCATCTTCAGGCACCAGGTCACCAGGTCGATCAGGCTGCCCGTATAGACGGTGCGCAGCCGCTCCAGGTTTTCCCCGAGCTTGTCTTCCTTCTCGCGCTGCGTGGCTTCCTGCGGCGGTGCGCCGGCCATGCAGGCGTAGATGGTCGCGCCGATGCTGTAGATGTCGGTCCACGGGCCCAGCTCGTTGTGCTTGCGATACAGCTCCGGCGCGGCGAAGCCCGGCGTGTACATCGGCTGGAAGCGCGACGCTTCCGCCGTGAGCGTCTGCCGCGCGGCGCCGAAGTCGAGCAGGATCGGCGAGCTGTCCTCGCGCAGATAGATGTTGCCCGGCTTGATGTCGAGGTGCAGCAGCTTGTGGATGTGGACCTCGCGCAGCCCGCTCATCAGGTCATGGAAGACCTGCCGGATGAAGCGTTCGCGCAGCACCTTCAGCTTGCCCTGCTGGCGCGCGCCGAGAACATGCTCCTGCAGCGTCTTGCCCTGCTCGTACGTCATCACCATGTACACCGTGCCGTTTTCCCGGAAGAAATTGAGCACGCGCACGATGGACGGATGGGAGATCCTGGCGAGCGACCGGCCTTCTTCAAAGAAGTACTTGAGCCCGAGGCGGAATGCGCTCGCGCTTTCCTCGGGCACGACCGGGATCAACTCGCCGGGCGAGCGCCGGGCGAGCGAAGACGGCAGGTATTCCTTGACGGCTACCGGCGTCCCATGTTCATCGGTAGCGAGATAGACGAAGCTGAACCCCCCGCTGGCCAACTTCTTTACAATACGATAATTGGACAGCAACGTGCCGACCGGTAGCGGCGCACTGCGTGGCTGTCCTGAGCCTTTTGACTCTGTCATGGGTTTGTGTGGCGAAATAGCAGTCGGATTCTCCCCGACGAGTCCACACGTTGTAAAGCGACAAAAGGTGGGGGATCCCCTGCCAATTCCCCGGCTCGCCCGGCCCGCCCGAACCATCGATACGCATAAGAAGACCACGATCTCATGATCCACAGCATGACCGGCTATGGCGTCGCCACGCGCCAGGCAGCCTTTACCGACCATAGCGGCGCCCCGTGCGGCAACGTCGCCACCGTGTCGGTCGAATTCCGCACCGTCAACTCCCGCTTTCTCGATCTGCTGTTCCGTGCCCCGGAAGAGTGCCGCGCCTTCGAGCCGGCTTTGCGCGAGATGCTGATGAGCGCACTGTCGCGCGGCAAGCTGGAATGCCGGATCAACCTGCAGCGCCAGGAGGCCGCCGGCGATGTCGCGGCGCTCAATGTCGGCGTTCTGCAACAGTTGGCGACGCTGGAGCAGGAGGTCGCGCGCCACCTGCCGGCTGCGGGCTCGCTGCGCATGGGCGAGGTTCTGCGCTGGCCGGGCGTGCTGGCCGAGCCCGAGCTGACGCAGGACGCGCTGCGCGAGGCGGTCACGGTCGCCGCGAAAGAGGCGTTGCAGCAACTTCTGGAATCCCGCCGCCGCGAAGGCGAAGCGCTCAAGGCCATGTTGCTGGAGCGCGTCGACGCCATGCTGTCGATCGTCGAAGGCCTGGTGCCGATGGTGCCGAACCTGATCCAGCAGCACCAGGACAAGCTGACCGAGCGCCTGCGCGAGGCCTTCGGCCTGGCCGCGCCCGACGGCACCCCGGCGCTCACGCGCGACGAGCTTACCGAGCGCATCCGCCAGGAAGCCACCGTCTACGGTATCCGCATCGACATCGCCGAGGAGCTCTCCCGGCTGCAGGCGCACCTGCGCGAGACGCGCCACATCCTGGAGAAGGGCGGCCAGATCGGCAAGCGGCTCGACTTCATGATGCAGGAGCTCAACCGCGAGGCGAACACGCTCGGCTCCAAGGCCGCCGCGAAGGAACTGGCCGACGCCTCGATGGAGCTCAAGCTCCTGATCGAGCAGATGCGCGAGCAGGTCCAGAATCTCGAATAACCACGCACCACGCAGAACAACAACATGCCTTCTTCCCAAGCGCACTCGGCGGTCGATACGCCCATCGAGAACCATTTCCCCGGCAGCCTGTTCATGGTGGTGGCACCGTCCGGCGCGGGCAAGTCGACGCTGGTGAACGCGCTGCTGGCGCAGGACCCGTCGATCCGCCTGTCGGTCTCCGCCACCACGCGCAAGCCGCGGCCGGGCGAGCAGCATGGTCGCGAATACAACTTCATGACGGTCGACGAGTTCAAGGCCTGCCGCGATCGCGGCGAGTTCCTCGAATGGGCCGAAGTGCACGGCAACTACTACGCGACCTCGCGCGTGTGGATCGAAGAGCAGATGCGCGCCGGCACCGACGTGCTGCTGGAGATCGACTGGCAGGGCGCGCAGCAGGTGCATCGCCGCTTCGCCAATGCGGTCGAGATCTTCATCCTGCCGCCGTCGCTGACCGCGCTCGAAGACCGCCTCAAGAAGCGCGGCCAGGACGAGCCCAACGTGATCGTGCGCCGGCTGCTCGCCGCGGGCAGCGAAATGGCGCATGCGCCCGAAGCCGACTACGTGATCATCAACGAGGTCTTCGAGGCCGCGCTGGCCGAGCTGCGCACCGTGGTGCAGGCCGCGCGGCTGCGCTACATGGCGCAGAAGGCGCGGCACGCCGAGCTCTTCGTCGAGCTGGGCATTCACTGAGCGTTGCCGCGCGTTTTCCGGCGCGCAAGCGAAAGTGTGGTAGGCCCCCGCGCCGACGAGGCGTCCGGGGCAGGTGCCGCGCTGCTGCTAAAATACCGGCATCAACACGATTTGCCACAGGTGGAGTTTTCATGGCGCGTATTACCGTCGAAGATTGCTTGAAACAGATTCCGAATCGCTTCGAACTGGCGCTGGCCGCAACGTATCGCGCGCGTCAGTTGGTGCAGGGCCACACCCCCAAGGTCGATGCCAAGGACAAAGCGACCGTGACCGCGCTGCGCGAGATCGCCGCCGGCCAGGTCGGGATCGAGATGCTCAAGAAGGTCCCTTCCTGAGCTGATTGCATCGCCTGGCGTGGTACGCTGCCCCGGTCGCTGATCGTCGACGCGATCTTTCATGGACGTGAAAGCCGCGATTCAACGAGACCCAGGCATGCCTACCTCGCCGCCCGCTTCTTCACCCGGCTCCAAGCGCGCTTCCGCGCACCAGGACGCCATCCCGCCGGGTCAGCCCACCGGCGCGGCAGCGCCCGCGGCATCCTTGCCCGGGGCTGCCTCCGCTTCATTCGCTTCCATGCCGACCTCCGCTTCCGGTTCCGCGTCGCCCCGCACGGGCGCGCCGAACCTGCCCGACCCGCATGGTGCGGACCTGGTGGGCGAACGGGCAGCGCTTCCGCCGCGATCGCCCAAAGCGGTGCCGCAGGGCGCGGATGCATCCGCGCCGGCTGCCGCCAGGGTCGAGCCGCCCGCGGGTGAGACCCTCTTCATCGACGCGGTGCTCGAGCAGACGTACCGGCATCTGTTCGGGCCGACCTCGCAGCCGGCCGCGCCGCCGCGCCAGCAGGTGGTCTCCATCGCGGGGCTGACGGAGAAGCTGTCGTACCTGAAGCCGGCCGACATCAAGCTGGTGAAGGAAGCCTTCCACTTCTCCGACGAGGCGCACCTCGGCCAGTACCGTCAGAGCGGCGAGCCGTACATCACCCACCCGGTGGCGGTGGCGGAAATCTGCGCGGGCTGGAAGCTGGATGTGCAATCGATCATGGCCGCGCTGCTGCACGACGTGATCGAGGATCAGGGCGTCACCAAGAGCGAACTGGCCGAGAAATTCGGCCCCAAGGTCGCGGAGCTGGTCGACGGCCTCACCAAGCTGGACAAGCTCGAATTCCAGAGCCGCGAGCAGGCGCAGGCGGAGAGCTTCCGCAAGATGCTGCTGGCGATGGCGCGCGACGTGCGCGTGATCCTGGTCAAGCTGGCCGACCGCACGCACAACATGCGCACGCTCGACCACGTGCCGCCCGAAAAGCGCCGCCGCATCGCCGGCGAGACGATGGAGATCTACGCGCCGATCGCGCACCGGCTCGGGCTCAACACCACGTACCGCGAACTGCAGGAGCTGAGCTTCCGCATCGGCTCGCCGTTCCGCTATGCCACGCTGGAGAAGGCCGTCAAGGCCGCGCGCGGCAACCGGCGCGAGGTGGTCAGCCGCATCCTGGAGGCCGCGCAGCGCGCCCTGGGCGACGCGGGCGTTTCGGCCGAACTGACCGGCCGCGAGAAGACGCTCTACAGCATCTACCGCAAGATGCACGACAAGCAGCTGTCGTTCTCGCAGGTGCTGGATGTGTACGGCTTCCGCGTGGTGGTCGAGACGCAGATGCACTGCTACATGGCGGTCGGCGCGCTGCACGGCCTGTACAAGCCGATGCCCGGCAAGTTCAAGGACTACATCGCCATCCCCAAGATCAACGGCTACCAGTCCGTGCACACCACGCTGGTGGGGCCGTTCGGCACGCCGGTCGAATTCCAGATCCGCACGCGCGAGATGAACCAGATCGCCGAGGCCGGGGTGGCGGCGCACTGGATGTACAAGCAGCACCACGACGAGCCGGACCGCGCGCAGCAGCAGGCGCACCAGTGGCTGCAGTCGCTGCTCGATATCCAGAGCCAGAGCGGCGATTCGCAGGAGTTCCTGGAGCACGTCAAGATCGACCTGTTCCCGGATGCCGTCTACGTGTTCACGCCCAAGGGCGAGATCCGCGCACTGCCGCGCGGCGCCACGGCGCTGGACTTCGCCTATGCCGTGCACAGCGACCTGGGCAACCAGTGCGTGGCGGTCAAGATCAACAATGCGCTGCTGCCGCTGCGTACCGAGCTCAAGAACGGCGATATCGTCGAGGTGGTGACGGCGCCGTACTCCAAGCCGAACCCGGCGTGGCTCACGTTCGTGCGTACCGGCAAGGCGCGTGCGGCGATCCGCCATTTCCTGAAGACCGCCAAGCTGGACGAAGCCATCCAGTTGGGCGAGCGGCTGCTGGAGCAGGCGCTGCGCCAGCTGGGCATCGACATGAAAGCCGTGCCCGCGCAGGTGTGGGAGCGGATCGTGCAGTGGACCGGCAACAAGGCGCGCGAAGACATCTTCGCCGACCTGGCGCTGGGCCGGCGCGTGGCCGCCGTGGTGGCGCGGCGCATCGAGATCGGCTTGCAGGAGGGCGGACACGAGGGCGACGAAGCGCTGATCGCCGCCGTCCACGCCTTCGCCGGCGAAGAGGCGCCCGCCGTGACGGTCAGCGGCGACGAAGGCATGGCCATGGTGTTCTCGCCGTGCTGCCGGCCGATTCCCGGCGACCCGATCGTCGGCTATATCGGCAAGGGCGAAGGGCTGCAGATCCACGTGGAAGAATGCCGCGTGGCCAAGCGTCTGCACGGCAAGGATCCGGAGCACTGGATCGACGTCATGTGGGCGGACCACACCACGCGCGCCTTCGACGTGTCGATCAAGGTGCTGGTGCGCAATACCAAGGGCATTCTCGCGCGGGTGGCCGCGGACCTGACCTCGGCCGATGCCAACGTCGCGCATGTGTCGATGGAGCAGGAGGGCGGTGGCCAGGAGGCCATGTACATGACCTTCCTGATCCAGGTGCATGACCGCGTGCACTTGGCCGACGTGATGCGTGCGCTGCGACGCAACCCCGATGTGATCCGCATTGCGCGGGACCGGGGTGGCGAGTAGCGCGGAGGCATTGCCGCTGACGGGGATGAGGAAAGGCGAAGCTGCGGCTTCGCCTTTTTTGTTGGGTGCGCCCAGCATGGGCGCACTCTTGTGGGTGCAAGTCCCACCGTAAGTTGATCACAGCGAACGAAGCGAAGCGCAACTGCGTGAGGGTGACCGAGCGTGGGGAGGAAGCGTGGAGCGAAGCTGCGAGCCGAGGAACACGAACCGGATAGAAGGCGGTGCCGACCAGGACGAGCGGGCCCAAGACCGCGAAGTTCTTGTGATCAAGGGGCGGCGGCGTAAATCCGGCGGTTGTGCAGCGAAGGAGTGCGTTCTTACCTGGGGACGCCCCGCCTTGCGCCTGAAAGGGCGACGGTGTCGAGCCGGAGCGGGGTCTCAGCAGAGGTCATAGTAGTTGGGGGTGGCGCCGGGAAGGCTCGAGACCGCCGACGAAGGACCGAACGAGAGGGAGTGTTCGAAGCCGTGTCGATGCAACAGGCATTGCGTCAGAAGCCCGCACACAAGCGGGGCGGGAGGGGGTAGCGGACGGTGAAGCCGGACGCGAACCCGTCTGCGACGAAGCTTGCGGCCCGCGACACGAATCGGAGAGCACAGGGTCGGCGCTGCTGGCAGCGGCGCTGACGCGAGAGAACCTGAAGCGGGCGTTCAAGCGGGTGCGGGCCAACAAAGGGGCGGCGGGGGTGGATGGTCTGGACATTGATCAGACTGCCCGCCACTTGGCAACGGCGTGGCCCGGCATCCGCGAGCAACTGTTGAAGGGGACGTACCGGCCCAGTCCGGTACGGCGGGTAATGATTCCGAAGCCGGACGGAGGAGGCGAGCGCGAGCTCGGTATCCCGACGGTGACGGACCGGCTGATCCAGCAGGCGCTATTGCAGGTGTTGCAGCCGATTCTGGACCCCACATTCAGCGAGCATAGCTACGGTTTCCGTCCCGGCAGGCGTGCGCAGGACGCGGTTCTGGCCGCGCAGTCGTGCATCCAGTCGGGGCGGCGAGTGTGGTGGTGGATGTGGACCTGGAGAAGTTCTTAAACCGGGTCAACCACGACATCCTGATCGGCCGTCTACAGAAGCGCATCGGAGACGCCGGGGTCACCCGGCTGATCCGAGCGTATCTGAACAGCGGGCTGATGGATGGTGAGGTGGTGCTGCAACGGCACGAGGGTACGCCACAGGGCGGTCCGCTGTCGCCGTTGATGGCTAACGTGCTGCTCGACGAGGTGGACAAGGAGTTGGAACGCCGAGGCCATTGCTTCGTGCGCTATGCCGACGATGCGAACGTGTACGTTCGCAGTCGACGGGCGGGCGAGCGGGTGATGGCGCTGTTGCGGCGGCTCTACGGCAAGTTGCGTCTGAAGGTCAACGAGGCAAAGAGCGCGGTGGCGAGCGCGTTTGGTCGCAAGTTCCTCGGCTACAGCTTCTGGGTGGCTGCAGGGAGAGTGGTCAAGCGCAAAGTGGCAGTTAAGCCGCTGCTGACGTTCAAACAACGTATCCGCGAACTGACCCGCCGCTCAGGCGGGCGGAGTCTGCAGGAAGTGGTGGAACGGCTGCGGCCCTATGTTCAGGGCTGGAAGGCTTACTTCCGGTTGGCGCAGACCCCCAAGGTCTGGCGAAAGCTGGACGAGTGGCTGCGTCATCGGTTGCGAGCGATCCAGCTCAAGCACTGGCGACGCGGTTCGACAATCTACCGGGAACTGCGGGGCTTGGGCGCGACGCCACAGGAGGCGCGACAGGTGGCGGCGAACAGCCGACGCTGGTGGCGCAACAGTAGTGGGGCGCTGAAGTGGATACTGGATATTGCCTACTTCGACCGGCTGGGCCTACCCCGCCTCGCCTAACCTCAACCTCTCGAACCGCCCGGTGCGGACCCGCATGCCGGGTGGTGTGGCAGGGGCGCAGCCACGATGGCTGCCCCCTATGCCGATTGCGCGGTGCGCATGGCGCCGGCGGGCGGTGCGAGCCGGGTGGCGTGCGGTGGACGCGACCAACGAAAAAGGGCTTCCATCGCTGGAAGCCCTTTTCGTTCTCGTATTAGGTTGGTGCGGCTGGCAGGATTCGAACCCACGACCCCTTGGTTCGTAGCCAAGTACTCTATCCAACTGAGCTACAGCCGCAACCGAGAAATGAAATTATACAGAGATTTCTGATCTTGTGAACCCCCTTCTTCACTTTTTTTTCCGGGAGGCCAACTTTCTATAATTGAAGGCCAGAACCACCGTCCACCATTGCGTCCATCATGAACAAGGCTTTCGTCCGGGAAGACACCGGCGATGAAGAAGACGATCTGCCCGAAGGCGCCGCGCCGCTGCCTGCGGGCTCGAAGAACTACATCACGCCGGCCGGCTATGCGCGCTTGCGTACCGAGCTGATGCACCTGATCGACGTCGCGCGGCCAGAGGTGGTCGGCATCGTGTCGTGGGCGGCTTCGAATGGCGACCGCTCCGAGAACGGCGACTACCTCTACGGCAAGAAGCGCCTGCGCGAGATCGACCGCCGCATCCGCTTCCTCACGCGCCGCATCGAGCGCGCCGAGGTGGTCGATGCCAGCCTGCAGGGCGACAACGACCAGATCTTCTTTGGTGCCACCGTCACCTATGCCAACCAGGGCGGCGACGAGACCACCATCACCATCGTCGGCATGGACGAGGTGGACCTGGACAAAGGCCAGGTCAGTTGGATCTCGCCGATCGCGCGGGCTTTGATCAAGGCGCGCGAGGGCGATACGGTCGCCTTGCGCACGCCGACGGGCGTCGAGTCGATCGATATCCTGGCGGTCACTTATCCGCCGCGCGCCGCATAAGCTGTGCCGGTCTCGGGGCAGATGCCCGCAGTACCGCAGGCCGAAGGCGATTGCTGTGGCCGAAGGCCCGAGAGGCGGGACGGCTCGCCGCGCCGGCATCGCCCCGCGCAATCTCGGCAGTGAAGTGGTGCGGGCGTTCCGTGCACGGCTGGCAGCGGCACGGATCTTGCGCGGTGCGAATGTGAGCGGACTGGCGCCGGTCCGTAACGGAGGTAACGCCGCGTAACACCCGAGGGCCCTGCCGCATCGGCGATGCTAGGATCGAATCAAGCAAGTAGTCGATGGAGGAATCGCATGAAAAAGAATGGATGGATGTTCGCGGCATGTCTGTTGACGGCCGGCGCAGCCTGGGTAGCCGTGCCCGCGCAGGCCCAGGTGTCGATCGGTGTTCAGATCGGGCCGACCATGCCGCCGCCGCCGCCCCAGTACGAGGCTGTTCCCATGATGCCGCCGGGCTATGTGTGGGCGCCGGGCTATTGGCAATGGCGGGAAGGCCGCTACATGTGGCGGCCGGGCTATCGTGTCCATGAGCGCCAGGGCTATGCCTACCGTGCGCCGCGTTGGGAGCAGGGGCCGAATGGCTGGGCGATGCGTGAAGGCGGCTGGGACCGCCGCGATTGGGATCGCCGTGGCGACGACGATGATCGCGGCCGCTGGCATTGCCCGCCGGGCCACGCCAAGAAGGGCGAATGCTGATCCGGTGATCACGGGCCGGCCATGTGCCGGCCTTTGTTTTGCGTGCCTGCGCGCCGTAGCGTGCCGACGCGATCGTGCACCGACCTCGATCCGGGAGGCGACATGACGGTGGAAGCCAATTGGCGTACCGAGCTCTACAAGGATTTCGACGTCTACGTGCTGGCGATTCCGCGCGCGGCGCGCGCCTCGGGCAAGGCTGCGAAGCCCGCCGCGCAATGGGATTTCGTGGTCCGCGTGTGCGAGTCCGGCGCGGACCCGACGGCCGTCGAGACACTGGTGGCCCATTCGCATGACGAGCGCCCGCTGCCGACGCGGGGAGCTGCGGAGGATGCGGGTTTTGCGCGCGGCTACGGCCTGGTCGATGTGCTGCTGAGCCGCGGCGGCGGGCAGTCGTCCTTCGATTTGTAGCGCGCGCTTCGTCGTGCTCAGGTGGCGGGCGTGGTGGTGCGCGCGTGCTGCTGCGCGAATTGCCACCACAGCCAGGTTGCATCGGGGCCCGCCGCGTGGAAGGCGTAGCGCGGATCGCCGCCGCTCCATGCGTGGCCCGTGCTGGTGAACTGACAGGTGGCCAGCAGGCACGTGCCGTCGCGCAGATCGCTGCGCAGGACGTAGCCGTCGCCGCGCGTGGTTTCGCGCCGCACGTCAGCGGCATCGCACAGATGGTTGAGGGCTCGGAACTGGGTGGCCAGCTGCGCCTGGTTGACGGGGCTGACGGCCTCATCGCGCAGACCGTGCAGCAGCAGCGTCGGGATACCGGGATAGGTGTCGGTGTCGACCATCGTGGCCAGGGCTTCGATAGGGTCGATGCGCGCGCCCCGCCGCATGAGGTTCAGCGCCGAGGCGGCCGTGCGGGCGACGCCGAGCACCGGTCCGGAGTGCAGGGCCAGGGCGGCGAACAGGTGAGGGTGCCGCAGCGCCATCAGCCCCGCCAGCCCGGCACCCGCGGACAGCCCCGCGAGATAGACGCGCGACGGATCGGCGCCGGTCTCGGCCAGGGTTTGCGCCACGAGCCGGGCAAGGTCATCGGCTTCGTGCGCACCGGCGTGTTCGGGGTCATACCAGTGCCAGCAGCACTGCGGATGCGCGCGGCGCGGCTGCTCGGGGTACAGCACGATGAAGCCCTCGCGGTCGGCCAGCGCGTTCATGCGCGTACCGTGGGCCAGCGCCTCGGCCGACTGCTTGCAGCCGTGCAGCATCACCATCAGCGCGGGCGGCGTGTTGCCGCGCGAGGGCGGTGTGTACAGCCAGTATTCGGGCCGGCGCGCCACCACGGCGGGCGATTCCGGCTCGTAGATGAAGCGTTCGCGTACGAAGGTGCCAGCGGTCGGGGTCGGCGTGACGGCCGGGCGGGGGCGACGGGTGGCGGGCCTGGCCGGCTTGACCGGTTTCGGCGGCCAGGCCGGGCGGCCCAGGCTGGTCGGGATCAACGCATTGACCAGCCGGGAGACGGACTTCATCCACGTTCGGTGCATGGCGGCGGCGGGTAGCTGGGCGGGGCGCGCAAGGGCGCACGCCGGTTCGGGGCGGTCGCGAAAGTCGATTGCAAACCATTGTGCCAGCCTTCGGCGGAGCCGGCCGCGCCGTCAGGCAATCGCAACGGTCCGTGTCGGACCGGGGATCACAAAGTTTGCAATTGATGGCGATGTGTCATGGAGGCGTGCGGGTCGAGGGGCTACACTGCGGCGACGGGCGCGCCCCGGCTGTCTCGCGCCCGCCCTTTATTCCCGTGTCTTTCAGGAGGTCCTCATGGGGTTTTTTGATTTCATCAAGGAAGCTGGCGAAAAACTGTTCCACGGCGGCGCGGCGGCACCGGCCGATGCCTCGGCGGATGCGGATGCGGCCGAGGCTGCGAATCGCGCCAAGGGCGAAGCCATCGAACAGTACATCGCCCAGCAGGGGCTGACCGCCACCGCGCTGTCGGTGCAGGTCGACGGCGATCAGGCCAAGGTGTTCGGGGTGGCAGCCGACCAGGCGACGCGCGAGAAGATCGTCCTGTGCTGCGGCAACGTGACGGGCATCCAGGCCGTCGATGACCAGATGTCGGTCAGCACGGAGGCGCCGGAGTCGCAGTGGCATACGGTGGCCTCGGGCGACACGCTGTCGGCCATCGCCAAGAAGTTCTATGACGATGCCAACAAGTACCCGGTGATTTTCGAGGCGAACAAGCCGATGCTGTCGGACCCGAACAAGATCTATCCGGGGCAGAAGTTGCGGATTCCGGCAGCCTGATCGCTGACGGGTCCCGGAAGGGAAATCCAAAGCAAAAAGCCCAGTCGATGAAGACTGGGCTTTTTGTGTTCTGGTGCCGCTGACCGGAATCGAACTGGTGACCTTCGCATTACGAATGCGCTGCTCTACCGACTGAGCTACAGCGGCGTCGGAAACAATGATTCTAACAGAACTTTTTGGCGCTCTGCAACAACCGCTGAAAAAACGCCGTCAAACGTCGTTACTTGGCCTCGTGGTGGTACTGGGTGACGCGGTCCACCTCGTTCTTCGAACCCAGGATCACCGCCACACGCTGGTGCAGCTTCTCGGGTTGGATATCCAGGATGCGCTGCTGGCCGTTGGTGGCCGCGCCGCCGGCCTGCTCCACCAGGAAGGCCATCGGGTTGGCTTCGTACATCAGGCGCAGCTTGCCGGCCTTGCCCGGCTCGCGCTTGTCCCACGGGTACATGAAGATGCCGCCGCGCGTGAGGATGCGGTGCACGTCGGCCACCATCGAGGCGATCCAGCGCATGTTGAAATCCTTGTCGCGCGGGCCTTCGGTGCCGGCCAGGCATTCGTCGATGTAGCGGCGCACGGGCGGGGCCCAATGGCGCATGTTCGACATGTTGATGGCGAATTCCTTGGTGTCGGCCGGAATCTTCACGTCGCGGTTGGTCAGGATGAAGCTGCCGACTTCGCGGTCGAGCGTGAACATGTGCACGCCGTTGCCGACGGTGAGCACCAGCGTGGTCTGCGGGCCGTACACGGCGTAGCCGGCGGCGACCTGCCTGACACCCGGCTGCATGAAGTCGGCTTCGGTCACGGTCTGGCCCGGCTTGGGCATGTGCAGCACCGAGAAGATGGTGCCGATCGACACGTTCACATCGATGTTGGACGAGCCGTCGAGCGGATCGAACAGCAGCAGGTATTCGCCCTTCGGATAGCGATGGGGGATCTCGTAGAACGACTCCATCTCTTCCGAGGCCATCGCGGCCAGGTTGCCGCCGTATTCGTTGGCTTCGAGCAGGACTTCGTTGGCGATCACGTCCAGCTTCTGCTGGGTTTCGCCTTGCACGTTGCCGGTGCCGGCCGAGCCGAGCACGCCGGCCAGCGCGCCCTTGTTGACGCTGTGCGAGATCGCCTTGCAGGCACGCGCCACGACTTCGAGCAGCAGGCGCAGCTCGGCGGGAATGGTGTTGTGCTCGCGCTGCTCTTCGATCAGGTAGCGGGTGAGGTTGATGCGCTTCATGGGTTCTCCTGGGACGGGCGCGATTTTACGACAGACCGTGTGACCGTCGTCACGCCAGCGCCTTGCCGACGATCTCGCGCACGTCGCGCGACAGGCTCGGATGCGCGGCCACGCGCTTGAGCGCGTCGTGCATCGCCTCGCGCAGGGCGGGAACGTACTTGCGCCAGCGGTCCAGCGAGCGCGCCAGCCGCGCCGATACCTGCGGGTTGATGGCATCGAGCGCCAGCACCTGCTCGGCCCAGAAGGCGTAGCCGGAACCGTCGGCGGCGTGGAACTGCGCCGGGTTGCCGGAGCAGAAGCTGAAGATCAGCGCGCGCGCGCGGTTCGGGTTGCGCAGCGTGAAGGCCGGGTGCGCCATCAGCGCGCGCACGGTGGCCAGCGTCGGCTTGCCCGCGGCGCCCGGCTGCATGGCCTGCAGCGCGAACCACTTGTCGATGACCAGCGGGTCGTCGGCGAAGCGGGTGTAGAAGTCGGCCAGCGCGGCTTCGCGGCCCGGGGCATAGCTGTTGACCAGCGCCGCGAGCGCGCCCATGCGGTCGGTCATGTTGGTGGCGGTGGCGTATTGCTGCTCGGCTAGCGTCAGCGCCTCGGCCGATTCGGCCTCGGCCAGGTAGCCCAGGGCGATGTTCCTGAGCGCGCGCTTGCCGGCCGACACGGCATCGGGCGTGTAGGGGCCGTCGGTCGTGCTGTCGTGATAGGCGCGCAGGAACTCGGCACCGAGCGCTTCGGCCAGCGTGCGGCGCAGCGTGCGGCGGGCAACGTGGATGGCGGCCGGGTCGGCCACGTCCATGCGCTCGGCCAGGTAGGTCTCGGCGGGCAGGATCAGCATCTGCTCGCGGAAGGCCGGGTCGAGCGAGGCATCGGCCAGCACGGCGCGCAGCGCCTCCACCAGAGCCGGGTCGACCTGCGGGGCGCGGCCCTGCTGCACGTCGGCCACCATGCGCAGCAGCGCGTCGGTGGCCAGGCGCTGGCCGGCTTCCCAGCGGTTGAACGGGTCGGCGTCGTGTGCCAGCAGGAAGGTCAGCTGCCCGGTGGTGTAGCCGTATTCGACGACGACCGGCGCGGAGAAATTGCGCAGCAGCGACGGCAGCGGGGCCTCGGCCACGTCGTCGAAGACGAAGGTCTGCTCGGCTTCGGTGAAGTCCAGCACGCGCGTGATGAGCGGCTGGACGGAGGCCGGCTCGCCGCGCAGGCGCAGCGGCAGGTCGCGGCCCTGCGCATCAATCAGGCCGATGGCGAAGGGGATGTGGAAGGGCTGCTTGTGCAGGCTGCCGTCGGTGGTTTCGATGCCGACCGGCTCGCAGCGCTGGCGCAGCGTGAGCGTGTAGGTGCGGGTGGCCGCGTCATGGCGGCCCTCGACCGCGACGACCGGCGTGCCGGCCTGGCTGTACCAGCGGCCGAAACGGGTCAGGTCGCGGCCGTTGGCATCGGCCATGGCGGCGCGGAAGTCGTCGCAGGTGACGGCCTGGCCGTCGTGGCGCTGGAAGTACAGGTCCATGCCCTTGCGGAAGCCGTCGCGGCCCAGCAGGGTCTGGTACATGCGCACGACTTCGGCGCCTTTCTCGTACACCGTGACGGTGTAGAAGTTGTTGATCTCTTCGTAGCTGTCGGGGCGCACCGGGTGGGCCATGGGGCCGGCGTCTTCGGGAAACTGCACCTGGCGCAGCAGGCGCACGTCTTCGATGCGCTTGACGGCGCGGGCGCTGGCGGCGGCCGCTGCGTTGCCGGCCTGCGCCGCCGCCTGCGCGGCCATGTCGGCCGAGAACTCCTGGTCGCGGAACACCGTCAGGCCTTCCTTCAGGCTCAGCTGGAACCAGTCGCGGCAGGTGACGCGGTTGCCGGTCCAGTTGTGGAAGTACTCGTGCCCGACCACCGATTCGATATTGGCGAAGTCGACGTCGGTGGCGGTCTCGGCATTGGCCAGCACGTACTTCGTGTTGAAGATGTTCAGGCCCTTGTTCTCCATCGCGCCCATGTTGAAGTCGCCCACGGCGACGATCATGAAGCGGTCCAGGTCGAGCTCCAGGCCGAAGCGCTGTTCGTCCCAGCGGATGGCGTGGATGAGCGAATCCATCGCATGGCGGGTCTTGCCCAGGTCGTGCGGCTCGACCCAGACCTGCAGCAGCTTCTCCTTGCCCGAGGCGGACAGGATGCGCGCCTCGATGCATTCGAGCGTGCCCGCCACCAGCGCGAACAGGTACGACGGCTTCTTGAACGGGTCGTGCCAGACGGCCTCGTGGCGTCCGTCCGGCAGATCGCGCTGGGAGACCAGGTTGCCGTTGGACAGCAGCACCGGGTAGTCTGCCTTGGCGGCGCGCAGGGTGACGGTGTAGACCGACATCACGTCGGGCCGGTCGAGGAAGTAGGTGATCTTGCGGAAGCCCTCGGCTTCGCACTGCGTGAAGAAGTTGTCGTTGGAGACATACAGCCCCATCAGCGACGAATTGGCCGCGGGGTTGCAGAAGGTGGTGAGCTCCAGCGTGAAGGCGGTATCGGCCTGAGCAGGGGCCGCTTCGATGGTGAGCGTGTCGCCGTCGGGCTGGATGCCGGGCAGGGCCTGGCCATCGAGCGTGACGCCCGCCAGCTCCAGGCCTTCGCCGACCAGCGTGAGCGGGGCGCCGGCGCGCAGGCGCGTCATGCGCAGGCGGCTGACGATGCGGGTGCGCTCGGGCACCAGGTCGATTTCCAGCGCCACGTCGTCGATGCGGAAGGCGGGGGCGGTGTAGTCCTGGCGGTAGATCGTCACGGCGGTATCGGTGCGCAACATCGGTAACATCCTCGCATGCGAAAAAGCCATTGTAGCCAAGGGAGGCTTGCCGGGCCGCCGGCCGGGAATCTTCCCGGCGCGGGTGACTCTGAGTAAACAGGCGGCGCGCCCGGCCCAGCGGCCGGCAGGTGCGCCGCTCCGATCATGTTGTGGGGGAACGCATTTATGTGGAACGGAATCAAGATACCCGTGCGCTGGGCACTGGCGGGCGCGTTGGCCGCCGCCAGTCTGCTGGCCGGCTGCGCCAGCACCGTGACCAGCCAGGTGACGGCGTTCAGGCAGCCCGGCTGGACCGACAATCCGCCGCGCACCTTCGCCTTCGAGCGTACCGCGGCGCAGCAGAACGACCTGGAGCGCCAGACCTACGAGGCCTGGACCGCCGACCAGCTGGCCGCGCGCGGGTTTGCCGCCGCGCCGCACGGCAGCGCCCGCTATCTCGTCCGGCTCGACTATTCGGCGGCCACGCGCCTGATGCAGGTGCGCCAGCCGGTCTATCCCGACCCGTACTGGGGCCCGGGCCCGTGGGGGCCGTGGCACGGACCGTGGGGGGCCTGGGGCCCGTGGGGTCCGCAGTATGTCGATACCACCGTGCAAGTGCCGTTCTATGCCTATCACGCGGAGATCGACGAGGCGGCGACGGGCAAGCGCGTCTACCAGGTGACCGCGCAGACGCAAGGCGGCGACGGCACGCTCGCGGGCGTGATGCCTTACCTGGTCCGCAGCGCCTTCGCCAATTTCCCGGCGCCGAACGCGCAGCCGATCCTGGTGGAGTTGCCGCTCGACGCGAAGGTCAAGCCGGCCAAATGAGCCGCGGGTGGGCCGGGCGCCCGGTCTACGTTAGAATGCCTGACCTAATTTGCGGGCCGACCAGCCGTACCCTCGCTTGAGCGCTGTGATCCCATTCCACTGCGCGCCGACCGCCACCCCTGGCCGGCGCTTCCCGCGCGCCGTCGCTATCGCGATGACGGCGCGCCGTGCCTCCTGCGGCCCCGCTTGCGGTGTTTCCATTTTTTTTGCTTCTCCTCCGTACCAGGACGCCTTCGCCTGAAGCGCTCGCCAGCGCTTGATCCGCGGAACGTCCCTCCAGGATGTCATTGATATGAACGACAAGCTTCACGACGCCTCGCCCGATACACACGACAAGGGGGCCGAGGCCGAACTGCGCCGCGCCGCGCTCGAATACCACCGCTCGCCGACGCGCGGCAAGATCGAGGTCCGCTCGACCAAGACGCTGATCAACCAGCGCGACCTGTCGCTGGCGTACTCGCCGGGCGTGGCCTATGCGTGTACCGCGATCCAGGAAGATCCGTCGCTGGCGGCCGAGTACACCTCGCGCGCCAACCTCGTCGGCGTCATTACCAACGGCACCGCCGTGCTGGGCCTGGGCGACATCGGCCCGCTGGCCGGCAAGCCGGTGATGGAAGGCAAGGGCTGCCTGTTCAAGAAGTTCGCCGGCGTGGACGTGTTCGACATCGAGCTGGCAGAGCGCGATCCGGACAAGCTGGTCGACATCATCGCCTCGCTGGAGCCGACGCTGGGCGGCATCAACCTCGAGGACATCAAGGCGCCGGAGTGCTTCTACATCGAGCAGAAGCTGCGCGAGCGCCTGAACATTCCCGTCTTCCACGATGACCAGCACGGCACGGCGATCATCTCGTCGGCCGCGCTGCTCAACGGCATGAAGGTGGTCGGCAAGCAGATCGGCGAGGTCAAGGTGGCGGTGTCGGGCGCGGGCGCTGCGGCCATCGCCTGCCTGGACCTGATGGTGAGCCTGGGCGTCAAGCGCGAGAACGTGTTCGTGGTCGACTCCAAGGGCGTCATCTATGCCGGCCGCGACGCCAAGATGGAGCCGAACAAGGCGCGCTACGCGCAGGACACCGCGGCCCGCACGCTGGCCGACATCGTGCGCGATGCGGACGTGTTCCTGGGCTGCTCGGCCGCCGGCGTGCTGACCGCCGACATGGTCAAGACCATGGCACCCAATCCGATCATCCTGGCGCTGGCCAACCCCGAGCCGGAGATCCGTCCCGAGATCGCCAAGGCCGCGCGTCCGGACTGCATCATCGCCACGGGCCGTTCGGATTACCCGAATCAGGTCAACAACGTGCTGTGCTTCCCGTACATCTTCCGCGGCGCGCTCGATTGCGGCGCCACCAAGATCACGGAAGCAATGAAGCTGGCCTGCGTGAAGGCCATCGCCGAACTGGCCGAAGCCGAGACCAACGACGCCGTGGCCCAGGCCTATGCCGGCCAGGAGCTGAACTTCGGTCCGGACTACATCATTCCGAAGCCGTTCGATTCGCGCCTGATCGAGAAGATCGCGCCGGCGGTGGCCAAGGCTGCGATGGAGTCCGGCGTGGCGACGCGCCCGATCGCCGACCTGGACGCCTATCGCCACCAGCTCAGCGACTTCGTCTACCACACCGGCACGACCATGCGCCCGGTGTTCTCCGCCGCCAAGGCCGCGCCCAAGCGCGTGGTCTACGCCGAGGGCGAAGAAGAGCGCGTGCTGCGCGCAGTGCAGACGGTGATCGACGAGGGCCTGGCCAAGCCGATCCTGGTCGGCCGCCCGCACGTGATCGAGATGCGCATCCAGAAGGCCGGCCTGCGCCTGAAGCCGGGCGTGGATTTCGAGCTGGTGAACCCGGAAGACGATCCGCGCTTCCACCAGTACCACACCGCCTACCACGAGCTGATGGGCCGCAACGGCGTGACGCCCGACATGGCGAAGTCGGCGCTGCGCCGCTCCAACACGCTGATCGGCGCGCTGCTGGTGCGCCTGGGCGATGCCGACGCGATGCTGTGCGGCACGGTGGGCCGCTTCGACGCGCACCTCGAGCACGTGCGCGACGTGATCGGCCTGGCGCCCAACGCCAAGGTGTTCGCCGCCATGAACGGCCTGATGCTGGAGAAGCACACGCTGTTCATCGCCGACACCTTCGTCAACGAAGACCCGACGGCTGAAGAGCTGGCCGCGATCACCGAACTGGCCGCGGAAGAAGTGCGCCGCTTCGGCCTGGAGCCGAAGGTGGCGATGCTGTCGCACTCGATGTTCGGCTCGTCCAAGAGCAAGTCGGCACGCAAGATGCTCGCGGCGTACGACCTGCTCAAGACGCAGGCGCCGAGCCTGCAGGTGGAAGGCGAGATCCAGGGCGATGCCGCGCTGGTCGAGGACATCCGCCACCACTTCCTGCCCAAGAGCGCGTTTGCCGGCAGCGCCAACCTGCTGGTGATGCCGACGCTGGACGCGGCCAACATCGCCTTCAACCTGCTCAAGATCACGGGCGGGCATGGCGTGACGGTGGGCCCGATCCTGCTGGGCGCGGCCAAGCCGGTGCACATCCTCAACCCGGCGGCCACGTCGCGGCGCATCGTCAACATGACTGCGCTGGCGGTGGCGGACGTGTCGGCGACTCGCTGATCGGCGGATCGCTCCGCATGGCCGCTGCGTTGCGCGGCGGCCAGGAAAAACGAAACGGCGCCTGAAGCGATTCAGGCGCCGTTTTTATTTGCCGTGTCCGGATCGGTCGCCGGCCGCCTTAGCCTGAAATCAGGTCGTGCAGACGGAAGCCGGCGATGCGGTGGATCTGCTCCAGCGACGCGCGCAGCTCGGTGGCGAGGTCGTTCTCGAGGCGCTTGGCGAACACGTCGATGATGCCGTGCCGGTCATAGCCGCGCACCGCCAGGATGAACGGGAAGCCGAACTTGTCGTGGTAGCGCGTGTTCAGTGCCTGCAGGCGCGCGAATTCTTCGGGCGAGCACTGGTCCAGGCCGGCGCCCGCCTGCTCGCGGGTCGATTCGGTGGTCAGCTCGCCGCGCATGGCGGCCTTGCCCGCGAGTTCCGGGTGGGCGCGCACCAGCTTGAGCTGCGGGCCTTCTCCGGCGCCGTCGACGGCGCGGCGCATGGCGGCCGCGAGCGCGTCGGCGGAGGCGAACGGGCGCTGCGCGGCGGCCTGCTCGGCCACCCATGGCGAGTGCTCGTAGATGCCGCCCAGCGTGCGCACGAACTGCGCGGTGTCCATGGCGTTGAGCTGGGCGAGGGGGTAAGCGGTCTGGCTCATGCGGCGGTGCTCAGGACGGAGTGGCCGGTGTACGGATGGTGTTCGATCCAGTGGCGCGCGATATCGATGCGCCGGCAGATCCACACCTTGTCGTGCGATTGCACGTAGTCGAGGAAGCGCTGCAGCGCGCGCAAGCGCGCCGGACGGCCCAGCAGGCGGCAGTGCATGCCGATCGACAGCATCTTCGGCTGCGCCAGGCCGTCGGGGTCGCCTTCCTCGTACAGCACGTCGAAGGCGTCTTTCAGGTACTGGTAGAAGTGGTCGGCGGTGTTGAAGCCCTGCGGGCTGGCGAAGCGCATGTCGTTGGTATCGAGCGTGTAGGGCACCACCAGGTGCGGCTTGCGCTCGCCCACGGAGGTTTCGACCTCGGTCCAGAAGGGCAGGTCGTCGCCGTAGTAGTCGGCGTCGTAGACGAAGCCACCGTGCTCGACGACGAGGCGGCGCGTATTGGGGCTGTCGCGGCCGGTGTACCAGCCCAGCGGCGCGCTGCCCGTCAGCTCGCGGAGGATCTCCACGCCGATGCGCATGTGCTCGCGCTCGATGGCTTCGTCGATGTGCTGGTAGTGGATCCAGCGCCAGCCGTGGCAGGCGATCTCGTGGCCCAGGTCCACAAAGGCCTGTGTCACATCCGGATGGCGCTGCAGCGCCATCGACACGCCAAAGACGGTCAGCGGCAGGCGGCGCTGTTCGAACTCGCGCAGGATGCGCCAGACGCCCGCCCGCGCGCCATACTCGTAGAGGCTCTCCATGCTCATGTGCCGCGCCGGGTAGGCCGCCGCGCCGATGATCTCGGAGAGGAACGGCTCGGAGCCCGCGTCGCCGTGCAGCACGCAGTTCTCGCCGCCTTCTTCGTAGTTGAGGACGAACTGCAGGGCGATGCGCGCGCCGCCGGGCCATCGTGGGTCGGGCGGCGTCTTGCCGTAACCGATGAGATCGCGCGGATAGTGCTTGTGGGTCATGGCTGTCGTTCGAGGAGAGGTCATGCGGAGGCCGGGACGGCCCCGGGCGGCCTGCGCCAGCTCCAGCGCAAGCTTGCGGTGGGTGGTCATGCATTCACTCCGCGCTGTGCGTGGTGGCCGCGGCCGCGCGCATGGCGTGCTCGGCCGGCTGCATGCCGTTGTAGTACAGGTTCAGGATCACCGCCACCAGCGTGCCCAGCACGATGCCGCTGTGCGTGACCGGCTCCAGCCAGCGCGGCAGGTACTGGAAGAAGGCCGGCGCCAGCGTCGGGATCATGCCGAAGCCGATCGCGATGGCCACGATGAACAGGTTGTGGCGATGCCGGTTGAAGTCGATCGAGCCGAGGATGCGCACGCCCGTGGCCGCCACCATGCCGAACATCACGATGCCCGCGCCGCCCAGCACGAAGGCGGGCACCGAGGCCACCACGTGCGACATCTTCGGGAACAGCCCCAGCGCGATCAGGATCACGCCGCCGGCCGCCGCCACAAAGCGCGAGCGCACGCCGGTGACGGTCACCAGCCCGACGTTCTGCGAGAACGAGGTATACGGAAAGGTGTTGAACAGGCCGCCGATCACCGAGCCCAGGCCGTCGGCGCGCAGGCCGCGGGTCAGGTCGTCATGCGTGAGCGGCTTGCCGGTGATCTCGGCCAGCGCCAGGAACATGCCGGTCGATTCCACCAGCGTGATCAGCATCACCACGCACATCGAGGCGACGGCGCCGGCGTGGAAGGTCGGCATGCCGAAGTGCAGCGGCGTGATGACGGCCATCCAGTCGGCGTCGGCCACGCCCGCGAAGCTGACCTTGCCGGCCGCCATGGCGATCAGCGTGCCGCAGGCGATGCCCAGCAGCACCGCGATGTTGCCGATCAGGCCGCGTCCGTACTTGGTCAGCAGCAGGATGATGGCCAGCACCGACAGCGCGATCGCCAGGCCGGCCGGGTCGCCGTAGGCCGGGTTGGGCACGGTCCTGAGCGCGCCGTCCACCATGGCCTTGAGGGTGGGCTGGCCGCCCGCGGCCCAGTTGATGCCCACGCCCATCAGCGACACGCCGATCAGCGTGATGACGGTGCCGGTCACCACCGGCGGGAACAGCCCCAGCACGCGCCCCATCAGCGGCGCGACCGCGATGCCGAACAGCCCCGCCGCGATGACCGCGCCATAGATGCCCAGCAGGCCGATGCCCGGGTCGCTGCCGATGGCGATCATCGGGCCCACCGAGGCGAACGTCACGCCCATCATCACCGGCATGCGGATGCCGAACTTCCACACGCCCAGGGACTGGATCAGTGTCGCCAGGCCGGCGGCGAACAGGTCGGCGTTGATCAGGAAGGCGAGCTGCTCCTTGGGCAGATGCAGTGCGCTGCCCACGATCAGCGGCACCGCCACGGTGCCTGCATACATCACCAGGACATGCTGCAGGCCGAGGGCGAGCAGGCGGGCATAGGCGATGCGCTCGTTGGTCAGGTCCGCCGGCGGGGCGGCGAGGGTGCTTGTCATGGGGGTCTCCTTGTGGCGGTGGGCCGGATGGCATCCGGCCGGTGGCGGCCAGCCTCTGTCGGGCCGGCTCGCCGGGTCGGCAAAACCGGGTCGCTAGAGGGGGGCGTCGCCCCGGCCCAGCACCGCGCGCAGGTCAAAGTCCGCGGGTGCTTCCGGGCGGACGCGGTCGGCACAGCATTGCAAGTGCTGGGCCATGTGCGCCTGCGCGGCGCCGACATCGCCGCGCTCGAGCGCGCGAAGAATGTCGAGGTGCTCGTCGAACGAGCAGGCGTTGTGGCCCGGCGCCTCGACGCTGGCGATCATCAGCGTGGTGCGCGAGACCAGCCGGCGCATGATCTCCACCACCAGCGGGTTGCCGGCCTGCTCGGCCAGCGCCACGTGGAATTCGGCCGACAGCCGGATCCAGCGCGGCCTATCGTGGCTGACGAAGGCTTGGCGTTCTTCGTTGACCCGCGCCAGCAGCGGTGCGACGGCCGCCTGCGGGCTGGCGCTGCGGCCGACCTTGTCGAGCACCGCGCGCTCCAGGATCTGGCGCAGCTCGAACATGGCGTGGGCTTCGTCGATGGACGGCGCGGCAATGAAGGCGCCGCGGTTGGGCTCCAGGTCGACCAGGCCGTCGGCGGCCAGCCGGGAGAACACCTTGCGCACGGTATGGCGCGCGGTGGCATAGATTTCGCAGAGCGCATGCTCCGTCAGCTTGGTGCGCGGCGGCAGGCGGTGTTCCATGATCGCGTCGTAGATCTCGTGGTACATCCGCTCCTTGACCGGCATGCGTGTTGTACCCGACGCCTTCGCGCCCGACTTCGACGCCGCAACGGTGGAGACCAGCTTGAGACTTTTGGACATGGCAGACCCGCTAGAGAACAGTGCGATGCAGCATTGGCGACCGCGAAAACCTGTTGACAATTATTCGATTGCGCTTCCAGTATTGTCAACAAAATGTGTTCTGGTTTCCGACAGATTGGGGGAATCCCTGTTGCCCTTCCCCACGGAGACACGCGGGTGGCGCCCGGACATGCGACGGCTTTGCCGGCTTGGCAGGTCCCTCCCACGCGGAGGCGGCCGGCGCAAACCGGCAGGACGCGCGCCGGGATGCGTACATCGCACGTACCGAGCGGGCCCCGGTGCCGGCCCTTGTCACACAAGGGTTTGGCGCGAGGTGCAAGTGGAGGCAGCGGCGCTTCTGATGATTCCAACAACAGAGGAAGACAAATGGGACGCTTGACCACCCATGTGCTCGACACCGCTGCAGGCACGCCGGGCAAGGACTTGGCGATCACCCTGTTCAAAATTGTCGACAATCGTAGGCAGCCGATCACAACGGTCCGTACCAATCACGATGGTCGCTGCGAGGCGCCGCTGCTGGAAGGCGAGGCGCTGCAGGCTGGCATTTATGAACTGGATTTCGCGGTGGGCGACTACTACCGCGCGGCCGGCGTCAGCCTCCCCGACCCCGCGTTCCTCGACGTGGTGACGCTGCGCTTCGGCGTGGCCGATGCCGGCGCGCACTACCACGTGCCGCTGCTGGTGTCGCCGTGGTCGTACTCGACCTATCGCGGCAGCTGAGCGGGGGGCGTCATGGAAGGCTATCTTCTCGACTGGGCCAACCTGCTGCTGCGTTGGCTGCACGTGATCACGGCGATCGCGTGGATCGGCTCGTCGTTCTACTTCGTCTGGCTCGACAACAGCCTGACCCGCCCGACCGCGCCGGACCTGCTGGACAAGGGCGTGGACGGCGAGCTGTGGGCCGTGCACGGCGGCGGGTTCTACCACCCGCAGAAGTACCTGCTGGCGCCCCAGCAGCTGCCCGAGCACCTGCACTGGTTCTACTGGGAGTCGTACTCCACGTGGATGTCCGGCTTTGCGCTGCTGACGGTGGTGTACCTGTTTAACGCCAACGTCTACCTGATCGACCGCAGCGTGTTCGACATGACGGCGACCACGGCGGTGCTGCTGGCGCTGGCGTTCCTGGCGGTCGGCTGGCTGGTGTACGACACCATCTGCCGCGTGTTCGGCAAGAGCGACCGGCTGGTGGGCGCACTGGTGGCGGTCTACGTGGTGATCGCGACGTATGCGGCGTGCCACCTGTTCGCTGGCCGCGCGGCCTTCCTGCTGATCGGCGCGATGATCGCGACCATCATGAGCGCCAACGTGTTCTTCTGGATCATCCCGGGGCAGCGCAAGGTGGTGGCCGCGCTCAAGGCCGGCGAGAAGCCGGACCCGATCCACGGCAAGCGCGGCAAGCAGCGCAGCGTGCACAACACGTACTTCACGCTGCCGGTGCTGTTCGCCATGCTGTCGAACCACTACAGCATGACGTACGCGCACCCATCCAACTGGGTCGTGCTGGTGCTGATCATGCTGGCCGGGGTGCTGATCCGCCAGTTCTTCATCCTCAAGCATAAGGGCGTGTGGAACGGGTGGTATCCGGCGGGCGGCGTGGCGCTGCTGCTGGGCACGGCGGTGTGGCTGGCGCCGGTGCAGCGTCCGGCGGCGCCGCAAGCGGATGCCGCGGCGGCTGCCACCGCGCCGGCGGCGCAGGGCGGGGCGTCGGCATCCGGCGGCTCGGCCTTCGCCAAAGTACAGGCAGTCGTGACTGCACGGTGCTACCAATGCCACTCGGCGCACCCTACCCTGATGCCATCGCCGGCCAAGGGCGTGCTGCTCGACACGCCGGAACAACTGGCCGCGCATGCGCAGCTCGTGTACCAGCAGGCCGTGCAGCAGAAGCTGATGCCGCTGGGCAACATCACGCAGATGACCGACGAGGAGCGCACGGTGATCGCCAAGTGGTTTGAGGACGGTGCCAGGACCACTCGCTGACGAGGCGAGCTTGGATTATCGGAGCATGCCGTCTGCCCTTGGGCGGGTGGCATGGTCGGTGAGGGTTGGACGGGGCTGCGGTCCCGTTTTTTTTTGGGGGGGGAAGCTGCGCGGATGTGAGAAGACAGTGAAGGGCCCTTGTTGTCCCCCCATCAGGTCAGTCAAATCGTCGTCGATGAATGGCGGTTAGGCCGGCGGCGACGCAACTGCCCCTGCTCGCGACAGGTTGTTTTTTCCGAGAACACGGCCAAGCGGGCCGATTGATGATGGAAAGGAGCGTCGGCCGTTTCTCTCTCGTAATGAAGCCCGAATTCGGGCGTATTCCGAGATCGGAGAAACGATGCACATCAAGCGCGCCAAGACCCTCAGGCCTTCCCAAATCCGCCATCTGCTTCGCGTCACCGAGGCGACCAGTCGGCACCCGGAGCGCGATGCCCTCATCTTGCTGCTTGAGGCATGCGGAGCTGGATCATGTCGCGCCATATCTGGAGGTGTCGCGTCAGGACCTACACGAGGCGTGTGCTGGCCTCGACACTATTTTGGGTCCCCAAGTGTTGCGCTGACACGGAGCGGAGGATGTAATAACATTGTGTTGCCATCTGATGCGTGATGGCATGACATTGTGCTTACGGTGATGCTATGAGAGCAACGATTCGACGGATGGGTAATTCGCAGGGGGTGCTGATCCCCAAGCCGATCCTTGCCCAGCTTGGTTTGGAGGATGAAGTGGACATGGCAGTCGAAGATGGCGCGCTGGTGATTCGCAAGCCAGAGAAGAGGGCGCGCGAGGGTTGGGCAGAAGCTAGCCAGGCAGTCGCGGCAGCCGGTGACGATGCGCTGGTGATGGGTGAGTTCCCCAACGCTGACGATATGGAGACGGTGTGGTAGCGCGTGGAGAGATTTGGCTGGTCGCCCTGGACCCGACGATAGGCAGCGAGATTCAGAAGACACGGCCGTGCGTTGTCGTCTCGCCGCCCGAGATGCACGACCACCTGCGCACGGTTATCGTCGCGCCGATGACCACGAAAGGTAGGTCCGCGCCGTTCCGCGTGCCAATCACTTTCATGCGCAAGAACGGCCTGATTCTGCTGGACCAGATTCGCGCAGTGGACAAAGTGCGGCTGGTCAAGAAAGCTGGCATGGTTACCGATAAAACAATGTTGAGCACTCTGCAAACTCTGCAGGAAATTTTCGCCGAATAGGCGAAGGGAAAAAGGCAATGGTACAAACGTACGGCAGTCAAATTTTCGGACCGATGTACGACGTCGTCGGATGGGTATACGCGCGCCAGCTTCAACGCAACGTCCGGAAGGCTGCATCCGACCTACCATTCGATCGGCCTCATGGCGGACCACATCTTGTCGAAGCGGACCGATGTCTACCTGCAAGGGGTGGTTCAGCACGCGGGTGGCGATGCTACCGGTACGGTTCTCGATGCAGCCTATGTGCCCGGTGCCGCGGAGGTTTCATCCAATCGGAATCAGGTGTTGCTTCGCGCGGGCGTTCGCCATTTTTTCTAGGGGCATCGCAGGCAACCGGGGATGCCTGGAGTGCGATGGCATAGCCTGAGGCTTGACAGCCGAAGCATCATGCAGCGTAAGCGCCTAACGCCTCCAGTGGCACGTGCAGGTTGTTGTCTTCGGCGAATGCCTCCAGCAGGTAGTCCAGCGTTGCCTGCACGCGCGGTGGCATCAATGCGCGGTGCGGATACTGCATGACCATCTCGTAGTCTCCGGGCTCGTGATAGCGATGCAGCACGACTTTCAACGCACCGGAAAGCAGATGCGCCCAGGCGAGATGGACACCGACCCGTGCGATGCCCACGCCATCGCAGGCGGCCTGAACGACGGATTCCGGCGCGGACAATGTCAGCACCGCGGCATCGGCTGGATCGAGCGTGGTGATGCTGCTGTCTTCCGCTTTAAAACTCCATGGGGCAACCCGCCCGCCCAAAAACCGCCGTGCGATGAGCCTGTGCGAGCGCAGCGCTTGCGGGGTCTGCGGGACGCCGTGGCGCGCCAGGTAGTCGGGGGAGGCGACCAGCACCAGGTTCAAGCGAAAGATCGGGCGCGATACCAGTGCGGAATCCGGAATGCTGCCGCCCCGGATCGCGAGATCGTAGCCGTCGCGCACCAGGTCGACGATCCGGTCATCGAAATCGACTTCGACGGACAATGCCGGGTAGCGGGACAGCAGTCCGGGCAGCGCAGGCATCAGTTGCTCGCGCCCGAATGCCCAACTGGTTGAAATACGGACGCGCCCGCTGGGGACGACACGCTGCGCTGCGACGGTATCGATCGCGGTATCGAGCGCTTCCAGGGCGACGCGGGCCTGCCGGAGAAACGCGGCCCCTTCTTCCGTGAGCTTGAGTGTCCGGGTGGTGCGGTTCATCAGCCGCACGCCCAAGGCCTTCTCGAGGCTGGCGACGTTTTTGCTGACGGCCGCCGAGGTGATGCCGAGTACGCGACCGGCCGCCGCAAAGCTGCCTGCGTCCGCTGCCTGAGCAAAGGAAAGGATCGCGCGAACGCGTTGCGTTGAATCCAAACCAGTCTCCATCGGTTGGCACGCGGGGCGCTCGAATGCCCGCGCGGGAAAGCACCATTATCAACCTCAGGTTGAGAGCGGTTCAACCCGTCCATCACTTCTGGTTGAGGCCGCAGCCGGACACAATGCCGTGCATCGACAACCAGATTGCAACGGGTGAACGCCAATGCTGGCAACCATCATCTATGACAGCGGGTACGGCCACACGGAAAAGCAGGCCCAGGCCGTCGCACACGGCATGCGTCGCGTACCGGGCGCAGAGGTGCGACTCGTCGCGGTGACCGACGGCGACATTCCGTGGGAGACGCTGGCCGCCAGCGACGCCATCATCTTCGGCTCACCCACGTACAACGGCACGGTCAGCGCACGCCTCAAGCAGTTCATGGAGGACTCGACACGTCCGGCGTGGATCCCGCAGACGTGGCGCAACAAGATCGCCGCGGGCTTCACCAACTCCGGTGCTCAGCACGGCGACAAGCTGAACACGCTGGTGACCATGGCGCTGTTCGCGGCCCAGCACGGCATGATCTGGGTCGGGCTCGACCTGTTCGCCGGACGCGCGGCCGATGAGCCCAACCGCATCGGCGGCTGGCTGGGCGCGATGGCCCAGTCCGATGATGTTTCTCCCGAGCTCTCGCCCATCGCCAGCGATCTGCATACCGCCGCCCATCTGGGCCAGCGCGTGGCCGAAATCGCAAGCCGGTTCAAGGGCCAGGCCTGACGCTGGAATCGGCTGCCCATCCGGGCAAGGTCGTCATCGAGTCGGACGCCTGAGGCGCGCCGGCTTCAATCTGATTGAGGCATGTCCCCAAAGGCGCTCACCATGAAACTGCTGTGCTTCGATATCCCCCTGCCGGGCGCGAGTCCGGACCGTTATCAGCCGTATCTGCAGGACGAAGCCCGTCACGGCTGGCAGCTCTACAAGAGCGGCATCGTGCGCGACATTTACTTCCGCCAGGACCGGCCCGGTGTCGCCATCATTGCCGAGTGCGACTCGGTGGAAGCCGCCAGGCAGGCCCTGCGCGAGTTTCCACTGGCCAAGGCCGGACTCATCGACTGGGACGTGATTCCGCTCGGCCCGTTCCTGGGCTGGGAAATGCTGTTTGCTGCCGACAAGGCCTGAGCACGGCCCACGGAACGCGTGCTTCGTTGCCGAACCGCGGGCGCTGACGCGCCATGCATGGCGCGTCAGCGCCTCCACGCCACTTAACCCGTCATCGTTCAGGGTGCGATATGGCCGCTATGACGCCGACCTTTCCAATCAACGCCGACACGCACATTCCAGCGGTCGGATTCGGCACGTACCTGATCGCCCCAGGCGACACAGCTGGGGCCGTCAGTACCGCTATTGCGTGCGGATACCGCCATGTCGATACGGCGGCGATCTATGACAATGAAGCCGGCGTGGGTGACGGTATCCGTACCGGCCTGCAAGCGGCAGGGCTCTCGCGCGGTGATCTCTTCGTGACGACCAAGCTTTGGCCGGGGGATCCCGGCTGGGGCGAGCAACCCAAATCCGAAGTGGAAACCATCGCTGAATGTCATGCCAGCCTGGCGCGATTGGGCCTCGACTATGTCGATCTGTATTTGATCCATTCCCCGCACGGGGGCGTCCAACGTATCGCGCAATGGCGGGCACTGCTGCAATTGAAGCAGGCCGGCAAGGTGCGCAGCATCGGTGTCAGTAACTTCAATCTGAAGCATTTGGAGGAAATCCGGGCGGCCGGGCTGCCGATGCCGGAAGCCAATCAGATCGAGCTTCACCCCTGGTCCCAGAAGCCGGCATTGCTTGCCTACATGCGGGAAAACGGGATTGCGCCGATTGCGTATAGCAGCCTCGCGCCTTTGTCGACCTGGCGGGCGGAAGCCGGGCAGGGTCACGCCAAAACCGACAAGATGCGGGCTGATGATGACGTCTTCGCGGAGATGGCGGCCAAGTATCGGGTGTCGGAAGCCCAGCTTCTGCTGCGTTGGGGCGTCCAGAATGGGTATGCCGTGCTGCCGAAGAGCCTGAACCCGGAGCGGATGCGTCAGAACCTTGATCTGTTCGGATTCTCGATCGATGACGCAGACATGGCACGGATCAAGACCATGGACCGGGGCGGCGGTATCGCTTGGTCTACGGGCGACCCGACTGCGATCGACTGAGCCATGCCGACCCAAAGGGCGGTGCATGGTTGGCGTCGATCCGCTGATGGCAAGCCCCATTCAGACTGGATCGCGTTCGTTCCGCATCGGCTCTGCGTCGATGGCTCAGCGCGATGGATTCAGTTCTGAGCGCCATCCTTAATGGCGGCAGACGCAAAATCCACGAACCCAATGCATTAACAAAATCGAAAACAAAATCGGCGCAAAGCGAATGTAATCGCCTTGCGCCGACGCATGCGGAACCCCAACGGATTCCGCATTGCCCAGCAGAAAATCAGTTGGTGGCGGTGTAGGCGCCCTTGGTCCAGCCGTTGCCGTCCCAGCACCACTCCGTGGTCGTGGTGCCGGTGCTTGCATAGACGCGGATATGGATCGCGCTGCCGACCAGCCAGCTGGTCACGGAGACGTTATCGCCGGGCTCGTTGAAGGCACCCGTGTACCACCCCTTCCCATCCCAGCAACGCTCGGTGATCTTGCCATTATTGGCCGTGTACACACGGATCGACGGGACGGTTCCCCACGAAGTGGCAGCGGTCTGAACGCTCGACATATTTCGTCTCCAGAAGAAGTGAACGCGTTGGATCACTTGGTTGATTTCAATATCGATCAAGCAAATGCAGCGCGCTTTTCGCCGCACTTGCCAGCCCGGGTTCAGGGCTCCAGTAGCATAAGCAAAGAAAATCCCGGCTGCTGCTGAGAGATACGAAGGGTAGATGGAGGGGAAATTTAGTATGTTGATTATCAATCGCTGCGCATCATTCATTATGTTGATTGCGCAGAATTAATCTCTACAAAGCCCCTCGGAAGGGGTATTGGAAATGCCTAATCCAAAATGGCTACAAGAGGTCGCATCGGTGTGCCCATGCAGGAACGCGTCGCCATTGGCCGCCCCCGCCGTTGCGCGGACGTACCGGCGACCCGCATGGGCGCATCGCAGGCAGGCTTACTGCACCGCACCAATGAAGGCCGCCAATTCCGCCGTCTTGGGGCTGGCAAACAACGCCTTGGCCGGGCCGCGTTCGTGAATCAACCCTTGGTGCATGAACACAAGCTGATCACCCACGTCGCGTGCGAAGCGCATCTCGTGCGTGACCATGATGAGCGTCATGCCTTCGGCCGCCAGTTGCTTGACCACGGCCAGCACCTCGTTGACCAGCTCAGGGTCCAGCGCGGAGGTGATCTCATCGCACAGCAGCACCTTGGGCTGCATGGCCAGCGCGCGGGCAATGGCCACGCGCTGTTGCTGGCCGCCGCTGAGCTGGTCGGGGTAGGCATCGTATTTGTCGGCCAGCCCCACCTTGGCCATCATCTGGCGGGCGAGATCAGCGGCTTCGGACTTTTTCATGCCCTTGACCACCACGGGCGACAGCGCAACGTTCTCACCCGCCGTCAGGTGCGGAAACAGGTTGAACTGCTGGAACACCATGCCCACGTTCAAGCGCAGCGCGCGCAGCTGGGCCGGCGTGGCTTGCGAGCCCTTGAGCACCGCGTTGTCGACCACGATCTGCCCGTCGTCGATGGCCTCCAGCCCGTTGATGGAACGCAGCAGCGTGCTCTTGCCTGAGCCGCTGCGCCCAATGATGGCGACCACCTGGCCGCTTTCGACGCGCAGGTCCACGCCCTTGAGGACATGGTTGTTGCCGTAGTGCTTGTGTACGGCGCAGAGATCAACGAGCGGCATAGAGCTTCTTTTCCAGGTGAGAGGCACAGAGGGACAGCGGCCAGCACAGCGCCAGGTACGCCATGCCGACCAGCCCGTAGATGAGGAACGGCTGGAAGGTGGCGTTGGCCAGCACGGAGCCCAGCTTGGTCAGGTCTTCAAAGCCGATGATGGACGCCACCGCCGTGCCTTTGACGATCTGCACGGAGAACCCCACGGTGGGTGCGATCGACATGCGCACGGCCTGCGGCAGCACCACATGCCGCATCTGCTGGAAGTAACCCATGGCGAGGCTGGCGGAGGCTTCCCACTGCCCGCGAGGAACGGCCTCCACGCAGCCGCGCCACACTTCTGCCAGGTAGGCGCTGGTGTACAGCGTCAGGCCGATGGCGGCGGCAGTCCATGGCGACATCTCCAGGCCCGCCATCGACGCGCCAAAGAACACCAGGAACATCTGCATCAGCAGCGGCGTGTTCTGGAAGATCTGGATGTAGACCTGACTCACGCGCTGCAGGCCTGCGTTACGCCCGACGCGGGCAAACAGCACGACGAGGCCCGCCGTGCCACCCAGCGCGAAGGCCATCAACGACAGCAGCAGCGTGGCAAGCAGCCCCTCACTCAGTTTGAGGAGGATGGGCAGTAAAGGGATCTCGGCAATCATGCGGCGTTCCGGGCGGAGGTGGTGGTTGTGGCGGTGCGTGCTGCCGCAGGTGCGGCCGCTGAGGCAGGTGCAGCCGGTGTGCGGCGAACCACGACAAAGCGCTGGGCGATCCAGGCCAGTAACTGACGCAGCAACAGGGCCAGCGCGAAGTACAGCACCGTGACCACCAGATAGGTTTCAAAGGCGCGGAAGTTGCGCGACTGGATGAAGTTGGCGGCAAAGGTCAGGTCCTGCGCGGCGATCTGCGAGACCACCGAGGTGCCCAGCATCACGATCACGATCTGGCTGCTCAGTGCCGGCCAGACCTTCTGCAGCGCCGGCCGCAGCACCACATGCCGAAAGCACGCCCAGCGGCTCATGGCCAGCGCGCTGGCCGCTTCCAACTGGCCACGCGGTGTTTCCTGGATGCCCGCGCGCACGATCTCGGTGATGTAGGCCCCCAGGTTGACCACCGCCGTGAGCAAGGCGGCTTGCCATTCGTTGATCTGCAGGCCCAGCGAGGGCAAGCCGAAGAACACGAACAGCAGCTGAATCAGGAAGGGCGTGTTGCGGATGGCCTCCACATACACCTTGAACAGCCCGTTCAAGGGCGCGATGCGCCAGGCGCGGCACACGCCCCCAGCCACGCCGATGGCGCCGCCGAGCACAGCGCCCGCCGCCGTGAGCGCGAGCGTAAAGCCGGCGCCCTGCGCCAACTGGCCGCTGTAACTGAAGACGGCGCCAAAGTCGAATTGATATGCCATTGAGGTGTCCCGGATGCCGCACGACCGCGCGTGCGGCAGGCCTGCGTTACGAAGGCGTTGCTTACAGTTTTGCGGGCAGCGGCATCTTGATCCAGTGCTGCGACAGATCGTTCAGGCGCCCATCCGACTTGAGCTTGGTGATGGCGGCGTTCACCTTCTCCAGCAGTGCGGGTTCGCCCTTGGCCACGCCCACATAGCAGGGGGTGTCTTCCACCGGGAACTTCACGTCCAACTGGCGCAGGCGCGTGCGCTCGTTCACCGCATTGGCCACGATGTTGCCCAGCGTCACCAGTTGCACCTGACCGATCAGGTAACTCTGTGCGGTGGCGTTGTTGTCTTCGTAGCGCTTGATGGTGGCCGAGGCCGGGGCAACGGCGGTCAGCGCCAGATCTTCAGTGGAGCCGCGCGTCACGCCAACCGTCTTGCCGGCCAGATCCGCCGGCGTCTTGATCGAGACATCCTTGGGACCGTAGACGCTCTTGGGGAACGGTGCGTACGCCTGCGTGAAGTCGATCACCTTGGCGCGCTCTGCGTTCTTGCCCAGGCTGGAGATCACCACGTCGACCTTGCCGGTGGTCAGGAACGGAATGCGGTTGGTGCTCGTGACGGGCACGAGTTCCGCCTTGACGCCTAGTTCCTTGGCGAGCAGGTTGGCCATGTCGATGTCATAGCCTTGCAGTTTCAGGTCTGCGCCCAGCGAGCCGAACGGCGGGAAGTCATTCGGAATGGCCACGCGGATCACGCCCGCTTTCTGGATGTTGGCCAGCGTATCGGCATGGGCCGGACGGCCCGGCAACAAGGCGGCCACGGCGCTGGCCGCCATCACGGCGTGGATGAATGTGCGGCGGGTAAGCAAGCGGGTCATTCAAGAGCTCCTTCAGAAGTCGGGTCGAGGCGAAAGGAAACAGAATCGTTGTGCGTGCGGTCTGGCGCGGGGACCGGCGTGGCCAGGTCAATACCGCTGCGGCGCGCGGCCGACATCAAATGGGCGCGCATGGCTTCTGCGCTGGCGGTGGCATCACCCGCGCCAATGGCCTGCACGATGGCGTCGTGCTCGCGCGCGGGCTGGTCGTCTGCGCCGTTCTTGGCAAAGGGCAGGCGCAGGCTGTGGCCAATGGCGTGCTCCAGTTGGCCCGCCATCGCCACCAGGCCCGGGTTGCCTGACAACTCGGCCAGCAGCAGGTGGAACTGCAAGTCGGCCTCGGCCGCGCTGAGCAGGTCGTTGCGCTCCAGCGCATGGGCAAGCTGCTCCTGCAGCCACTGCAATTGACGCAGGGCGGCGGCATGCATGCGGGTCGCGGCCAGCGCTGTCCAGCCGGGCTCCAGCACCAGGCGCAACTCAATCAGCTGACGCGGCGACAGCGTGCCGAGCGCCGGTGTGGCGAATGGGCGGTGCATGCGCTCGGCATCCGCATGCGAGCCGCGCACCACCACACCCTTGCTCGGCAGGATGTCTACGAGGCCAAGCGTTTCCAGCACGGTCAGGGCTTCGCGCAGCGAGGCGCGGCTCACCCCCAGGCTTGCCGCCAGTTCGCGCTGCGGCGGCAGCCGGGTGCCACTGGCGTAATCGCCGCTCATGATGCGTTGCTGGAGCGCTTGCGCGACGGAGGATGGAATGCTGAGCATGGGCCTGAAAGCGGAAAAGACACGGTCGTGGTCTGACCGGTCGCCCAAGGCATATGCGAGTTTTGTGCCAAGCAACAAAAACAGCGTCTTGGCGCTGTGGCGTGGGGCTGGCCGCTTGCGCCATGCCCTTGCGTGAAGCACGCGCTGCCGGAGGGCGGCGTCAGCAGCTTGGGGTTGGTGCGCCGCCGCACTGTTTTGGAACACCCGGGCCATGCCGATGCGGGAGAGAGAACGGCGCGGTGCTCCGGTTGACGGTAAGCGGCAGCCAATGCGCATATACGACCACGACCACCAGTGAGATCAGAAGAGCACGAACAGACGCGGCAGAAGCGGCGGCAGAACGCAACCGCGCCACCCGAGCCGCACTCGGAACCACTGCAAGTGCGGGCGGACGACCATGGCGGGCAGGAGCGGCCGGGGTGCGGAGGGTGATGGCAAATCAAATGCCCTATGCCGGACGAGCCCGCCTTTGGGTGAGTGCCATGGCACCCGGTGCGTGGCATCCCCGCCCGTCACATCGGGGATCTGTCGATCTGGTGATTGGCTTTCGCCAGCCCGCTCTGCGGCGGCAAGCCCTTCCCATGTTTCAGGGTTGACCTGACGCGCCTCCAGCACCATCGACACAGGGAACGGGGGCGGCCCCTTGGCGGGGATGGATACGGCGCAGGGAGCGTCTCGTCTAAGAACCTGTTCACGATCTTGCGTAAAACCAGGAGAATCCGAGGATGCGCAAGAAGACCTACCCAAGTGACATGAGCCGGGAGCGGTTCGAGCCGATTCGCCCGCTGCTGGAACAGGCCCGCAAGAGAACCAAGCCGAGAACGGTGGACCTGTACGAGGTGTGGTGCGCAGTGCTGTACCTGCTGCGCACAGGCTGCCAATGGCGTGCGTTGCCCAGCGACTTCCCCAAATGGCGCACAGTGCATTCGTACTTCGCCAAATGGAGCGAGCCCGACGAGCAAGGCGTGAGCCTGCTGGAGCGGGCGCTCAAAAAATCAGGTTGGCGCGGCCCGCGCCAGACAGGGGCGCAACGCCTGCACGACGTTCTTGATCGTGGACGCGCAGAGCGTGAAGAACACGGACACGGCGGCGCACAAGGGCTATGACGCGGGCAAGAAGGTTTCGGGCATCAAACGCCATATCGCAGTGGACACGCAGGGTCTGCCGCATGCCGTGGCGGTGACGACCGCCGAGGTGACAGATCGCAAGGGGGCGCTACAGGCGCTCAAGCGCTGCAAGCCCGGCTTGAGCCGAGTGCAAAGTTTGCTGGCCGACAATGGTTATGTGGGCGAGCCTTTTGCGCAGGGCGTGCGCGACGCCTTGAGCGAAGAGGTGACGGTGCAGATTGCCAAACGTAGCGAACTGCACACCTTCAAGGTGATACCCCAACGCTGGGTTGTGGAGCGCAGCTTTGCGTGGCTGGAGAAGAACCGCAGGCTATGGAAGAACTGCGAACGCAAACTCAACACCAGCCTGCAATTCGTTCATCTAGCCTTCCTGGCCCTGTTGCTCAGGAGATCGTGAACAGGTTCTAATACTACAGCCGTACTTCTCGCCTATGATGTTGGCCATGTCTGACGAGACGATCATGGGCCGATGCAAGGAACGGTGAGGGGCTGGGAGCGAGAGCTGGAAGGGTTGCACGAACGGCTGGGGAAGCTGTTCAAGCGACCGGAGCCGCGGCAACGGGCCTTGGCCTACCTGCGTGGGCTGCTCAGTCCGGTGGAGCGCAAGAATAGCTGGCAATTGGCCGAATGGATCGGCGAAGCGAGCCCGGACGGTGTGCAGCATCTGTTGGAGCGCGCGCAGTGGGACGCGGATGCAGCGCGAGACGTGCTGCGGGAGTACGTGATCGAGAAGCTCGGGGCGGACGATGGTGTACTGATTGTTGACGAGACTGGGTTCATCAAGAAGGGGCAGCACTCGGTCGGCGTGCAACGGCAGTACAGCGGTACGGCGGGCCGCATCGAGAACAGCCAGATCGGTGTGTTCTTGTGCTACGCCGGGCGCGGTGGGAGCGCCTTCGTCGATCGAGAACTGTACATGCCCAAGGTCTGGAGCGATGACCGCGAGCGGTGCGCGGCGGCCGGCGTGCCCGAGGCAGCGCAGTTCGCCACCAAGCCGGAGCTGGCCAGGCGAATGCTGGAACGGACGCTGGACGCTGGGGTGCGGTGTGGCTGGGTCACGGGCGACGAGGTGTACGGCGGGGATCGGCGCTTGCGGATGTGGCTGGAGTCACGAGGCCAAGCGTTTGTGATGGCGATTGCCAAGGACGAGTCGCTGTGGTGGCAGGGGCCGCAGTACAAGCGTGCTGATGAGATCGCACAAGGCTTGCCGGTACAGAGCTGGCGCAAGTACTCGGCGGGTGCTGGCACCAAGGGGGAGCGGCTGTACGACTGGGCGCTGGCGCCGCTGTGGCGGTTGCAGGTGACGGCCGAGGGGCGTCGCTTCGGGCACTACCTGCTGGTGCGGCGCAGCTTGGACGAGAAGCGGGAGCTGGCCTACTACGTGGTGTATGCCCCGCGCCGCCACGCGACACGGCAGATGCTAGCCCAGGTGGCGGGCCGACGCTGGGAGATCGAATGCGGCTTCGAGGCAGCCAAAGGCGATTGCGGTCTGGATCAGTACGAGGTCAGGCGTTGGCCAGGCTGGTACCGTCACATCACGTTGGCGCTGCTCGCTCACGCGGCTCTGGCGGTGCTGCGTGCGGAGCAAAAAAAACGCCGGCGGGCCTGATCGCATTGAGCCTGCAGGAGATTCGGCGTCTGCTGTGCGCACTGGCTTGGCGCGCACGACAGTCGATCGATCAGGTGCTGGCATGGTCCCGATGGCGACGTGCGCACCAGTGGCGCGCGCGGCAGTGCCACTACCGCGCCCGTGGTTGCGTCCCGCCAGATTAATCTACGGCTGTAGTACTAAGCGGCAGCGCGTTGTGGGTGATCCAGGTCGCCAGACCCGGCTGCCGTTGGTGCGGCAGCGTGGTAATCATCGCGGACGCGCCATCCTCTCCGCCTCGCCCATCACCCGCGTTTATGCGGCGCGGGGCTCGCTGGCCGGCTCGGCCTCGTCGAGCCCCATGCCGTCGATGGCCATGACGAACTCGATCATGTGTTTGAGCGGCTGCTCGCCCGGCGCGGGAGCGTTCGGCAGGGAAAACACGGCGGCCTGGAGTTTCTCGCGCCGTTGTTCCGCGCTGGGTCCGGCAAACAGCCGGCACGCGCCTTCCCACAGCAGCGTGCGTCCCAGCGGGTTGTAATCGTACGTGCTGGCCGCGAGGCTAGGCAGGATGCTGTTGAAGGTCCGGGTAGGGAGCTCGGCCCCGTCGTCGGCCTTCAGCGGCAGTTGGTCGAGGCAAAGGCCATCGCGTGCGCGCTGGGCGGCGTATTCGCCCAGTCCGGGGCCGTCGGCCTGCGTGGTTGCATCGAGGGTGTTCTGGAGCAGGTTCTTGTCGAGCGGCGCGTGGTTTGACGCCTCGACCGCGTGGAAGAGGATCTGGCGGGCCAGATCGAGCTGCGCGGGATTGAGCTTGCGGCGCAGCGATGCCAGCGCTTCCAGGCACCGCCAGGCCTCGGGCATCGGCGCCTGCGGCTTCCCGGCCGGTGGCGCGACGGCGCAATGCTCCGCGATCTGGACGGCCACGACCATCAGTCGGGCCGTCAGCCGCAGCGAGAGGCTGTCGCCCGTGGTGCCGGCGAAGTGGAGCTCCGTCTCCAGCGCGGCCGCGCTCAGCTGTGTCTTCTGCGCTGCGTGGCTTGCGGCGATGCCGATGGCGGGCAATGCCGGCGGGGTCGAAGAAGGCGTGCCACGCGTGCGCAGACCCATGGCCTGGAGATCGCCGGACGAGCGCGCCCGCCTCAAGGGTGCGCTGACCGGGGGCGGCGTGTCCAGGGTGTCGCTGGGATGGATGAGCGTGTCGTAGGAGCGAGGGACATTGCGTATCTGCATGGGCGTCGGAACGGTAAGCGTGCGGTGCGCAAGGCACCGGGTCGCCGCCGCTTCGGGCGCCCCGTGTCGACGGCCCCCGGCAGGTTGCCGTCGAAGGACCGTGCGGGCCGACATGCGGCGCGGGCAAGCGTAGCGGCTGCGGTGGGCAGCGCGCGGAGGTTACCGGCCGCGCGAGAAGCTGTCCGGCCGCGGCCGGAAATGCTGAGGCTGCAAGCGAAGCACCCGCCGGCGGTGGCGCGCGTCCGTGCCCGTCGTGCAGCGCCGGCTGTTCCGGTGTCGCCGCATCGGCGGGCGTTCCACGATATGGGTCCGTCTGCGGGGCGGCCGCCGACCGTCCTTACTTGCCCACGCCCAGCAGCGCCATCACGCCCAGCGCCAGGAAGATCAGCGCGGCGATCCGGTGCACCAGCTTGATCGGCATGCGCGTGGCGAACTTGTCGCCCAGCAGCACCGCCGGCACGTTGGCCAGCAGCATCCCGATGGTCGTGCCCGCGACCACCGCGACGACGTCGTGGAAGCGCGCGGCGAGTGCCACGGTGGCGATCTGCGTCTTGTCGCCCATCTCGGCGAAGAAGAACGCGACGAGGGTGGTGCCCAGGATGCCGAGGCCGCGCTGCGTGCCGCTCGGGGCTTCCTCGTCGTCGAGCTTGTCGGGGATCAGCATCCACACCGCCATGGCGATGAAGCCCGCGCCCAGGATCCAGCGCAGGATGTCTTCGCCGAGCACCTGCGTGATCCAGCCGCCCACGACGCCGGCGCAGGCATGGTTGACGAGGGTGGAGATGAAGATGCCGAGGATGATCGGCACCGGCTTGCGAAAGCGCGCGGCCAGCAGGATCGACAGCAGTTGCGTCTTGTCGCCGATTTCCGCGAGCGCGACGATGCCGGTGGAGACGAGGAAGGCTTCCATGTTGTAGTGGGTGTCCGGGCCGTGTACGAACCAATGACGCACCTTTCCCGGCCCTGTCCGGAAAGGCGTGTCATCGGTCTCGCCAGGCACGTCACCGGGTGCGGGGCACCCGGGATGTTGCTGACCACGCCATAACCGTCTGCCATTGCGACGACGGTCAAGTCTGTTGACGTGGCCCCCGGAGCATTGGCTCCAGGCGGCTACTCCCCAATGGAAGCCGGCATTATAAGAGGATCAGGCCGATACGCCAACCGCGAATTTGGCGGGTTCGCCCTGGATGTAAGTGGCGGCCACGGCACGGTCTTCGCCCAGCAGCGCCAGCGAGAACAGCAAGGCCTCCAGCGTTTCGGCGCGGGCATTGCGGCGCGCCAGCAGCGGCGTGGCGGCCGGGTCGAGCACGATGAAGTCGGCTTCCGCGCCCGGCACGAAGCTGCCGATGCGGTCCTGCCAGCCCAGCGCCTCGGCGGCGCCGCGCGTGGCCAGGTAGAACAGGCGCAGCGCGCTCAGGTGGTAGCCGCCCATGCGCGCGACTTCGTGCGCGGCGCCCATGGTGCGCAGCATCGAGAACGAACTGCCGCCGCCCACGTCGGTGGCGAGCGTCAGCGCCAGGCGGTGCGCGTCGCTGGCGTGGAAGTCGTACAGGCCGCTGCCGAGGAACAGGTTGGAGGTGGGGCAGTGCGCCACGGCCGCGCCGGACTCGGCCATGCGCCGGCGGTCGCCGTCGTCCAGCCAGATGGCATGGCCATAGACGGCGCCGCGGCGCAGCAGGCCGTGGCGGTCGTAGACGTCGAGGTAGCTGCGGGCGTTGGGGAACAGCTCGGCCACCCATTTCACTTCGTCGGGGTTCTCGGCGACGTGGGTCTGGATGAAGACGTCCGGATGCTGCCGGGCCAGCTCACCGCAGGCCGCCAGCTGCGCGTCGCTGGAGGTCGGCGCGAAGCGCGGCGTGATGGCGTAGGCGAGCCGGTCCTTGCCGTGCCAGCGCGCGATCAGGTCGGCCGAATCGCGCGCGCCGCGCTCGGCCGTGTCGCGCAGGTAGTCGGGGCAGTTGCGGTCCATCATCACCTTGCCGGCGATCAGGCGCATGCCGCGCGCCCGGGCCTGCTCGAACAGCGTCTCGGCCGAGCCGCGATGCACGGTGCCCCAGACCATCGCGCTGGTGGTGCCGTTGCGCAGCAGCTCATCGAGGAAGAACGATGCCACGCCCGCCGCATACTGCGGGCTTTCGAAGCGGCGCTCCTCGGGGAAGGTGTAGGTCTCCAGCCAGTGCAGCAGGCCCGGCGACGGCGAGGCGATGATGTCCGTCTGCGGGAAGTGGATGTGCGTGTCGATGAAGCCGGGGACGATCAGCTTGCCGCTGTAGTCATGCACCTGCGTGCCGGCGGGCAGGGTGCCCTTGAGCGCGGCGTGGTCGCCGGCCCGCACGACCTTGCCGGCGGCGATGACCAGCAGCCCGTCTTCCCAGTACTGATAGGCATCGTGCTCGCGATACTGCGGGTCGTGCAGGAAATGCAGCACGCGGCCGCGGTAGGCGTGGACGGTGGCGTCGGGCGCGGGCGGCGAGGTGGTCATTGGTCGTCTCTCGTCTCTTGCGGTTCAGGTGTGGGCTCGCCAGTGGATATCGACGGCGTTCAGCCACAGGGCTTTGTCCTGCTCGGGCAGGAACGACGCCTCGAAGCTGTTGCGCGCGAGCGTGTGCGCATCGGCGGCGGACAGGCCGAGGGCGTTGAAGGTGGCGAGCCAGTTGGTGTTCATGTAGCCGCCGAAGTAGGCGGGGTCGTCCGAATGCAGCGTGACCGCGCAGCCGGCGTCCAGCAGCTGCTTGAGCGAGTGGTCGCGCAGGTCGGGGTAGACCTTGAGCTTTTCGTTCGACAGCGGGCACACCGTCAGGGCGATGCGGCTGTCGGCCAGGCGCTTGACCAGGGCGGCATCGTCGATGGCGCGCACGCCGTGGTCGATGCGCTCCACCTGGAGGATGTCGAGCGCGTCGGTCACGTACTGCGCCGGGCCTTCCTCGCCGGCGTGGGCCACGAGGCGCAGGCCCAGTGCCTTGCAGCGGGCGAACACGCGCGCGAACTTCTCGGGCGGATTGCCGCGCTCCGACGAATCCAGCCCCACGCCGATGATGCGGTTGGCCGGGTCCTGGATGTAGGGCAGGGCCGCCTCCAGCGTGTCGAAGGCGTCGGCCTCGCTCAGGTGGCGCAGGAAGCAGAGGATCAGGCGGCTGGAGAAGCCGTGCGCGCGCTCGGCGTCGTCCAGCGCGCGGACGATGCCGCCGATCACCACGTGCATCGGCACGTCGCGCGCGGTGTGCGTTTGCGGGTCGAAGAAGATCTCGGCGTGGCGCACGTTGTCGGCCACGGCGCGCGCCACATAGGCGGCGGTCATGTCGTAGAAGTCCTGCTCGGTCAGCAGCACGCTGGCGCCGGCGTAGTACAGGTCGAGGAACGATTGCAGGTCGTTGAAGGCGTAAGCGGCGCGCACTTCGTCGACCGAGGCGTAGGGCAGCTTGACGCCATTGCGCTCGGCCAGCGCGAACATCAGTTCCGGTTCGAGCGAGCCTTCGATGTGGATGTGCAGCTCGGCTTTCGGGCTGGTGGCGATGCGTTCGGCGAGGGCGGGCGAGATCGGCATGGGCTTAAGCGGAGGTGGGGACGCGATAGGGAACCGCCGCGCCGCTGCTCGCGCTGGCCAGCGCGCGCTGGCGCAGCTCGCGGACCTGCAGCAACTGCGCGACGACGGAGACGGCAATGATATCCGGCGCCTTGTCCGCGATGCCGGCCACGCCGATCGGGCAGACCATCTCCGGCAGCCGCGCCGGGTCTACCCCGTGCGCGACCATGCGGTGCTCGAAACGCGCGCGTTTGGTCTTGGAGCCGATCAGGCCGAAGTAGGCGAAGTCGGTGCGCCGCATGATGCGCTCGCACAGCGCGAGGTCCAGCGCGTGGTTGTGCGTCATCACCAGGAAGTAGCTGCCGGCCGGCGCGGCGTCGATCACGGCTTCCGGCGTGTCGGTCGCTTCGATGGCGACGTTGGGCGGCGCCTCGGCCGGGAACATCGCGTCGCGTTCGTCCACCCAGGTCACGCGGCACGGCAGGTGGGCCAGTGCCCGCACGATGGCATGGCCGACATGGCCGGCGCCGCACAGCACGATCGACATGTCGGGCGGCAGCAGGGTTTGCGTGAAGCCGTTGGCGTCGATCACCACGCCGGCCGCCGCTGTGTCGCCGATGGCCGCGTCGACCGGCAGCGCCGCATCGGCCGGCACGAAGCGGCGCACGCTGCGGCGCTGGCGCATGGCCTGGTCGGCCACGGCGAGCCACGCGGCGTCGCGCGTGTCCAGCCGCTCCAGCGACAGCCGCACCACGCCGCCGCAGCATTGGCCGAGCGCCGGCCCGAGCGGTGCGCGCAGGCATTGCCGGCGCGCGTTGCCGTTGGCCTCCGGGGTGTCCATCATGGCCTGCGCGACCGCCATCGCGCGCCACTCCAGATGGCCGCCGCCGATGGTGCCGAAGAAGCCGTCGGCGCACACCAGCATCAGCGTGCCCGGCTCGCGCGGCGCGGAGCCCTGCACATCGACCACCGTGACCAGCACGCAAGGCTGCCCGGCCTGCACGGCGGCCAGCGCATCGGCGAAGCGGAAGGGGCGCAGTTGCGTGTGGTCCATGGCGGTCTTCCTCCGGACTCAGGCGGACAGCGGTGCGCTGCGCAGGGCATCCACGGCCTGGAGGATGGCCTCGCAGGTGGCCGGCGCGTTCAGCGGCGGATTGGTGCGGCCGTCGCCGACCGCCGCCACCGCATCGCGGATCGCGAAGAACACCGAGAACGGCAGCAGCAGCGGCGGTTCGCCCAGCGCCTTGGAGCGGTGGATGCTGTCTTCGGCGTTGGCGTTGTCGAACAGGCGCACGCGGAAGTCCGGCGGGCAGTCGTTGACGGTCGGGATCTTGTAGGTGGACGGCGCATGCGTCATCAGCCGGCCCGACGGGTCCCACCACAGCTCCTCGGTGGTCAGCCAGCCCATGCCCTGGATGAACGCGCCTTCCACTTGGCCGATGTCGATGGCCGGGTTGATCGAGCGGCCGGCATCGTGCAGCACGTCGGCGCGCAGCAGGCGCCATTCGCCGGTCAGTGTGTCGACCACCACTTCCGAGACCGCCGCGCCGTAGGCGAAGTAGTAGAACGGGCGGCCATGCAGCCGGGCCTGATCCCAGTGCAGCTTGGGCGTGGCGTAGAAGCCGTCGGACCACAGCTGCACGCGCGCCATGTAGGCCAGGCGCACCAGCGCGTCGAACGGTACGCTGCGTTGACCCGGTTGGGCGCCGATTTCGGCGTGGTCGTCGGCGAAGGCGACGGTCTCGATGGGCACGTCGTAGTGCTGCGCGGCGAAGGCGGTCAGGCGCTCGCGGATCTGGCGCGCGGCATCCTGCGCGGCCTTGCCGTTCAGGTCGCTGCCGGTGGAGGCCGCGGTGGCGGACGTGTTGGCGACCTTGCTGGTGTCGGTGGCCGTCACGCGCACGCGGCCGAAGGCGACGCCCAGCTCATGCGCCACCACCTGCGCGACCTTGGTGTTCAGGCCCTGGCCCATCTCGGTGCCGCCGTGGTTCACCAGGATGGAGCCGTCGTTGTACACGTGCACCAGCGCGCCGGCCTGGTTGAGGTGCCGCACGTTGAACGAGATGCCGAACTTCACCGGCGTCAGCGCCAGGCCGCGCTTGAGCACCGGGCTGGTCGCGTTGAAGGCGCCCACGGTCTCGCGGCGGGCACGGTAGTCGGACGAGGCTTCCAGTTCGTCGAGCAGTTCGTGGATGACGTTGTCTTCCACGGTCTGGCCGTACGGCGTGATGTTGTTCTTGTCCTTGCCGTACAGGTTGGCGCGGCGCACATCCAGCGGGTCGCGTCCGAGCGCGCGCGCGATATTGTCCAGGATGGTCTCGATGGCAAACGCGCCCTGCGGCCCGCCGAAGCCGCGGAAGGCCGTGTTCGACTGCGTGTTGGTGCGCGCGCAGAAGCCGTCGATCTGCACCTCGGGCAGCCAGTAGGCGTTGTCGAAGTGGCAGATGGCGCGCGTCATCACCGGGCCGGACAGGTCAGCCGAGAAGCCCGCGCGCGCGGTCATGTCGACCTTCACGCCGAGGATGCGGCCGTCGTCGTCGTAGCCGGCTTCGTACGCGAAGCGGAAGTCGTGCCGCTTGCCGGTGATCATCATGTCGTCGTCGCGGTCGGGGCGCAGCTTCACCGGGCAGGCCAGCTTCCACGCGGCCAGCGCGGCGCAGCAGGCGAACAGCGCCGACTGCGATTCCTTGCCGCCGAAGCCGCCGCCCATGCGCCGGCATTCCACCAGCACCTGGTTGGCATGCCAGCCCAGCATGTGCGACACGGCGTGCTGCATCTCGGTCGGATGCTGCGTCGAGCACCACACGTGCATGCCGTTGTCTTCCTTCGGTACGGCATACGAGATCTGGCCCTCCAGGTAGAACTGCTCCTGCCCGCCCAGCGACAGGCGGCCGGCCTGCGCGTGCGGCGCGGCGGCGATGCGCGCGTCGGGCTCGCCGCGCTTGAGGTGCATCGGCGGCAGCACGGCGCGGCCGGCGGCGCGCGCGTCTTCCGGCGTCAGCAGCGGGGGCAGGGCTTCGTATTCGATGGCGCCCAGGCGGGCCGCGCGCCGCGCCGCGTCGTGCGACGTGGCCACCACCAGGAAGACCGGCTGGCCGATGTAGTGCACCGTGCCGGCGGCCAGGATCGGATCGTCGTGCAGGATCGGGCCGCAATCGTTGGTGCCCGGGATGTCGGTTGCGGTGAACACGGCGATCACGCCCGGCGCCTGCTTCACGCGCGCCAGGTCCATCGTGACGATGCGCGCGTGCGGCTGCGTGCTCATGCCGAGCGCGGCATGCAGCGTGCCCGCCAGTTCGGGAATGTCGTCGGTGTAGGTGGCGGTGCCGGCCACGTGCAGGTGCGCCGACTCGTGCGGCCGCGAGACGCCGACCACCGCGCCGCGCCGGGCCTGCGCATCGGCCGCGATGTCGGCTTCCGCCAGCAGGAAGGATTCGGTTTGCTTGTTCATGCGAGGTCTCGTTCGCGCTTGCGCTCAGGCCACGGCAGGGATATCCGGTTCGACCGCGCGCACGTTGATCTGTGCCGCCCGCAGCGGGGCATCGGGTCGGGTTTCGAGCCAGAAGCGGTACACCGTGTTGGCGGCCGCGGTGCGGCGGTAGTGCTCGCTGGCGCGCATGTCGGTGAGCGGGGCGTAGTCGCGCGACATGGTGGCCATGGCAGCCCGCGCGGTCGCCTCATCCCACGGCTTGCCGGTGATGGCGGCTTCGGTTTCGAGGGCGCGCTTGGAGGTGGCGGCCATGCCGCCGTAGGCGATGCGGGCGCTGCGCACGATGCCGCCGTCCAGCTCGATGGCCAGCGCCGCGCACACGGCGGAGATGTCTTCGTCGAAGCGCTTGGACAGCTTGTACGTGCGAAAGCGCAGCGCATCGCGGCCCGCGCGCGCCGGCACGCGCAGGCCGGCGACGAACTCGCCCGGCGCCATCGCGTTCTTCATGTAGGCCAGGTAGAGGTCTTCCAGCGGCAGCTCGCGGCGTGCGTCACCGCGCTGCAGCATGACGCGCGCGCCCAGCGCGATCAGCGCCGGGGCCGAGTCGCCGATCGGCGAGCCGTTGGCGATGTTGCCGCCCAGCGTGCCGGCATTGCGGATCGGCACCGAGGCGAAGCGGCGCCACATTTCGGTGAGTTCGGGGTAGTCCTCGGCGAGGAAGGCATACGCTTGCTCCAGCGTCGCGGCGGCGCCGATCTCGAGCCAGCCGTCGCGCTTGTCCAGTGCGTACAGGTCGGCCACCTGGCCCACGTACAGGAGGTCGCCCAGCTCGCGGAACTGCTTGGTGACCCACAGGCCGACGTCGGTGCTGCCGGCCAGGATGCGGATGTCCGGGTGGGCCGCCTTGAGCGAGGCGAAGGCGGCGACGGTGCGCGGCGCGTAGAAGCGCGGTGCGTGTTCGACGCCGGCCGGCGCGTAGCAGAAGGTTTCGGTGCGCTGGATGGCGCGCAGCGTTTCGGCCAGCTGCGTGCGGTCGATGCCGGCGGGCGCGGGCAGTGCGTACATGCGCTGCCCGGCGTCGACGATGGGGCGGTAGCCGGTGCAGCGGCACAGGTTGCCGGTCAGCGCATCGCAGATCGCCTCGCGCGAGGGCGGCGGCGCATGCCCCGTGTTCTCGTACAGCGCGTACAGCGACATCACGAAGCCCGGCGTGCAGAAGCCGCACTGCGAGCCATGGCACTCGACCAGCGCCTGCTGCACCGGGTGCAGCGTGCCATCCGGGCCGCGCACGTCCTCGACGGTGAACAGGGCCTTGCCGTCCAGCGTGGGCAGGAACTGGATGCACGCGTTGACGGCCTTCAGCCCGACGCTGCCATCGGGCTGCAGCTCGCCGAGCACCACCGTGCATGCACCGCAATCGCCCTCCGCGCACCCTTCTTTGGTGCCGGTGCAGTGGGCGTCTTCACGCAGGTATTGCAGCACCGTCCGGGTGATCGGCGCGTGCGTCACGGTGCGGACCTGCCCGCGATGGAAAAAGCGGATGGACTGAGTCTCCATGGGGATCTTGCGCCTGTCTCGTGTCGGTAACTGAACCATAGCACCACCCCCTTCCTGCAATATTCGGCCCAGGTGATAACCCGCATCGGAACGCCGGAATCGGGGGTTTACCCACCGGCCGCGATCTGGCGGCGCACGGGGCAGGTGACTTACACTGAGTCGATTCCCCCGCGATGTTTCCGGCGGCGGGCCGCCCCTCGCGCGCCCGATGCAGATGCACGGCAAAGACCACCTCGATACCTATCTCCTGCGTGTCCTGTACACGCTGCTGACCGAGCAGAGCGTGACGCGCACGGCTGTCAAGCTCGGGCAGTCGCAGCCGGCCATCAGCAACACGCTCAAGCGGCTGCGGGAGATCACCGGCGACGCCATCCTCGTGCGCGGCAAGAACGGTATGGTGCCCACCGAGCGCGGCCACGAGCTGCTGGCGCTGGCGCAGCAGAGCCTGGAGGCGATGGAGCGCATCGCCCGGCCGTCGCAGGCGTTCGATCCCGCCACCACCACGCGCACCTTCCACCTCGGCGCGCCGGACTATCTCGACGCCTTCTTCCTGCCCAACATCATCGAGCGCCTGCGCAAGTACGCGCCGCAGGCCAGGCTGATCGTGCATCCGCTCAACGCGGGCGTCGATTACCTGGCCGCGCTGGAGCAGGGCGGCATGGACCTGGTGATCGGCAACTGGCTCTCGCCGCCCGAGCACCTGCACATTTCGCCGCTGTTCGACGATGAGGTCGTCTGCATGCTGGGCGCCCAGCATCCGCTGGCGCGCAAGGGCCTCTCGCTCAAGCACTACATCGAGATGCCGCACCTGGCCCCGGCGCCGTACGCCGTCATGCAGCGCAGCATGATCGACCAGGCACTCGCGGAGCAGGGGCTGAAGCGGCAGATCCAGGTGTCGCTGCCGTATTTCGGGCTGGTGCCCTATGTGCTGATGCGCACGGATCTGGTTTTCACGACCGGCCGGCAGTTTGCGGCGCATTGCGCACAGTATCTACCGGTCCGCATCCTGCCGGCCCCGGTGGCCTTTCCCAAGATGCGCTTCTACCAGCTCTGGCACGAGCGCAGCCACGCCGCGCCGGATGTGATGTGGCTGCGCCGGATGATCGGCGAGGTGGCGGCGGAGCTGCCGCAGCATCCGCAGCTGGAGACGGCGGCCTGAGCCGGCGGCGCCCCGGTACGGCCCGCCTGACGCCTACTTGCCGGCGGCGACCGCCTTCCCGTAGTTCGGAAAGAACACCTGCTCCCCGTTCACCTTGAACGCGGCGATCGCCTGCTGGCCGGCGCTCGAGGTGATCCACTCGATCAGCCGGGTCGCGTCGGCGTAGTTGATGCCGGGGTGCCTGGCCGGATTGACGGCGATGATGCCGTAGGGATTGAACATGCGCGGGTCGCCGGCCAGCACGATGTCGAGCCCGGTGCGGGCGCGGTAGGCGCCGTAGGTGGCGCGGTCCGACAACGTATAGGCGTTCATCTGCGCAGCCATGTTCAGGACTTCGCCCATGCCCAGGCCCGCGCTCACGTACCAGGGCTTACCCTTGGGGTCGATGCCGGCGGTCTTCCAGTAGTGCTGCTCCATGACATCGGTGCCGGAGTTGTCGCCGCGCGAGACGAACTTCGCGCCGGCGGCGGCGATGGCTTCCATGCCCTGGATGACATTGCTGCTTGCGCGCACGTGGGCCGGATCGGGGCTCGGGCCGACCAGGATGAAGTCGTTGTACATCACGTCGCGCCGGTCGATGCCGCCGCCGGACGCGACGAAGGCGTCCTCCAGCTGCCGGGCGTGCACCAGCACCACGTCGACATCGCCGGCTTCGCCCAGCTTGACCGCCTTGCCGGTGCCCACGGCGATCACCTGCACGTGTACTCCGGTGGCGGCCTCGAACTTGGGCAGCAGCACCTTGAGCAGGCCGGAGTTTTCCGTGCTGGTGGTCGTGGCCATGCGGAGGTCGCCTGCATAGGCGGCACCGGCGCCGACGAGGGCCAATGCCAGGCAGAAGCGCGCGGAAAACCGGAAGATCACGGACAGTTTGGACATGGCGCGGGAGCGTTGGGCAACGTGGACGCTTTATGTCGGATGCTGCATGATGGCGGCGTGCGGCGGCCAGAACGCCCACCGGAGACGGTTGGATTGTTCCCGCGCCTTTCGGGGAAGTAAATAGGAATCCAATAACATAATGACATTCCAGTTCGATGTGTTTCCGGTGGTCGGGCCGGACGACAATCCCAGGGCCAACGCCAAGGTGTTCCTGCTGCTGCGCGCGGTGCGCGAAACCGGCTCGCTGCACCGCGCGGCCAAGCAGGTCGGCCTGTCCTATCGCCATGCCTGGGGCGTGATGCGCGGATGGGAAGACATGCTCGGGCGGACGCTGCTCGACATGGAGCGCGGGCGCGGCGCCTCGCTCACCCTGTTCGGCGAGCGCATGCTGCGCGCGGAGATGCGGCTGCACGAGCAGATCGATCCGCTGCTGCGGCAGGCAACGGGGCAGTTCCTGTCGGAGCTGGAAGACGCTGCGCAGCCGCAGGCGCGCATCCGCTTTTCCGGCAGCCATGACCCGGCGGTCGAAGTGCTGGCGCAGGTCTTTGCCGGCCAGGCCGACGCCGCGAACCTGGACACCGTGTTCTGCAGCGCCGTCGAGGGCCTGATCTGCCTGCAGGAAAAGCAGTGCGAGGTGGCTGGCTTCTACGTGGCGCCGGAGCAGGGCAGCGGCTCGATCGCGCACCAGACCTTGCGCAAGTGGCTGCGGCCCACCGCGGTGCGGCTGATCGCACTGGCCGACCGGGAGCAGGGGCTGATGATGTCGGCGCAGTGGGCCGGGCGCGTGCAGTCGCTGACCGACCTGGTGCGCACCCGCGCACGCTTCATCAACCGCCAGCGCAGTTCCGGCACGCGCCTGCTGTTCGACCAGCTGTTGGTCGCCGAGGGCCTGTACCCCGACCAGATCCACGGCTACGACGAGCAGGAATTCTCCAGCGACAAGGTCGCGGAGGCGGTGCAGGCGGGCCGCGCCGATGTCGGCTTCGGCCTGCGCCCGGGCGCCGAAGCGCACGGCCTGCACTTCGTGCCGCTCACGCGCGAGACGTACTACCTCGCGGTGCGCCGCAACGACGCCCTGGCGCCCTGGGTGCGCGAGCTGACCGAGCGCATCGGCTCGCCCGCCTTCCGCGCCGGGCTGGACCACCTGGCCGGCTACCGCGCCCCCCAGCACGTCGTGCTGACGACCGCCGAACAGGCGCTGCCCTGGCACGCCGACGAGCCCCGGGCGGCCGTGCGGTAACTCGTGCGAACATGGCGGGTGTCGCGCGGGGCCCGCGCTTTCCACCCGTCCTGTCCATGTCCCGTTTTTCCATCACCGCCCAGTCGCTGCGCATGCTGCGACGCGACTGGCGCGCGGGCGAGCTGAACCTGCTGCTGATCGCGCTCGTGCTGGCCGTGGCCGCGCTGGCCTCGGTCAGCTTCCTCGCCGATCGCATGCACGCCGGGCTGGAGCACGATGCCCGCCAGCTGCTCGGCGCCGACGTGGTGGTGGTCTCCGATCTGCCGCTGCCGCCGGATATCGAAGCGCATGCCGCATCGAGCGGCCTGCGCGTCTCGCATACGGCCACCTTCCCCAGCATGGCCAGCGCACTGGCGGCCGGCGCCTCGGGCGAGCCCGCGTCGCAGCTGGCGGCCGTCAAGGCGGTGGATGCCGGCTATCCGCTGCGCGGCACCGTCAAGGTGAGCACGGCGCGCGAAGTCGCGGGGGCGCCCGTCCACACGATTCCGGAGGCGGGCACGGTGTGGGTCGATCCCCCCTTGCTGGAGGCGCTGGGCGTGCGCGTGGGCGAGGCCATCCGGCTCGGCACGCGCACCTTCAAGATCACGCAGATCATCACCCAGGAGCTGGATCGCGGCGCCGGTTTCATGAACTTCGCGCCGCGCGTGATGCTGCCCATGGCCGACCTGCCATCCACCGGCCTGGTCACCTTCGGCAGCCGCGTGACCTACCGTCTGCTGGTGGCCGGCCCCGACGTCGCCACCGCTGCCTTCCACGCCTGGGCCGAGCATGAACTGCAGGCGCGCCATCTGCGCGGCGTGCGCATCGAGTCGCTGCAGAACGGCCAGCCCCAGATGCGCGAGACGCTGGACCGCGCCGAGCGCTTCCTCTCCCTCGTCGCCCTGCTGGCGGCGATGATCGCGGCGGTGGCGATCACCATGGCGGCGCGGCGCTACACCGCGCGGCATACCGATGCGGTGGCCATCATCAAATGCCTGGGGCTGCGCCAGGGCCAGATTCTCGGCCTCTTCGCGCTGGAGTTCCTGGCGGTCGGCGTGATCGGCTCGGCGGTGGGCGTGGCGCTGGGCTACGGCGCGCACTGGCTGCTGGTGGCGTCGCTGGGCAGCCTGGTGACGGTGTCGCTGCCGGCGGCGTCGGCGTGGCCGGCGCTGGTCGGCGTGGCGGCGGGGCTGGTGCTGCTGGTGGGCTTTGCCGTGCCGCCGCTGCTGAGCCTGGTGCGCGTGGCGCCGCTGCGGGTGCTGCGGCGCGATGCCGGCGAGCGCGCCATCGCCACCTGGGTCGGCTATGCGCTGGGCTCGGCGGCGTTCTTTGCGCTGCTGGTGGTGTCGGCGCGCGATCTCAAGCTGGGCGCGCTGACCGCGGCCGGGTTTGGCGCCGCCATCGTGGTCTTCGCGTTGATGGCCGCGGGCGGCCTGCGGGCCCTGGCGGCATCGCTCGGCCGGGCGCGTGCGCTGGCGGTCGGCTGGCGCTTCGCGCTGGCCGTGCTGGAGCGGCGCCGCGGCGTGAGCGTGCTGCAGACGGTGTCGCTCGCGGTCGGGCTGATGGCGCTGCTGCTGCTCGCCATGACGCGCAACGACCTGATCCGTTCGTGGCACAACGCCACGCCGGCCGATGCGCCCAACCGCTTCATCATCAACATCCAGCCCGACCAGGTGGCGCCGGTGTCGCAGGCGCTGGCGCAGGCGGGCGTGGTGCAGCCCAGGCTGTATCCGATGGTGCGCGGCCGCCTGACACAGGTGAACGGCCAGACCATCGGCCGCGATTCCTATGCCGAGTCGCGCGCGCGCAACCTGGTCGAGCGCGAGTTCAACCTGTCCTACGCCGCCGCCCAGCCGCCCGAGAATCGCATCGTCGCCGGGCAGTGGTTCAGCGGCCAGCGGCCCGAGGCGTCGGTGGAGGAGGGGATCGCCAAGACGCTCAACCTGCGCCTGGGCGATGTGCTGCGCTTCGACGTCGGCGGGCAGACGGTGGATGCGCCCATCACCTCGCTGCGCAAGCTCGACTGGAGCTCGATGCGCGTGAATTTCTTCGTGATCCTGCCGCCGGTGGCGCTGCGCGACATGCCGCAGACCTACGTGACGGCGTTCCGCATTCCCGCGGGCCGCGCCGATCTGCCCGCCAGGCTGGTGCAGGCGTTCCCGAACCTGACCGTGGTCGACACCGAACTGATCCTGCAGCAGGTGCAGGACGTGCTGGACCAGGTGACGGCGGCGGTGGAGTTCCTCTTCGTCTTTACGCTGGCGGCCGGCGTGCTGGTGCTGTACGCGGCGCTGTCCGGCTCGCGCGACGAGCGCCTGCGCGATGCCGGCGTGCTGCGCGCGCTGGGCGCGGGCTCGGCCGTGGTGCGGCAGACGCAATATGCCGAGGTGCTGATCGTCGGCGGACTGGCCGGCCTGATGGCGAGCTTGGGCGCCATCGCCATCGGCTGGGTGCTGTCGGCGCAGGTGTTCGATTTCCCGTATCGTTTCAACCCGGCGATCCTGCCGGTGGGCATCGCGGCCGGTATGCTGTGCGCCTTCGCGGGCGGCTGGCTGGGCCTGCGCGAGGTGCTGCGGCGCCCGGCCATGGCCACGCTGCGCGATGCCTGAACCCACGACCGATGTGATGCTGTATGACTGACGCTGCTTCCGGCCAGGAAACCCTGGCCTTCGACCTGCTCGGCGGCGAGGCGCGCGTGCGCGAACTCGCCGACCGCTTCTACGACCTGATGGACCTGGAGCCGGCGTTCGCCGAGCTGCGCGCGCTGCATCCGCCCAGCCTGGAAGGCTCGCGCGACAAGCTGTTCTGGTTCCTGTGCGGCTGGCTGGGCGGCCCCAGTCACTACATCGAGCGCTTCGGCCACCCGCGCCTGCGCGCGCGCCACCTGCCGTTCGAGATCGGCACCCGGGAGCGCGACCAGTGGATGCGCTGCATGGCCTTGGCGATGCAGGACCTCGGCCTCGACGACGCCCTGCAGATGCGGCTGATGCAGGCCCTCTGGCAGACCGCCGACTGGATGCGCAACGTGCCGCGCTGACCGCGCCGCCCCGACTCATAACGACCCACAACGACCACGCCGGAGCCCCGCCATGATCGGCTTGCCCACCGCGGACGATGTCCTCGCCTTCTGGTTCGGCACCGCGCCGATCGCCGCCCCGTGCGCGACGTGGTTCGACCGGTCGGACGCCTTCGACGCCGACATCCGCGCGCGCTTCCTGCCGCTGTGGGAAGCGCTCTGCGCCGGCGCTGCCGACACCTGGATGGACACGCCGCTGGAGGCCATCGCGCGCATCGTGGTGCTCGACCAGTTCCCGCGCAACATGTTCCGCGGCACGCCGCGCGCCTTTGCCAGCGATGCGGCGGCGCTGCACACCGCGCGCATCGTCGTGGCCGCCGGCTGGGATGCCGAGCTGCCGACCCGCTTCCATCGCATGTTCTGCTACCTGCCGTTCGAGCACAGCGAGGCGCTGGCCGCGCAGGACGAGTCGATCCGCCTGTTCACGCGCCTGCGCGATCAGGAAGCGGATGCCGATTCGTTGACGTGGGCGCACCGGCACCGCGACATCATCGCCCGCTTCGGGCGCTTCCCGCATCGCAATGCCGCGCTCGGACGCGCGTCGACGCCCGAGGAGCTCGGCTTCCTGAGCCTGCCTGGCACGTCGTTCTAGGGATTTGCGCGGCGAGGCGTATTTTCAGGCGCCCTGCCGGTTGGGCAGGCCGCGCCGCTCAGCGGCCCAGGATCGAAAACATGAGCGTGCCCGAGAACATGAGCAGCACCAGTGCCGCGCCGCGCAGCAGCTTGGGCGTATGGGGCGCCCAGGCACGCCGTGACGTCAGCACAACGCCGAGATACGACCAGCCGATACCGATCGGCGCGAGCACGATCAGGAACGCGGCCATGGCCCACGCAAAATAGGTCGCGGACCGGAACGCTTCGAGCGGAAACAGCGTGCTCGCGAACAGCAGCGCCTTCGGATTCATCAACGTGGTGATGAACACCTCGCGGAAACCCACGGGGCCGGCCTCGACATGCTGCAGTGCCCGGCTTTGCGTCCACATCTTGACCGCGAGGTAGAGGATGTAGACCGAGCTCAGCAGCTTGATGGCATCCAGGAGCCAGGGCCGGCTGGCCGCCAGCGAGCACAGGAAGAACCCCCAGAGCGAGATCGCGATGACGTAGCCGAGCGCCTCGGCCATGACGAGATGGCGCGTCCGCCGTACCCCGACCTTGAGGCCCGAGGACAGCAGCAGCGTGTTGGTCGGTCCCGGCATGATCAGCACCAGCGACACGTAAAACGACATCTTGAGCAATGTCTCCTGAATGGGCACACCATCTCCTGGGTTGATCGTCGCGCATGGGTTGTTTCATCGGCGCTCGCGCCACCACGGCCGCCGGCGGTCATCCGGTCCGGGTGTCCGGCGAGGCTCGCCGGTCGCTGCGCTGTTGCGGGGGAGGGCGCCGGATGCGTTCGCGCTTACGTGCGCTCGCGCCGTTCCGTCCATTTGTCGACCGCATGGCGCGGCGCGCGCTCGAGCCGGTCGATCAGCTCGGCGGGATCGTCGCTGACGTGCAGCAGGTCGGCATGGTGGCGCTTGAGGAAGCCTTCGTCCACCGCGTGGTCGATGAAGGCGAGCAGCTTGTCGTAGAAGCCCGCCACGTTGAGCAGGCCGATCGGCTTGCTGTGATAGCCGAGCTGCAGCCAGGTGAAGGTCTCGAACAGCTCTTCGTAGGTGCCGATGCCGCCCGGCATGGCGATGAAGGCGTCGGCGCGGTCCGCCATCATCTGCTTGCGCTGATGCATGCTGTCGACGATGTGCAGCTCGGTCACGTCCTTGTGGCCGACCTCCTTGCGCACCAGCGACTTGGGGATGATGCCGATGACCGGGTTGCCACCCTGCAGCACGGCATCGGCCACGATGCCCATCAAGCCGATGTTGCCGCCGCCGTAGACCAGCGTGAGCCCGCGCCCGACCATCTCGTTGCCCAGTGCGATGGCGCCGGCCTTGTACTCCGGGCGCTCGCCCGGGCTGGAGCCGCAATAGACGCAGATCGATTTCATGGAGCGGAGTGGGTGGCCATCGGGGCGCTGCTGCGGCTCACCGCCAGCAGGTCGAAGGCGCGCCGGGGCTTGCCGCGCAGGTAGGGCGCGAGAATCGACAGGATGTGATAGCTCGCGCCGTGCAGGTGGTCGCGGATCGCCTTCGGATCGTTGTACTGGCGCGGATGCTGCACGAACTGGAACGACAGCCAATAGGTGCCCACCACGACCATATTGGTGCAGATCGCGTCCACCTGTGCGGGCGTCGCCTCCATCTCGCCGTCCTGGATGAACTGATGGCAGATGTCCATCGCGAAATGGCGCTTCTGCTCGACGATGCGCTTGAAGTTCAGCTCCAGCATGCGGTTGCGCGCCAGCAGGTCGTTGATGTCGCGGTACAGGAAGCGGTAGTTCCAGATGAACTCCGACATGTACTGCAGATAGCCCCAGGTCTCGTCCAGCGTGGCCTTGTGATCATCCGGCAGGCGCAGGCGGCGGCTGATCTCCTGCTCGAACTGGACGAAGATCGAGTTGATGATGTCGTCCTTGTTGCGGAAGTGGTAGTACAGGTTGCCCGGGCTGATCTCCAGCTCTTCGGCGATCGTCGTGGTCGTGACGTTGGGCTCACCGAGCTCGTTGAACAGGCGCAGCGACACTTCGAGGATGCGGTCGCGGGTGCGGCGGGGTCCGGTGGCGTGCGGCTTGGTTTCCATTGAACTGCCAAGGCGCGGGGCCCTGTCTCCGTGGCATGTTATTGCCCGGATTATAAGAGATGGTGCTGGAGCAACGATCCCCGCCGGCCGCGGGGCCCGCGCGCGGCGCGCACTCAGCGCAGCAGCGATGCCACCCACGGCCACGCGATCGCCACCCAGGTGCCCGCGCACAGCAGCAGGGCCAGCATGACCGCCGCGCTGCCGAAGTCCTTGGCGCGCTTGGACAGCCAGTGCTGCTCCAGCGAGATGCGGTCCACCGCCGCCTCCACGCTCGAATTGAGCAGCTCGACGATCAGCACCAGCACCAGCGTGCCGATCATCAGGATGCGCTCCACCACCGTGGCCGGGATGATGAAGGCGCACGGCAGCAGGACGGCGCACAGCGTCAGCTCCTGGCGGAACGCGCTCTCCTCGTCGATGGCGAAGCGGATGCCGCTGATGGAATGCTTGAGCGCGAACCATGCCCGCGTGAGGCCCCGGTTGCCTTTGTGCGGATTGTCGGCGGGCGAGTAGGCGCCCGCTGCGGGCGGCGGAGCAGGGCGTTCCGGCGGCGTGGTGGGTTTCATGGACAGCAAACGTCAGACTCCCTTGGCGGTGGAAGGCTGCGCCGCCTGGGCGTCGGCGGCCTGCGCCGCGGGCAGTGGGCGCAGGTGGGCCAGGAACTGCTCGGACGCCGCGCGCCACGAGAAGCGCTCGGCATGCGCGCGCGCCGTGGCGCGGTCGATGCGCAGCGCCTCCAGGCAGGCCTCGCGCAGGTCTTCGCGCATCACGCCGGCCGGCGCGTCGCCCAGCACGTCGATCGGCCCGGTCACCGGATACGCCGCGACGGGCAGGCCGCTGGCCAGCGCTTCGAGCAGCACCAGGCCGAAGGTGTCGGTGCGGCTCGGGAAGACGAACACATCGGCCGAGGCATACACCTTGGCCAGTTCCGGCTGCCTGAGCACGCCCAGGTAGTTGGCGTTCGGGTACTTGGCCTTCAGGCCGGCCAGCGCCGGGCCTTCGCCCACCACCCACTTGGAGCCGGGCAGGTCCAGCTCGAGGAAGGCCTCGACGTTCTTTTCCACCGCCACGCGGCCCACGTAGAGGAAGATCGGGTGTGCCGTGTTGAGCGCGTTCGGGCGCTGCATGGTGAAGACGTCCAGGTCCACGCCGCGCGTCCATAGCACGCCGTTGGTGATGCCGTAGGCCGCCAGGTCGCGCAGCACCACGGGCGTGGGCGCCATCACCGCCTGCGCGGGGCCGTGAAACCAGTGCAGGAAGCGGTACGTCCACGCCAGCGGAATAGCGAAGCGCGCCTGCACGTATTCCGGAAAGCGCGTGTGGTACGCCGTCGTGAAGGGCAGCTTGTGGCGCAGCGCATACGCGCGCGCGGCCAGGCCGAGCGGCCCCTCCGTGGCGATATGCAGCGCCTGCGGCGCGAACGCCTCGATGCGCCGGCGCACCCGCTTGGCGGGCAGGATCGACAGCCGGATTTCCGGATACGTCGGGCACGGCACCGTCGTGAATTCGAGCGGCGTGATCATGTCGACGATGTGCCCCATGGCCTCGAGTTCGCGGCGCGTCGACGTGAGGGTGCGGACGACGCCGTTGACCTGCGGTTCCCAGGCATCGGTGACGATCATGACTTTCACGGGCGCTCCTTGGGGCATGGGGGCAGCGTGGGCGGGGGTGGTCTGCATGAGATCGACTGTGGTCATGGGGTTTCCGGTCAGGCAGCGGCGGCCGCGGCGCGGCGCGCACGGCGAGAGGTGCTCGGCGCATCGAGCAGATGTGTCCAGTAGACGATCTGCAGCTCGCCTTCCATCGTTTCGACCAGCGCCGAGAGGCTTTCGACCCAGTCGCCGTCGTTGCAGTAGAGCTGGCCGTTGATCTCGCGGATCTCGGCCTTGTGGATGTGCCCGCAGACCACGCCGTCGCAGCCGCGCCGGCGCGCCTCGTCGGTCATCACGCGCTCGAACGAGTTGATGTAGTTGACCGCGTTCTTCACCTGGTGCTTCAGGTATTGCGACAGCGACCAGTACGGGAATCCCAGCCGCACGCGGATGCGGTTGAAATGCCGGTTCATCGCCAGAATCAGCGTGTACAGCGTGTCGCCCACGTAGGCGAGCCAGCGCGCGTGCTGCATCACGCCGTCGAACAGGTCGCCGTGCACCACCCACAGGCGCTTGCCGGTGGCGGTCACGTGGACGGCGTCCTCGACCACTTCGATGTCGCCGAAGTTCAGGCCGTGGAACTGGCGCGCCATCTCATCGTGATTGCCGGGGATGAACACCACGCGGGTGCCTTTGCGCGCGCGGCGCAGCACCTTCTGCACCACGTCGTTGTGCGCTTGCGGCCAGTACCAGCCCTTGCGCAGTTGCCAGCCGTCGACGATATCGCCGACGAGGTACAGCGTGTCGGACGCGTTGTGCTTGAGGAAATCCAGCAGGAAGTCGGCCTGGCAGCCCGACGTGCCGAGGTGGATGTCCGACAGCCAGATGGCGCGATAGCGGTGGATTTTCTCGGCGGGCGGATCGGTGTCCGCCTGCGCCTGGTGGTCAGGGGCCGGCGTGGGCGTGGGTACTGCGGCCGGCGCTTCGTGGTCGCGCACGTCGCCCCGTCCGGCAGGCGCGCCGAGCGCGCCGGCGGCGGCGAGTCCGGCGGCCATCTGCATCAGGGGCGGAGCGGCGTTCCAGTCGGAACCGATGGAGGGCGCGGCGCGAAAGCGTTGCGCGAGGCGGCGAAGAAAACCGGGGCGAGTTGGCAAGACCATGTCGGCAACAGTGGCTGCGTTGTATGGATTTCGCCACCACTATGTGAACGAGCCGTGTCGGAAACATGACCGTCACATGACGCCACGGCGTTCGGTGTCCGCGCGGTCCGCTCGAGAACCGCGCCCCGCACGGGTCTCAGGCCGGCGATGCCGGACTGGGCGGATCGATGCGCGTCAGTTCCGCCAGCACCGCACCGCGTACCCGCGCGTCGCACAGCAGCGACACATGGCCGATGCCGGCGAGCGGCACGTGCCGCGCGCCCGTCAGCCACGCGGCGCCGGGCGGCCCGACGATGGAGTCGTGCCAGGAGAAGATCGAGGTGATGCGCTCGCGCGTTGCCGGTGTCTCGGCGGCGGCCAGCTCGCGCAGCCACGGATTGGCCCAGGCCATCTGCCTCACATTGCGCCCCCGGCCCGCGCGCGCCATCGCTGTGCCGCGATGCGGCGTGCCCAGCGTGATGACCCGCGCCACCGCCGGCACCCCGTGGGTCTGCCGCAGGAAGGCCCGCGCCGCCAGCCCGCCCATGCTGTGGCAGAGCAGCACCGGCGCGCGGCCGTAGCGATGCGTCATCTGCGTCACCGCATCGGCGATGGCGCCGGCATAGTGGTCGATATCGCCCAGCAGCGGCATCAGGTCGATCGCCTCGGCGGGATGGCCGGCCGCGGCCAGAGCGCGCTGCATCGGCAGCCACACCGCGCGGTTGCAGCCGTAGCCATGGAGCATCAGCACCGGCACGCGAGCCGGGCCCGGCGCGGCCGGCACGAAGGCGGCCCGAGCGCGAAACGGCTGCAGCACATTGAAGATCCAGGCCACCGACACGCACTCGCGCAGCCAGCACGACAGCGCGCCGCCGATACCGAGGCGCTGCGCTGGCGGCACGGTCATGCGGCGCCACTCCGGCTCGTCCGGCACGCTCATGCCCAGGCCGGTCAGTGCGATGGCGAAGGCCCAGCCGACCGAGACCAGGTAACTGCCGGTCAGCGCACCCAGCGCGGCGGCGGCGGCCCAGCGCCAGTCCAGGGCAGCCCACCGGTGCACCGCGTATGCGACGCCCAGCGTTGCCGCGCCTTGCAGGACGACGGCCGCCCGGCGCGCATTCGCGGCCGTCACCGAGGCCCAGGGCACCGGAGCGGCAGGCAGGTTGGCGCGGGTCATGGCGGCATCCGCTGGCGGGTGGCGGCGCTCAGTCGCGTATCAGCCGCGTGCCGGCCAGCCGGTCATGCAGGAACTGGCGCCGCGGATCGAGCCAGGCCAGCGCGGCCCACGCCAGCACGCAGGCCAGCGCGACGCCGGCCCCCGCCCAGCGCGAGAGTCCGCTGACATGGATGGCCCCCGCCGCCACGGCCACCCAGATCCACGCCAGCAGGTAGCGCGCAATGGCTTGCCCGAGCGAGATCGGCGCGCCGTCCGCGCTCACCACGCGGATGCGCCACGTCTGCATCGCCAGCGTCTGCCCGCGCTTGCGCCAGAACCCGACGAAATACAGCCCGAGCGCGAGGAAGCCCCAGACCTGCAGCCCCACATCGCCCGTGCGCGCCAGCGGCGGCACGATCGCGCGCAGGACCAGGAAGAGGGCCGTGGCGCCGAACAGCACGCCGAACAGCAGCAGGCCCTCATAGAGCATCGCGGCAAGGCGCCGGCGCACGGGCGGGGCGGTCGATGTATCGATCGCACCGTCGGAGGCGGCAGGGGAAGCGGGAGAGGTGGCGGCCATCGGTATCCAGGGCCTCGCAGGCGGACTGCGGCGGCGTCATGCGCCGGCAACGGGGAGGGCGGCGCGCGCCCCGATTATGCCAAAGGGTGTACCGCTGGCCTTATCCGCCGAGCACCGTGGACGGCGGCGGATTGCCCATTTCGCCGCCCGGACTGGCGGGCGGTGCCGACGGGTGTGGTGTGACGGCGGGCACGGGCGCACTCGCGGGTGCGGCGGCCGGAGCCGGGGCGGGCGCGGCAACCGGGGCCGATGCCGCCACGGCCGACTTGGACGTCGCCAGCGGATTCGGCGTCGAGCGCGCGGTCCCGGGCCGGGTACGGGCGCCGTGGTGGACTGCCTTGGCAGCATCCTTGGCCAGGCTGGTACTGCCCGGCAGCGCCGTCACCGCGGATTGAGGCTTCTGTGCTTTGGCGGCGGCGGCCAGCGCCTTCTTCTGCTCTTCGGGCAGTTGCTGATAGTTCTGCCACGCTTCGCTTTTCTTCTGCACCGGCAGCGACTTGCTGGTCTGGTAGTTCTCGCGCGCGCGGTGGCGCTGCTCGGGCGTCAGCTTGGCCCAGTCGACCATGCGCGTTTGCAGGCGCTGCTGCTGGGCCGGCGTGTATTTCGGATAGGCCTGGGCGATCTGCAGCCACTTCTTGCGTGCCAGTTCCGGCGTGCCGTTCCACTCCGGCGCCAGCGGCGCCAGGATGCGCTGCTGCACGATGCTGAGCTCGGACCAGTTCGGGTGCAGCGAGGGCTGGGGGTTCGTCGCGGGCGCTGCCGGCACGAAGGTCGGCACACTGGCGGCTGCGGCCGGCGCGGTTGCGGGCGCGTTCGAAGCCGCCGGCACCTGCGCCGCCGCGACGCTCGCAACGAGGACCGCCGCACAGGCGAACGCCGCGCCGGCCAGACGGCGACGCAGGGTCCGATCGCCTCGCGGTGCCTGGCCGGGGGTGCGTTGGATGTGGCTCATCGACCAGCCTTTACTGATCGCGCTTGAGGTACTGATGGAAGCCTTGATCGGCGTAGGCGGCCAGCGGCAAGTCGTCGAGCATCATCGCGGTGTCGACTTCGGCGAGCTCGTCCACGCGCTGCTGCTGCTGCCACTGATAGATGCCCGCCAGCCCCGCGACCAGCGCGATGGCCGGCCACAGCAAGCCCAGGCGGCGCAGCAGGCTAAGCGCCTTGCGTGCCGCGGGCGGCGCATCGCCGTCCACGTCCAGCGACATCGAACCGACGCCCGGCAGTGCCAGGGCGGGAGAACGGACCGTTTGCGGCGCCTCGGCCTTCTTGTGCGCGAGCGCCGTCCGGCGCGCGGCCGCCAGGCGGTCGCGGACATCGGGCGGCAACTGTCCCGCCGACTCGTTCAGAGCGGTGTGGACGGCGTACGCGAAGCGGCGTTCTCGGAGTTCTGCTGGGTTCATAGTCGGATTCCTCGCGCCCGGAGCGCTTGCGCGAGGGCGTGCGTTGCCCGCGAGCAGTGTGTCTTCACACTGCCTTCGGAACAGCCCATGGCCTGGGCTGTCTCGGCAACATCCATGTCTTCCCAGTAACGCATCAAGAAGGCCTCCCGTTGACGTGCCGGTAGCTTCTCGATTTCGCGCTCCAGAATCTGCAGCATCTGGGTGCGTTCGACCTTGTCGGCGCTGCTCTCCGCCGCAGTGGAGCCGGCTTCGCTTTCGATCAGTTCGAGCGGGTCGGTGTCGTCGCCGTCGGTGTCCGTGCGGAAGCTGGAGAACAGGCTGACCCAGGTGTTGCGCACCTTGGTGCGCCGGAACCAGTCGTGGATCGTGTTCTGCAGGATGCGCTGGAACAGCAGCGGCAGCTCGGCCTCGGGCTTGTCGCCGTACTTCTCGGCCAGCTTGATCATCGCGTCCTGGACGATGTCGAGGGCGGCATCGTCGTCGCGGACCGCGAACACCGCCTGCTTGAAGGCGCGTTTTTCGACGCTTAGGAGGAAGGCCGACAGTTCCTGTTCAGAGGCCATACAACGGCGGGAGCGAATCCTGTGGGGAGCTGCGCGGCAAAATGTGATGGATGACGCGCGCGAACAGTGCGGCCAAGCCGCCAAAAATGGTGCGATGCTAGCAAAAATGCGGGTCGCCGGACAGCCCGGCGGCGTGTCGGTCCCCGCGCTGTGGCGAATGGCGCGGTCGCTGGACCGGCCTGCGGCATTGCAGTATCATCGCCGGTTCACAACATCTGTGGTTGTCTCATCTGGCCGCTCAACAGGCGGACCATCCATGCAGACGCGCACCGCTCGAATCCGCGCCACAAGCCCGGTAGAGAGCATCCAAACAATTTTTTGCCGAAAATTGCAAAGGACTGACATGAATATGCCAAGCGCGGAATTTTCCCACGCCAATAGCGGTTCACCTGCCGAAATGATGGGGTCTGACATCCTCGTCAATGCGCTCGCGGCAGAAGGCGTCGAGTTTGTCTGGGGTTACCCGGGCGGCGCGGTGCTCTATATCTACGACGCGTTCTACAAGCAGAACAAGATCGAACACATCCTGGTGCGCCACGAGCAGGCGGCGGTCCATGCGGCCGACGGCTATGCGCGCGCCACGGGCAAGGTCGGGGTCGCCCTGGTGACGTCCGGCCCGGGCGTGACCAATGCCGTGACCGGCATCGCCACCGCCTACCTGGATTCGATCCCGATGGTGATCATCACCGGCAACGTGCCGACGCACGCCATCGGCCAGGACGCCTTCCAGGAATGCGATACCGTCGGCATCACGCGCCCGATCGTCAAGCACAACTTCCTGGTCAAGGACGTGCGCAATCTCGCTTCGACCATCAAGAAGGCGTTCTACATCGCCGCGACCGGCCGTCCGGGTCCGGTGGTGGTGGACATCCCGAAGGATGTCTCGCGCGACCTGTGCAAGTACGAGTATCCGAAGACCATCGAGATGCGCTCGTACAACCCGGTCAACAAGGGCCACTCCGGCCAGATCCGCAAGGCCGTGAGCCTGCTGCTGCAGGCCGAGCGTCCGTACATCTACACCGGCGGCGGGGTGGTGCTGGCCAATGCCAGCGAAGAGCTGCGCCAACTGGCGGCCCTCACCGGCTACCCGGTGACGAACACGCTGATGGGCCTGGGTGCCTTCCCCGGCACCAGCAAGCAGTTCCTCGGCATGCTGGGCATGCACGGCACGTACGAAGCCAACATGGCCATGCAGCACTGCGACGTGCTGATCGCCATCGGCGCGCGCTTTGATGATCGCGTGATCGGCAGCCCGGCGCACTTCACGTCGCAGCCGCGCAAGATCATCCACATCGACATCGATCCGTCGTCCATTTCCAAGCGGGTCAAGGTGGACATCCCCATCGTCGGCAACGTCAAGGACGTGCTGCAGGAGATGATCGCCCAGATCCAGGCGGGCGAGGCCAAGCCGAACAAGCCGGCGCTTGGCAAATGGTGGGAGCAGATCGAGCAGTGGCGCAGCGTCGACTGCCTGAAGTACGACCGCACCTCCGAGATCATCAAGCCGCAGTACGTGGTCGAGAAGATCTGGGAACTGACCGCGGGCGATGCCTTCGTCTGTTCCGACGTGGGCCAGCACCAGATGTGGGCCGCGCAGTTCTACAAGTTCAACGAGCCGCGCCGCTGGATCAACTCCGGCGGCCTGGGCACGATGGGCGTGGGCCTGCCGTATGCCATGGGCGTCAAGAAGGCGTTCCCGGACAAGGAGGTCGTCACCATCACCGGTGAGGGCTCGATCCAGATGTGCATCCAGGAACTCTCCACCTGCCTGCAGTACGACACGCCGGTGAAGATCTGCTCGCTCAACAACGGCTACCTGGGCATGGTGCGCCAGTGGCAGGAGATCGAGTACGACAACCGCTACTCGCACTCCTACATGCAGGCGCTGCCTGACTTCGTGAAGCTGGCCGAAGCGTATGGCCACGTGGGCATGCGGATCGAAAAGACCGCCGATGTCGAGCCCGCGCTGCGCGAAGCCTTCCGACTCAAGGATCGCACCGTGTTCCTCGACTTCCAGACCGACCCGACCGAAAACGTCTGGCCGATGGTCCAGGCAGGCAAGGGCATCTCTGAAATGCTGCTCGGCGCGGAGGATCTGTAATGCGCCACATCATTTCCGTCCTGCTGGAAAACGAACCGGGCGCGCTGTCGCGCGTGGTGGGCCTGTTCTCGGCGCGCGGCTACAACATCGAGACGCTGACGGTCGCCCCGACCGAAGACGCCTCGCTGTCGCGCATGACCATCGTCACGACCGGTTCGGACGACATCATCGAGCAGATCACCAAGCACCTGAACCGCCTGGTGGAAGTCGTCAAGGTCGTCGACCTGACCGAGGGCGCGCACATCGAGCGCGAGCTGATGCTCGTCAAGGTGCGAGCGGTCGGCAAGGAACGCGAGGAGATGAAGCGCACGGCGGATATCTTCCGCGGCCGCATCATCGACGTGACCGAGAAGACCTACACGATCGAGCTGACCGGCAATGGCACCAAGCTTGACGCGTTCCTCGATGCCATCGATCGCACTGCCATCCTCGAGACCGTCCGCACCGGCGGTTCGGGCATCGGCCGCGGCGAGCGCATTCTGAAGGTTTGAGCCGACAGCATTCCGCTGCCGGAACCCATGCATATCTGAAAAACAGGACATCAACATGAAAGTGTTTTACGACAAGGACGCCGACCTCTCCCTCATCAAGGGCAAGAACGTCACCATCATCGGCTATGGCTCGCAAGGCCACGCCCACGCCCTGAACCTGAACGACTCGGGCGTGAAGGTGACGGTCGGCCTGCGCAAGAATGGCGCGTCGTGGAACAAAGCCGTCAACGCCGGCCTGCAGGTCAAGGAAGTGGCCGAGGCCGTGAAGGACGCCGACGTCGTCATGATTCTGCTGCCGGACGAGCAGATCGCCGACGTGTACAAGAACGAAGTGCACGGCAACATCAAGCAGGGCGCCGCGCTGGCGTTCGCCCACGGCTTCAACGTGCACTACGGCGCCGTGATCCCGCGCGCCGACCTGGACGTCATCATGGTTGCGCCGAAGGCCCCGGGCCACACCGTGCGCGGCACCTACACCCAGGGTGGCGGCGTGCCCCACCTGATCGCCGTCCACCAGGACAAGTCCGGCTCGGCCCGTGACATCGCCCTGTCGTACGCCACCGCCAACGGCGGCGGCCGCGCCGGCATCATCGAGACCAACTTCCGCGAAGAGACCGAAACCGACCTGTTCGGCGAACAAGCCGTGCTGTGCGGCGGCACCGTCGAACTGATCAAGGCCGGCTTCGAGACGCTGGTGGAAGCCGGCTACGCGCCGGAAATGGCCTACTTCGAGTGCCTGCACGAGCTCAAGCTGATCGTCGACCTGATCTACGAAGGCGGCATCGGCAACATGAACTACTCGATCTCGAACAACGCCGAGTACGGCGAGTACGTCACCGGCCCGCGCGTCGTGACGGCCGAGACCAAGCAGGCCATGAAGCAGTGCCTGCACGACATCCAGACCGGCGAGTACGCCAAGAGCTTCCTGCTGGAAAACAAGGCCGGCGCCCCGACGCTGATCTCGCGCCGCCGCCTGACCGCCGATCACCAGATCGAGCAGGTCGGCGCCAAGCTGCGCGCGATGATGCCGTGGATCGCCAAGAACAAGCTGGTCGACCAGTCCAAGAACTGATCGATCGCGCCTTGTGCGACGGAGCCAGCCCGCGGGCTGGCTTTTTTTATGCTGGCCGACGCCGATTGCAGGGCGCCCGCGGTGCTGGCGCCGCCGTGTGTCGGCTAGAATGCCGCATTTCCTTCTCGACGCATCCCGAGGTCAGATTTTGAACAACACGTATCCGCACCCCATCATCGCGCGCGAGGGCTGGCCGTACCTGGGCGGGATCTTCATCGTCACGCTCATCGTCCATGCTGCCGCCGGCCTTGGCTGGGCGTGGCCGTTCTGGTTGCTGACGGTGTTCGTGCTGCAGTTCTTCCGCGACCCGGCGCGCACGGTGCCGACGCAGGCCAACGCCATCCTGTCGCCCGCGGATGGCCGCATCGTCGCCGTCGAGCAGGTGCGTGATCCGTACGCTGACCGCGATGCGCTGAAGATCAGTGTGTTCATGAACGTGTTCAATGTGCACTCCAACCGCGCGCCTGTGGATGGCGCCGTGCAGCAGGTGCAGTACTTCCCCGGCAAGTTCGTCAACGCCGACCTGGACAAAGCCTCGATCGAGAACGAGCGCAACGCCGTGGTGCTGCGCCGCGCCGACGGCCAGGTTGTCACGTCGGTGCAGGTGGCCGGGTTGATCGCGCGCCGCATCCTTTGCTATACCAAAGTCGGCGAGACGCTCGCGCGCGGCCAGCGCTATGGCTTCATCCGCTTCGGCTCGCGCGTCGACGTGTACCTGCCGCTCACGGCGCGCCCGCGCGTGACCATCGGCGAGAAGGTGTCCGCCACGCTGACGGTGCTCGCCGAGCTGGACTGACCCGGAGGCCATCATGCCCGCGTTCAACCGGCGCAAGAAGCGCTTTACCGCCAGCAACGTGATGCACCTGCGTCCGTTGCGCCACAACCAGCCGCGCTCGGACGACGACGACCTGGAGGTCGTGCGTCCGCGCCGACGCGGCATCTACCTGCTGCCCAACGCGTTCACGACAGCCGCGCTGTTCGCCGGCTTCTTCGCCATCGTCCAGGCGATGAACCTGAACTTCGAGACTGCCGCCATCGCCATCTTCGCGGCCATGGTGCTCGACGGCATGGACGGCCGCGTCGCCCGCATCACCAACACGCAGAGCGCCTTCGGCGAGCAGTACGACTCGCTGTCCGACATGTGCTCCTTCGGCGTGGCGCCAGCGCTGGTGATGTACGAATGGATCCTGCGCGATCTGGGCAAGTGGGGCTGGCTGGCGGCCTTCGTCTATTGCGCGGGCGCCGCGCTGCGGCTGGCGCGCTTCAACACCAACATCGGCGTGGTCGACAAGCGCTTCTTCCAGGGCATGCCGAGTCCCGCTGCCGCGGCATTGATCGCCGGCTTCGTCTGGCTGGCGATCGACAACAAGCTGCCGGTCAAGGAGCTGTGGATGCCGTGGGTCGCCTTCGGGCTGACGCTGTACGCGGGGCTGTCGATGGTGTCGAACGCGCCGTTCTACAGCGGCAAGGCGCTGGACGTGCGGCACCGGGTGCCATTCGGTGTGATGGTGCTCGTGCTGGTGTTGTTCGTGGTGGTGTCGAGCGACCCGCCGGTGGCGCTGTTCGGGCTGTTCGTCGTCTACGCGGTGTCGGGCTACGTGCTGTGGGGCTGGCGTGCGCTGCACGGCCGGCCGGGCAGCCCGCGCCTGCCGCGCGAGCCCGTGCCGGCGGATGCCGACGAGTGATCGATCGGCGCTTTCATGTGCGGTACCCTAGGTTTCTTCTTGCGCGCTTGCGCCGGTTTTTGAATTCGTCTATAGTCGTCCGCATGCTTTCGCGCCCGATTTCCATTCTGATTACGCTAGTCTCGATTGATGACCTACTAGGTCGTCAGGTCGGGACACGCGCATAGGAATCGCAGAACAGGCAACCAGGAACCGCCTAGCCTTCGCGAAACAGGAATCACAGCGCCCCGGCCTGCAACCATGCACGCCGGGGCGTTTTGCATTCTGCGCCGCGAAAAAAGGGCCGCCCCAGATCACCACCGAGATCGACGTCAAAAACGTCACCCCACAAGGAGCCGCCATGAGCGACAAACTGATTATTTTCGACACCACCTTGCGAGACGGCGAGCAGTCGCCCGGGGCGTCGATGACCAAGGAAGAAAAGATCCGCATCGCCAAGCAGCTCGAGCGGCTGAAGGTGGACGTGATCGAGGCGGGGTTCGCCGCCAGCTCCAACGGCGACTTCGAGGCCATCCGCGCCATCGCCCAGTCGGTCAAGGATTCCCGCATCTGCTCGCTGGCGCGCGCGAACGACCGCGACATCGCACGCGCCGCCGAGGCGCTCAAGCCGGCGGGGCAGTTCCGCATCCACACCTTCATCGCCACGTCCGCGCTGCACATGGAGAAGAAGCTGCGCATGACGCCGGACCAGGTGTACGAGCAGGCCCGCCTGGCCGTGCGCTTCGCGCGCCAGTTCACGGACGACATCGAGTTCTCGCCGGAAGACGGCAGCCGCTCCGACATGGATTTCCTGTGCCGCGTGCTGGAAGGCGTGATCGCCGAGGGGGCCACCACCATCAATCTGCCGGACACGGTCGGCTATGCGGTGCCGGAAGGCTATGCCGCGCTGATCCGCTCGGTGCGCGAGCGCATTCCCAACTCCGACAAGGCGATCTGGTCGGTGCACTGCCACAATGACCTGGGCATGGCGGTCGCCAACTCGCTGGCGGCGGTCAAGCTGGGCGGCGCGCGCCAGATCGAGTGCACGATCAACGGCCTGGGCGAGCGTGCCGGCAACACCAGCCTCGAAGAGGTGGTGATGGCCGTCAAGACCCGCCGCGACTACTTCGACCTCGATGTCGGTGTCGACACCACGCAGATCGTGCCGGCCTCCAAGCTGGTCTCGCAGATCACCGGCTTCGTGGTGCAGCCGAACAAGGCGGTGGTGGGCGCCAACGCCTTCGCGCATGCCTCCGGCATCCACCAGGACGGCGTGCTCAAGGCGCGCGATACCTACGAGATCATGCGCGCCGAAGACGTGGGCTGGACCGCCAACAAGATCGTGCTGGGCAAGCTCTCGGGCCGCAACGCGTTCAAGCAGCGCCTGCAGGAGCTCGGCATCGAGCTCGATTCCGAAGCCGAACTGAACGCCGCCTTCACGCGCTTCAAGGAGCTGGCCGACCAGAAGGCCGAGATCTTCGACGAGGACATCGTCGCCATCGTCTCCAACGAAGCGCAGCACGCCGAGAGCGAGCACTTCCGCTTCGTGTCGCTGTCGCAGCGCTCGGAGACCGGCGAGCGGCCGCACGCGCGCATCGTCTTCGTCGTCGACGGCAAGGAAGTGACGGGCGAGGCCGAGGGCAACGGCCCGGTCGACGCGACGCTCAACGCCATCGAGAGCCAGGTCGCCAGCGGCGCCGAGCAACTGCTGTACTCGGTCAACGCCATCACGACCGGCACCCAGGCGCAGGGCGAAGTGACGGTGCGTCTGTCCAAGTCGGGCCGCATCGTCAACGGCGTGGGCACCGATCCGGACATCGTCGCGGCATCGGCCAAGGCGTACCTGGCGGCGCTGAACAAGCTGCAGGACAAGAGCAGCGAGAAACTCAACCCGCAGATCTGACTCCGGGTCTCGGATTTCAACCGACACATGCAGGCTCCAGTAGCGGCCTGAACACGATCACAACAGAGCGCGCACCCGGTGACCCACCGGGCCGCGAAGCGGGTGCGGCCGCAACTGAGGCGTCAACAGCGCCATCCGGAACCGGCCGCCATTGAAAGGCGATGCCCGTGCGATCCACGGCATGGCCGACCCGAGCATCCACGCCAGGCCAGGCGCCTCGCGTGGATGTTGCCGTTGCGGCGCGCTCAGCAGCGCGAGTTGGCATCGTGGTCGTACATCGGGTCGGGGCTGACCTGCGTGAGCCGGACGATGCCGTCGCGGTCGAAATAGAAGTGCATCAGCGACGGCCACACGCCTTCCTGCTTGAATCGATAGGACCACACCTGCCGGTCCATCAGGCGGAAGTAGGCGGTCTCCTCGGGCTTGCCGAACATCCGCAGCACATCCTGCTGCGTCGAGGTGCCGACGCGGATCTGCGCGAAATCCAGCGTGGTCAGGATCTGCCGGAACGACACCAGGCGCCCCGAGGCGTCGAAATCCGCGGCGTAGGTGAACTGCCCGTAGGGCTGGGTCGGATACAGCCAGCGCGTTCCGCCGCCGGCGCGCGGGTACTGTTCGGGCGGCTTGCCGAAGCGCGCTTCCACGGCGGACGCGGGCTGGCCGATCAGGGCCTCGCCGGTCGGGACGGGTGTCAGCACCGCGCAGCCGGCGGCCGTCACCGATGCCATGGCCGCCGCCCCCATGCGAACGATCCAACGCACTTTCATGATGCGGCCTCCTGCAATGTCTTGAGTGTAGGGCGGAACGCGGCTTGTGCCGGCGCGGCGCCACGCCTTACCATCCGCTCCTCACGGGGAGTTGCCATATGTTTCGTCTGTTGATGGTTGTGCTGGCAGCCATGGGGCTGTGTGGCGCCGCCAGCGCCCAGCCCGCGGCCGCGCCGATCCGGCTGGCATTGATCGAAGGTCTGTCCGGCCCGTTCGCCAACGGGGGCGAGGCGGTGGACCGCAACCTGCGCATCGCCATCGAGGGCGTGAACGCGCGTGGCGGGGTCCGGTTACCGGACGGGCGCCATCCGCTCGCGCTGGTGCGGTTCGACAGCAAGAACATGGTCGATGAGTCCCTGCTGCAATTGCAGGCGGCCACCGATGCGGGCATCCGCTTTGTCCTGCAGGGCAACAGCTCGGCGGCCGCGGCGGCGCTGTCGGCGTCGATCGCGCGCCACAACGATCGCGCTCCGGATGCACGCATGCTGTTCCTCAACTACGCCGCCGTCGATCCGGCGCTGACCAACGAGGCGTGCAGCTTCTGGCATTTCCGCTTCGACGCCTCGGCCGACATGCGCATGCATGCGCTGACCGAAGTGATCCGCGCCGATCCGTCCGTCAAGCAGGTCTACCTGATCGGCCAGGACTACACCTTCGGCCGGCAAGTGGCGCAGCTGGCGCGCCGGCAACTGGGCGAGAAGCGGCCGGACATCGCCATCGCCGGCGAGGTGCTGCATCCGATCGGCAAGGTGAAGGATTTCGCGCCCTATGTGGCCCGCATCGCGGCGTCGGGCGCCGATGCGGTCATCACGGGCAACTGGGGCAATGACCTGACGCTGCTGGTCAAGGCGGCGCGCGATGCCGGCCTGAAAGCCCGCTTTTTCACTTTCTACGGCAATTCGCTCGGTGCCCCGGGCGCGATGGGCGAGGCGGGTGTCGGCCGGGTCGTGGCGGTGGCGGAGTGGCACCCGAACCTGGGCGGGGCGGGGTCCGACGCGTTCTACAAGGCGTTCCGCGCGCGCTACCCGGCGCCGGCGGACGACTATCCGCTGCTGCGCGACCAGATGATGATCAACCTGCTGGCCACCGCCATCGAGCGTGCCGGCACGACCGAAGCCGGCGCCGTTGCGCGTGCACTGGAAGGCGCTTCGCTCGACACCGGCTTCCATCGCCTCACGCTGCGGGCCGAGGATCACCAGGCTATCCAGCCGCTGGTCGTCATGCAGATGGCGCGCGCGGGCACGCCGGGCGTGCCGTTCGATATCGAAGGTTCCGGCTATGGTTTCCGGACGTTGAAAGTGATCCAGGGGGCTCAAGCCGCGTTGCCGACCACGTGCAAGATGGTGCGCTATTGAACAGTCCTGACACAGAACTGTCGTCCAGCGGGGGGGATTGGGCTATAATCGCGGCCTTGCCGTCCGGACCGGGTTCGGAATGGGCTGGCAAGATCATCGTTCAACACGGCACCCGGCGGCGGCCATCCAGGCGCTGCAGTGACCGCAAGTCAAAGGAATCGAAATGTCCGTCGCTGACATCAACAAGCAAGAAATCGTCAAGGATAACGGCCGCAGCGCCAACGACACGGGTAGCCCGGAAGTGCAAGTTGCACTGCTGACGGCCCGCATCAACGAACTGCAGCCGCACTTCAAGGCACACATGAAGGACCACCACAGCCGCCGTGGCCTGCTGAAGATGGTGAGCCGCCGTCGCCGTCTGCTGGACTACCTCAAGGCCAAGGACGCCGACCGCTACACCGCGCTGGTTGCGAAGCTGGGTCTGCGTAAGTAAAGGTGGGTCTCACGCACTGTGCGTGACGAACAAGTGCCTGCGTCAGCATGCTGATGCAGGCATTTTGTTTTTTGCGGCCGCATTCGCGGCCGTGCCGGGCAACCGGCAAGCGATGGCAGCCGGCTGACCGGCTGCCGGGGACCGGGGGCGGCAGGGAGCAGAGTCTTGTGTCATTCCAGCACGGCGCTGGGCGTCAGCACCGCGCTGGAATGGCATAAACACACCTCTGCAACCGCACCGTCTCCCGGAGCGTGTTGGTCGCGGCGCAAGCAACGATGCGCGCCGCGCATACCGAACAGGAGAAGACATGTTCAACAAGATCGTCAAGGAATTCCAGTGGGGCAACCACAAGGTGCGCATGGAGACGGGCGAGATCGCCCGCCAAGCCAGCGGCGCCGTGCTGCTCGACATGGACGACACCGTGGTGCTGGCCACCGTGGTGGGCGCCAAGAACGCCAAGCCGGGCCAGGATTTCTTCCCGCTGACCGTCGACTACATCGAGAAGACCTACGCCGCCGGCAAGATCCCGGGTGGCTTCTTCAAGCGTGAAGGCCGTCCGTCGGAAAACGAGACGCTGACCTCGCGCCTGATCGACCGTCCGCTGCGTCCGCTGTTCCCGGAAGGCTTCTACAACGAAGTCCAGGTCGTCATCCACGTGCTGTCGATCAACCCGGAAGTGCCGGCCGACATCCCGGCGCTGGTGGCCGCTTCGGCTGCGCTGGCCGTGTCGGGCCTGCCGTTCAACGGCCCGGTGGGCGCCGCCCGCGTGGGTTACAAGGATGGCCAGTACCTGCTGAACCCGAACCGCGCGCAACTGGCGCATTCGGACCTGGACCTGGTGGTTGCCGGCACGGAGCGTGCCGTGCTGATGGTCGAATCGGAAGCACAGCAACTGTCGGAAGAGGTCATGCTGGGCGCCGTGGTGTACGGCCATGAACAGATGCAGATCGCCATCAACGCGATCCACGACATGGTGCGCGACGGCGGCAAGCCGGAGTGGGACTGGCAAGCGGCTCCGAAGAACGAAGCCCTGGTCGCCAAGGTGTCCGAACTGGGCCTGGCCGATCTGCAAGCCGCTTACCAACTGCGCCAGAAGTCGGCCCGCAGCCAGAAGCTGAAGGAAGTCTACGCATCGGTCGCGGCCAAGCTGGCCGAAGCCGGCGTGGATGCCGACGGCGTGGAAGTCGACAACGTCCTGTTCGAGCTCGAATCGAAGATCGTGCGCGGCCAGATCCTGAACGGCGAACCGCGTATCGACGGCCGCGACACCCGCACGGTGCGCCCGATCGAGATCCGTTCGTCGGTGCTGCCGCGCGCGCACGGCTCGGCGCTGTTCACGCGTGGTGAGACGCAAGCGCTGGTGGTGGCCACGCTGGGCACCAAGAGCGACGAGCAGATCATCGACGCGCTGCAGGGCGAGTACCGCGACCGCTTCATGCTCCACTACAACATGCCGCCGTTCGCCACCGGCGAAACCGGCCGCGTGGGCAGCCCGAAGCGCCGCGAAATCGGCCACGGCCGCCTGGCCAAGCGCGCGCTGATCCCGGTGCTGCCGAAGGACGACGAATTCGCCTACACGATTCGCCTGGTGTCGGAGATCACCGAGTCGAACGGCTCGTCGTCGATGGCTTCCGTCTGCGGCGGCTGCCTGGCGCTGATGGATGCCGGCGTGCCGGTCAAGGCGCACGTGGCCGGCGTGGCCATGGGCCTGATCCTGGAAGGCAACAAGTTCGCCGTGCTGACCGATATCCTGGGCGACGAAGATCACCTGGGCGACATGGACTTCAAGGTGGCCGGTACCGATAACGGTATCACCGCACTGCAGATGGACATCAAGGTGCAGGGCATCACCAAGGAAATCATGCAGGTGGCACTGGCGCAAGCCAAGGAAGGCCGTCTGCATATCCTGGGCAAGATGCAGGCCGCGATGGGCCATGCACGCACCGAACTGTCGGAGCATGCGCCGCGCATGATCACCGTCAAGATCAATCCGGAGAAGATCCGCGACGTGATCGGCAAGGGCGGCTCGACCATCCAGGCACTGACCAAGGAAACCGGCTGCACGATCGACATCCAGGAAGACGGCACGATCACCATCGCGTCGACCTCGTCCGAGGGCATGGCCGAAGCCAAGCGCCGCATCGAAGGCATCACGGCCGAAGCCGAAGTGGGCAAGATCTACAGCGGTACCGTGCTCAAGCTGCTGGACTTCGGCGCGATCGTCAACATCCTGCCGGGCAAGGACGGCCTGCTGCACATCTCGGAGATCGCCAACGAGCGTGTCAACCAGGTGTCGGACTACGTCAAGGAAGGCCAGATGGTGCGCGTGAAGTTGCTGAGCACCGACGAGAAGGGCCGCATGCGTCTGTCGATCAAGGCCGCCAAGGCTGAGGAAGGCGATGTGCCGGCCGCCGCGCCGCAGGCGCCGGGCGCCGGCGACGCTACGTCGCAGCAGCAGTAAGCGCGGGAATCTCCGCCACGGAAACGGCTGGACAGTGTCCAGCCGTTTTTTTTGTTTACACTGCGTCGCGGGTTCCACCAACGCGACCGACCATGAGCCGCCTGTTCGAGCAAAACCGTATCGCCATCGTCTGGGATTTCGACAAGACGCTGATTCCGCGCTACATGCAAGTGCCGCTGTTCGAGCGTTACGACATCGCTGAGCAGGGCTTCTGGGATGAGGTGGGCGACGGCTCCAGGCGCATCGAGTCGCGCGGCCAGAAGGTCAATCACGAGACCTTCTATCTCAATGTCCTGCTGCGCCACGTGCGCGATGGCCGCATGGCCGGGCTCGACAACGCCGCGCTGCGCCAGCTCGGCGCGGAACTGGAGTGCTTTCCCGGCGTGGCGGAATTTTTCGAGCGCAGCAAGGCCTGGGTCGCCGGCAACCCGGCCTATCAGGCCTTCGATATCCGGCTTGAGCACTACATCGTCAGCACCGGGCTGACCGAAATGATCAAAGGCTCGCCCATCGCCCTGCACATCGACGGGGTGTGGGGATGCGAGTTCCTGGAGGCGCCGGACACGGCCGGCCGGCCGGTGATCTCCGAGGTCATCTACGCCATCGACAACACGACCAAGACGCGCGCGTTGTTCGAGATCAACAAGGGCGTCAACAAGCATCCCGAGGCGGTCAGCGTGAATGCGTCGATCGCCGAAGCGGAACGGCGCGTGCCGTTCTCCAACATGATCTACGTGGCCGACGGCCCGAGCGACATCCCGGCGTTTTCCGTCGCCCGCAAAGGCGGCGGCCGCACCTATGCGGTCTACAACCCCGACAGCGCGCGCTCCTTCGAGCAGGCCGACAACCTGCGGGCGAGCGCCCGTGTCGACAGCTTCGGTCCAGCCGACTACCGGCCGGGCTCGCAGACCGAGATGTGGCTCAAGTTGCATATCGGCAAGATCGCCGACGCCATCGTCCACGGCAAGCAGGAGATCCTGCGCGAGACCACGCGCGGCATCCCGCAGCATTTTGTCGAGCCCAAGCGCACCGCAACGTAATCCCGATCCCGAATGCCATGAGAGCGATTGAAATCACGCAGTACGGCGGCCCCGACGTCCTGAAGCCGGCCGAGCGGCCGATGCCGGAGCCGAAGGCCGGCGAGGTGCTGATCCGCGTTCGCGCTGCCGGGGTGAACCGGCCCGATGTGTTCCAGCGGACCGGTAACTATCCGGTGCCGCCGGGCGCTTCCGATATCCCGGGCCTGGAAGTGGCCGGCGAAATCGTCGGCGGCGATCTCGCGCACGCCGACAACCGGTATGGCCTGCGTGCGGGCGATCGGGTCTGCGCGCTGGTGCAGGGCGGCGGCTACGCCGAGTTCTGCACGGCGCCGCTTGGCCAGGTGTTGCCGGTGCCGGCGGGGTTGTCCGACATCGAGGCGGCGGCGCTGCCCGAGAACTATTTCACGGTGTGGTCCAACGTGTTCGACCGCGGCCAACTGGGGCAGGGCGCGCATGGCAAGGGCGAGACGCTGCTGGTGCAGGGCGGCTCCAGTGGCATCGGCACAACGGCCATCCAGATGGCCTCCGCGCTCGGCTATCGCGTGTTCGCCACGGCCGGCAGCGCCGAGAAGTGCGCCGCCTGCGTCGAGTTGGGCGCGGCGCGCGCCATCCACTACAAGACCGAGGATTTCGCCGAGGTCGTCAAGGCCGAGACGGGGCGCGGCGTCGACGTGGTGCTCGACATGGTGGGCGGCAGCTACGTCGCGCGCGAGATTGCCTGCACGGCGGATGACGGCCGCATCGTCCTGATCGCGCTGCTGGGCGGCGCCAAGGCCGAGGTGCCGCTGGGCGACATCCTGCGCAGGCGTATCACGCTGACAGGCTCGACGCTGCGGCCCCGTCCCGTGGCGTTCAAGGCGGCGATTGCCGGGCACCTGCATGACACGGTGTGGCCGCTGCTGGCTTCCGGGCGCATCCGGCCGGTCATCCACGAGGTGATGCCCGCGGAGCATGCCGCGCAGGCGCACGCGCTGATGGAATCGAGCGCGCACATCGGCAAGATCATGCTGACCTGGGGCTAGCGCACGCATGCGGTCGCGTGCGGGCGACAAAATTGACCCCGTTTTTGCCGCCACGGTAGAATGCCGGGTTTATTTGACTGTCGACCTGGCGGAACAACAACGTGAGCGCAAGACCGAAGCTGGTGGTGGGCAACTGGAAGTTGCATGGCAGCCTGAACGGCAACGCCGAACTGCTTGAGAAGATCAAGGCAGCCGGCCAGACCCGCGCCGCGCTGGCCGTCTGTGCGCCGTTCCCGTACCTGGCCCAGTGTCAGTCGGTGCTCGCCGGCTCGTCGGTGGCCTGGGGCGCGCAGGACGTGTCGGCTGAGGCGCGTGGTGCCTTCACTGGCGAGGTGGCAGCATCGATGCTGTCGGAATTCGGCTGTGGCTACGCGATCGTCGGGCACTCGGAGCGCCGCACGTATCACGGCGAGACCGACGCGCAGGTGGCGACCAAGGCGCTGCGCGCGCTGGAGCACGGCATCACCCCGATCGTCTGCGTCGGCGAAACGCTGGCGCAGCGCGAGGCCGGAGAGACCGAGCTGGTCGTGGCCCGCCAACTGGACGCCGTGCTGGAGTCGCTGTCGGCCGAACAGCTGGGCCGCGTCGTCGTGGCCTATGAGCCGGTCTGGGCCATCGGTACCGGCAAGACCGCGACCAGCGAGCAGGCGCAGGCGGTGCACGCGTTCCTGCGTGGCCGCGTGGCTGCTTGCGATGCCGGTGTCGCGCAGCGCATGCCGATCCTGTACGGCGGCAGCGTCAAGTCGGACAACGCGGCCGAACTGTTTGCGATGGCGGACATCGATGGCGGCCTGATCGGCGGCGCATCCCTGAAGGCCGAAGATTTCCTGGCGATCGGCCGGGCCTGATCGGCCCCCGAGATCGCCGTCCGTTGTGGCTCCTGGGGTCGCAACACATTATTGAGAGAAGCGAAATGGCAATTTTGAAGACTCTGCTGCTGGTGGCGCAAATCCTGAGCGCGCTTGGCGTGATCGGCCTGGTGCTACTGCAGCATGGCAAGGGCGCCGACGTGGGCGCGGCCTTCGGCTCCGGCGCATCGGGCAGCCTGTTCGGCGCGACCGGCTCGGCCAACTTCCTGTCGCGCACGACGGCGATCCTCGCGACGGTGTTCTTCGTCGCCACCCTGGCGCTGACGCTGCTCGGCACCAACAAGGGCAACGTTTCGGCGGGCGTCATGGGTGGTGCTGCATCGGTTTCGGCGGCTTCCGCGCCCGCAGCGTCGGCGCCGGCCCCTGCATCGGCGCCGGCCGTACCGAAGTAATCTGGCATCCGGGTGACGGCGCGCCGCGCGGCTTTGCGGTGCGCCTCAACGGTGCAATTTTTTGTTTGTGCATTGAACAAAAGCGTTGCTTTGCGGTAGAATGCGAGGCTTGAAACAATAAGGGAACGGAGACGGCACAGCGCCTGAACCGGCTTCCTGAAGAAAGGTTTTTCCCCCAGCCGACGTGGTGAAATTGGTAGACACGCTATCTTGAGGGGGTAGTGGCGAAAGCTGTGCGAGTTCGAGTCTCGCCGTCGGCACCAATCATTTTCGGGGTCTGTTCAACGGGGTTGTTCCGTGCAGGCCTCATCCGCAAAACGACGCGGCAGTCAGGGCGTCGTGAGGCTGCGGACCCGGCGCCTTTGATGGGGCGACAAGGCGCCGCCTGCGGGCAGTGCTTGTTGCAACCATTCAAAAAGGCGGGCGTCCCTTGAACCTCGAAGCCTATTTCCCCGTTCTGTTGTTCATCATCATTGGTGTCGGCCTTGGCCTGGCGCTGATGACCATCGGCCGAATTCTCGGGCCGAACAATCCCGATCCTGACAAGCTCTCGCCGTACGAGTGCGGCTTCGAGGCCTTCGAAGATGCGCGCATGAAGTTCGACGTGCGCTACTACCTCATCGCCATCCTGTTCATCCTGTTCGATCTCGAGACCGCGTTCCTCTTCCCCTGGGGCGTGGCGCTGCGTGAGATCGGCTGGCCGGGCTTCTTCGCGATGGGCGTGTTTCTTCTCGAGTTTCTTGTGGGCTTCGTCTACATCTGGAAAAAAGGCGCGCTCGATTGGGAGTGATGTGAAATGGCGATCGAAGGCGTACTCAACGAAGGCTTTGTCACCACCACCGCTGACAAGCTGATCAACTGGACCCGCACCGGGTCGCTGTGGCCGATGACGTTCGGCCTGGCCTGCTGCGCGGTGGAAATGATGCACGCTGGCGCATCGCGTTATGACCTGGACCGTTTCGGCGTGGTGTTCCGCCCGTCGCCGCGCCAGTCCGACGTGATGATCGTGGCCGGCACGCTGTGCAACAAGATGGCGCCCGCGCTGCGCAAAGTCTACGACCAGATGGCCGAGCCGCGCTGGGTCATCTCGATGGGCTCGTGCGCCAACGGCGGCGGCTACTACCACTATTCGTACTCTGTCGTGCGCGGCTGCGACCGCATTGTGCCGGTCGACGTGTACGTGCCGGGCTGCCCGCCGACAGCCGAAGCGCTGATCTACGGCATCATCCAGCTGCAGGCGAAGATCCGCCGTACCAACACCATCGCGCGCAAGGGCTGACATGACCGACAAGCTTGCCACCCTGCAGTCCGCGCTCGAAAAGGTGCTGGGCAATCGCATCCAGAGCCTGACCGAGGCAGTCGGAGAAATCACGCTCGTGGTGAAGGCGGCCGATTACCTGGAAACCATGCACACGCTGCGCGACGATGCCGCGCTCAAGTTCGAGCAGCTGATCGATCTGTGCGGCGTGGATTATTCCACCTACGGCGACGGTGCCTGGAACGGCCCGCGCTTTGCCGCCGTGTCGCACCTGCTGTCGGTCACGCACAACTGGCGCCTGCGCGTGCGCGTGTTCGCACCGGACGATGATCTTCCCGTCGTGGCGTCCGTGGTCGACGTCTGGAACGCCGCCGACTGGTTCGAGCGCGAGGCGTTCGACCTGTATGGCCTGGTCTTTGAAGGCCACCCGGACCTGCGCCGCATCCTGACCGACTACGGCTTCATCGGCCATCCGTTCCGCAAGGATTTCCCGGTGTCGGGCTATGTGGAAATGCGTTACGACCCCGTGCAGCGCCGCGTGATCTACCAGCCGGTGACCATCGAGCCGCGCGAGATTACGCCGCGTGTGATCCGCGAGGATCAATACGGTGGCCTGAAGCACTGAAGGGCGCCCGATCATGGCTGACATCAAGAACTACACCCTCAACTTCGGCCCGCAGCACCCGGCCGCGCACGGCGTGCTGCGTCTGGTGCTGGAGCTGGATGGCGAAGTCATCCAGCGCGCCGACCCGCACATCGGCCTGCTGCACCGCGCGACCGAGAAGCTCGCCGAGCAGAAGACCTGGATCCAGAACGTGCCGTACATGGACCGTCTCGACTACGTGTCGATGATGGTCAACGAGCATGCCTACGTGATGGCCATCGAGCGCCTGCTCGGCATCGATGTGCCGCTGCGCGCGCAGTACATCCGCGTGATGTTCGACGAGATCACGCGGATCATGAACCACCTGATGTGGATCGGCGCTCACGCGCTGGACGTCGGTGCCATGGCGGTGTTCCTGTACGCCTTCCGCGAGCGCGAAGACCTGTTCGACATGTACGAAGCCGTGTCGGGCGCACGCATGCACGCGGCGTATTACCGTCCGGGCGGCGTCTACCGCGACCTGCCGGACTCGATGCCACAGTACAAGGCATCGAAAGTGCGCAACGAGAAGGCGCTGGCGGCCATGAACGAAACGCGTTCGGGCTCGCTGCTGGACTTCATCGAGGCCTTCACCGACCGCTTCCCGACCTACGTCGACGAATACGAAACGCTGCTGACCGACAACCGGATCTGGAAGCAGCGCCTGGTCGGCATTGGCGTGGTGACGCCCGAGCGCGCGCTGCAGAAGGGCATGACCGGGCCGATGCTGCGTGGCTCCGGCATCGCGTGGGACCTGCGCAAGAAGCAGCCGTACGAAGTGTACGACCGCGTCGATTTCGACATCCCGGTGGGCGTGAACGGCGATTGCTACGACCGTTACCTGGTGCGCGTGGAAGAGATGCGACAGAGCAACCGCATCGTCCGCCAGTGCGTGGAATGGCTGCGCAAGAACCCGGGTCCGGTGATCACCGACAACCACAAGGTGGCACCGCCGTCGCGCGTCGAGATGAAAACCAACATGGAAGAGCTGATCCACCACTTCAAGCTCTTCACCGAAGGCATGCACGTGCCCGAGGGCGAAGCGTACGCCGCCGTCGAGCATCCGAAGGGCGAGTTCGGCATCTACGTGATCTCGGACGGCGCCAACAAGCCGTATCGCCTGAAGATCCGCGCGCCGGGTTTCGTGCACCTGGCGGCGCTCGATGAGATGGCCAAGGGTCACATGATCGCCGATGCGGTGACGATCATCGGTACGCAAGACATCGTGTTCGGCGAGATCGACCGCTGAGCCGACAGGAAACAACGGTTTGACGCGCTGGCAGGCGCGGCTGTGAATCGAGGACGCACGCCGGGGCGCGAGCCCCGCGTCCCGCACCAATCGCAACGAAAATGCTATCAGCAGAAGCTCTCAAGGAAATCGACCGGGCGGTCGCGAAATATCCCGCCGACCAGAAGCAGTCCGCCGTGATGGCGGCGCTGGCGGTCGCGCAGAGCGAGAAAGGCTGGGTTTCGCCCGAAGTCATGCAGTTCGTGGCCGAGTATCTCGAAATGCCGCCGGTGTGGGTCGAGGAAGTGGCGACGTTCTACAACATGTATGACACCAAGCCGGTGGGCCGCTTCAAGCTGACCGTGTGCACGAACCTGCCGTGTGCGCTGTCGGGCGGTGATCGCGCGGCCGACTACCTGAAGCAGAAGCTGGGCATCGGTTTCAACGAGACGACCGCGGACGGCACCTTCACGCTCAAGGAAGGCGAGTGCATGGGCGCATGCGGCGATGCTCCGGTCATGATCGTCAACAACACCCATATGTGCAGCTTCATGAGCAACGAGAAGCTCGACGCGCTGATCGCCGACCTGAAGGCGAAGGCGCCCGCCAATGGAGCAGGCAAGTAAATGACCTCCCTGCACGATCGACACATCCAGCCGCTGATTCTCGCCGGCCTGAACGGCGACAACTGGCACCTCGAAGACTATGTCAAGCGCGGCGGCTACCAGCAGCTCAAGCGCATCCTGACGGAAAAGATTTCGCCGGAACAGATCATCGCCGACGTGAAGGCCTCGGGCCTGCGCGGCCGTGGCGGCGCGGGTTTCCCGACCGGCCTGAAGTGGAGCTTCATGCCGCGCCAGTTCCCGGGCCAGAAGTACCTGGTCTGCAACACGGACGAGGGCGAGCCCGGCACGTTCAAGGATCGCGACATCATCCGCTACAACCCGCATGCCTTGATCGAAGGCATGGCCATCGGCGGCTACGCGATGGGCATCACCGTGGGCTACAACTACATCCACGGCGAGATCTGGAACGAATACAAGATCTTTGAGCAGGCGCTCGAAGAGGCGCGTGCCGCAGGTTTGCTGGGCGACAACATCCTCGGCTCAGGCTTCAATTTCCAGCTGCATGCGCACCATGGCTATGGCGCGTACATCTGCGGCGAGGAAACCGCGCTGCTCGAATCGCTGGAAGGCAAGAAAGGCCAGCCGCGCTTCAAGCCGCCGTTCCCGGCCAGCTTCGGCCTGTACGGCAAGCCGACCACCATCAACAACACCGAAACCTTTGCCGCAGTGCCGTTCCTGCTGTCCATCGGCCCGGACAACTACTTGAAGATGGGCAAGCCGAACAACGGCGGCTCGAAGATCTTCTCGGTGTCCGGCGACGTGGAGCGCCCGGGCAATTACGAGATTCCGCTCGGCACGCCGTTCTCCAAGCTGCTGGAACTGGCCGGCGGCATGCGTGGCGGCAAGAAGCTCAAGGCGGTCATCCCGGGTGGCTCGTCGGCGCCGGTGGTGCCGGCCGACCTGATGATGGCCTCCGACATGGACTACGACTCGATCGCCAAGGCCGGCTCAATGCTGGGCTCGGGCGCCGTGATCGTGATGGACGAGACGCGCTGCATGGTGAAGTCGCTGCTGCGCCTGTCGTACTTCTACTTCGAGGAATCGTGCGGCCAGTGCACGCCGTGCCGCGAGGGCACCGGCTGGCTGTACCGCGTGGTCGATCGCATCGAGCACGGCAAGGGTCGCCAGGAAGATCTGGACCTGCTCAACAACGTGGCCGAGAACATCATGGGCCGGACCATCTGCGCGTTGGGCGATGCCGCCGCGATGCCGGTCCGCGGCATGCTCAAGCACTACTGGGACGAGTTCGCGTATCACGTCGAGCACAAGCAGTGCATGGTGCCCACCTACATCTAAGCGTGGCAGAACATGGTTGAAATCGAAATCGATGGCAAGAAGGTCGAGGTTGCCGAAGGCAGCCTGGTGATGGAGGCCGCCCGTCAGGCGGGCACCTATATCCCTCACTTCTGCTATCACCGCAAGCTGTCGATCGCGGCGAACTGCCGGATGTGCCTGGTCGAGGTCGAGAAGGCGCCCAAGGCGCTGCCGGCCTGCGCCACGCCGGTCACCGCGGGCATGAAGGTCTTCACCAACTCCGACAAGGCGGTGAAGGCGCAGAAGTCCGTGATGGAGTTCCTGCTGATCAACCACCCGCTGGATTGCCCGATCTGCGATCAGGGCGGCGAGTGCCAGTTGCAGGATCTGGCCGTGGGCTACGGCAAGTCCGAATCGCGCTACCAGGAAGAGAAGCGCGTGGTGTTCCACAAGAACGTCGGCCCGCTGATCTCGATGGAAGAGATGACGCGCTGCATCCACTGCACGCGCTGCGTCCGCTTCGGCCAGGAAGTGGCCGGCGTGATGGAGCTGGGCATGCTCAACCGCGGCGAGCATTCCGAGATCACCACGTTCGTCGGCCAGACCGTTGACTCGGAACTGTCGGGCAACATGATCGACCTGTGCCCGGTCGGCGCGCTGACCAGCAAGCCGTTCCGCTACTCGGCTCGCACGTGGGAGCTGGCACGCCGCAAGTCGGTGTCGCCGCACGATGGCCTGGGCGCCAACGTGATCGTCCAGACCAAGAACCAGCGCGTGATGCGCGTGCTGCCGCTGGAAAACGATGCCATCAACGAATGCTGGCTGTCCGACAAGGATCGCTTCGCCTATGAGGGCCTCAACAGCGACGAGCGCCTGACCCAGCCGATGCTCAAGCAGGGCGGCCAATGGCAGACCGTGGACTGGACCACGGCGCTGGAGTATGTCGCCAACGGCCTGAATGCGATCAAGCGCGACCACGGCGCCGAGCAGATCGGTGCGCTGGCCAGCCCGCACAGCACGCTGGAAGAGCTGTTCCTGCTGCAAAAGCTGGTGCGCGGCATCGGCAGCGACAGCGTCGACTTCCGCCTGCGCCAGTCCGATTTTTCCGCCAAGCCGACGGGCGCACCGTGGCTGGGCATGTCGATCGCCGAGGTGTCGCTGCTGCAGCGCACGCTGGTGGTGGGCGCCTTCCTGCGCAAGGATCATCCGCTGCTGGCCGCGCGTCTGCGCCAGGGCGGAAAGAAGGGTGCGCAACTGAGCGTGATCGGCGCCGGCGGCGAAGACCTGCTGATGCCGGCGACGCAACTGCTGGGTGCGCCGTCGCAGTGGCTGTCGCTGCTGTCGGAAGTGGCCGTGGCGATCGCCGCCGCCAATAACGTTGCCCGCCCGGGCGGCACCGATGGCATCGAGGCTGGCGATGTCGCCAAGCGCATCGCCGCGAGCCTGGCTTCGGGCGAGCGCAAGGCGGTGTTCCTGGGCAACGCCGCCGTGGCCCATCCGCAGTTCTCCAAGCTGCATGCGCTGGCCCAGTGGGTCGCGCAGCAGACCGGCGCGACGCTGGGCTTCCTGACCGAAGCCGCGAATACCGTCGGCGGCTATATCGCCGGCGCGCTGCCGCAAGGCAACGGCCTGGACGCTGCCGCCATGCTGGCGCAGCCGCGGCGTGCCTACGTCATCCTGGGCGCCGAGCCGGAATTCGATTCGGCGAATCCGCAGCAAGCGCGTGCCGCACTGGAGCATGCCGACACCGTGGTGGTGCTGTCGCCGTTCGCCTCGCGCGCCGCGATGGAACACGCCGACGTGCTGCTGCCGGTTGCGCCGTTCACGGAAACCTCGGGCACCTACGTCAACTGCGAAGGCCTGCCGCAAAGCTTCAACGGCGTGGTCCGCAGCCTGGGCGATTCGCGTCCGGCGTGGAAGGTGCTGCGCGTGCTGGGCAATCTGCTGGGCCTGTCGGGCTTCGAGTACGAGACGTCGGAAGCCGTGCGCGACGACGTGCTGGCCAAGCCGGTCGCTGATCGGCTGTCGAACGCCACGGCCGCGCAGACCGCCGCACCGGCTGCTGCCGCGGGCGGGATCGAGCGACTGGCCGACGTGCCGATCTACCATGCCGATCCGATCGTGCGCCGTGCTGGTTCGCTGCAACTGACGGCCGCATCGCGCGCCGCTGTGCGCGCCGGCCTGCCGGCCGACCTGTTCGAACAGCTGGGCCTGGCCGCCGGCGACGCCGTGCGCGTCACGCAAGGGCAGGGCAGCGTGGTGCTGCCGGCGGTGCTGGACCGCACGCTGGCCTCCGGCGTGATCCGCGTGCCGGCCGCGACCGAGGCATCGGCGCAACTGGGCCCGATGTTCGGCACGGTGAGCGTTGAAAAGGCCGAATCTTCCGCGCTGGCGGCTACGGTGTAAGGATCAACATGATCGAGTCGATTACCTCTTTCGGCGCGGCGACCTTCGGCGGCTGGTGGCCGCTGATCTGGACGCTGGTGCGTGCCGTTTGCATCATCCTGCCGCTGCTGCTGTGCGTGGCTTACCTGATCCTGTGGGAGCGCAAGCTGATCGGCTGGATGCACGTGCGCGTGGGTCCGAACCGCGTGGGCCCGATGGGCCTGCTGCAGCCGATCGCCGACGTGCTCAAGCTGCTGCTCAAGGAAGTCATGGTGCCGAGCGCGGTCAGCCGTGGCATGTACATCATCGCGCCGCTGATGGTGCTGATGCCGGCCGTGGCGATCTGGGCGGTGGTGCCGTTCCAGGCCGAGGCGGTGGTGTCGAACATCAATGCCGGCCTGCTGTACGTGATGGCGATCAGCTCGGTGGGCGTGTACGGCGTGATCCTGGCCGGCTGGGCCTCGAACTCCAAGTACGCGTTCCTGGGTGCGATGCGCGCCTCGGCACAGATGATCTCGTATGAAATCGCCATGGGCTTCGCGCTCGTGACGGTGCTGATGGTCACCGGCAGCCTGAACCTGTCGGACATCGTCAACTCGCAGAACCGCGGCTTCTTCGCCAACCACGGCATCAACATCCTGTCGTGGAACTGGCTGTCGCTGCTGCCGATGTTCGGCGTGTACTTCATCTCGGGCGTGGCCGAAACCAACCGCCACCCGTTCGACGTGGTGGAAGGCGAATCGGAAATCGTGGCCGGCCACATGATCGAATACTCGGGCATGGCGTTCGCGCTGTTCTTCCTGGCCGAGTACATCAACATGATCGTCATCTCGGCGATGACGGCGACGATGTTCCTGGGCGGCTGGTCTGCGCCGATCGACGCACCGGTGTTCAACTGGATTCCGGGCTTCTTCTGGCTGCTGATCAAGGTCTTCCTGTTGCTGTCGGTCTTTATCTGGCTGCGTGCGTCGTTCCCGCGCTACCGCTATGACCAAATCATGCGCCTGGGCTGGAAGATCTTCATTCCGCTCACCGTGGGTTGGCTGATCATCGTTGCCATCTGGCTGGTGTCGCCGTGGAACATCTGGAAGTAACGGGACAATAGGAAGGCACCATGTTGCTTGCCATCAAGGAATTCTTTAACAGCCTGCTCCTGAAGGAACTCTTCAAGGGGCTGGCGCTGACCGGGCGCTACCTGTTTGCGCGCAAGATCACCGTCCTCTTCCCGGAAGAGAAGACGCCGCTGTCGCCGCGCTTCCGCGGCCTGCATGCGCTGCGTCGCTATCCGAACGGCGAAGAGCGCTGCATCGCGTGCAAGCTGTGCGAAGCGGTGTGCCCGGCCCTGGCCATCACGATCGAGTCGGATCAGCGTGACGACGGCACCCGCCGCACCACGCGCTACGACATCGACCTGACCAAGTGCATCTTCTGCGGCTTCTGTGAAGAGGCGTGCCCGGTGGACGCCATCGTCGAGACGCATATCCTGGAGTACCACGGCGAGAAGCGCGGTGACCTGTACTTCACCAAGGACATGCTGCTGGCCGTGGGTGACCGCTTCGAGCCGGAAATCGCCGCCAACAAGGCAGCCGACGCGAAGTACCGCTGATGCAGATTCAAGACGCCCGCGACTTCGGCCGCGGGCGGCGCAGTTGAAAATCCGGTTGGACAACGGCTCCTCGTGAGCCAGCCAGTTGCGGCGGTATCATGCCGCCGCGGCTTTGGATGAGCGCGTGCCGCAAAACGGCCCGCGTCAGGATCATGGAAATCACGACGATCATCTTCTACTGTTTCTCGCTGGTGCTGGTGCTGTCGGCGCTGAAGGTCATCACCGCGAAGAACCCGGTGCACGCGGCGCTGTTCCTCGTGCTGTCGTTCTTCACGGCGGCGGCGATCTGGATGCTGCTGAAGGCGGAGTTCCTCGCCATCACGCTGGTGCTGGTCTACGTGGGCGCGGTGATGGTGCTGTTCCTGTTCGTGGTGATGATGATCGATGTCGATATCGAGCATCTGCGGCGCGATTTCTGGACCTACGTGCCGATGGGCGCGTTCGTGGGCACCGTCATCATCATGGAAATGGCCGTGGTCCTGACCAAGGCCTTCATGGGGCGCTCGCAGCCGGTGCAGGAACTGCCCAAGGCGCTGTCGGGCCCCAACACCCAGGCGCTCGGCAAGCTGATCTACACCGACTACATCTATGCGTTTGAAGTCGCCGGCGCGGTGCTGCTGCTGGCGATCGTGGCCGCCGTGGCGCTGACCGCCCGCCGCCGCAAGGACAGCAAGGCCCAGAACGTGGCCGACCAGGTCCGCGTGCAGCGCAAGGACCGTGTCCGCCTGGTCTCGATGCCGGCGGAGAAGGTCGCGTCCGCTGCCTCGACCGAGACCAACCGCTGAGCCCCGGGAGAATCCACATGCTATCGCTCGCCCATTACCTCGTGCTCGGCGCCGTCCTGTTCGCCATCAGCATCGTCGGCATCTTCCTGAACCGCAAGAACGTCATCGTGCTGCTGATGGCGATCGAATTGATGCTGCTCGCGGTCAACATGAACTTCGTCGCGTTCTCCCATTACCTGGGTGACCTGGCGGGGCAGGTGTTCGTGTTTTTCATCCTGACGGTGGCCGCGGCGGAATCCGCGATCGGTCTCGCCATCCTGGTGGTGCTGTTCCGTAACCTGGACACCATCAACGTTGACGATCTGGACAGCCTCAAGGGCTGATCGCCGCATCCACACATAAGAAGCTCCATGGCTACCACGCTCAATCCCAACCTGCTGCTGGCGATCCCGCTCGCGCCGCTGGCCGGCGCGGCGATCGCCGGGCTGTTCGGCACCCAGTTTTTCGGCGAGAAGATCGGCCGCGCGGCATCCCACAGCGTCACCATCCTCGGTGTTGCGATCGCCTTCATCCTGTCGGCGCTGGTGCTGTTCGACGTGATGGGCGGCGCCGGTTACAACGGTACCGTCTATGAATGGATGGCGGTCGGCTCGCTGAAGATGGAAGTCGGCTTCCTCATCGATTCGCTGACCGCGATGATGATGTGCGTGGTGACCTTCGTCTCGCTGATGGTGCACATCTACACCATCGGCTACATGCAGGAAGACCCGGGCTACAACCGCTTCTTCTCGTACATCTCGCTGTTCACCTTCTCGATGCTGATGCTCGTGATGAGCAACAACTTCCTGCAGCTGTTCTTCGGCTGGGAAGCGGTGGGCCTGGTGTCGTACCTGCTGATCGGTTTCTGGTTCAAGCGCCCGACGGCCATCTACGCCAACATGAAGGCGTTCCTGGTCAACCGCGTGGGTGACTTCGGCTTCGTGCTCGGTATCGGTCTGCTGTTGGCCTACAGCGGCAGCCTGAGCTACGCCGATGTGTTTGCTGCCCGCGACAACCTGGCCACGATCGGCTTCCCCGGCACCGACTGGCACATGCTGACGGTCGCCTGCATCTGCCTGTTCATCGGCGCGATGGGTAAGTCGGCACAGTTCCCGCTGCACGTGTGGCTGCCGGACTCGATGGAAGGCCCGACCCCGATTTCCGCGCTGATCCACGCGGCCACCATGGTGACGGCCGGCATCTTCATGGTCGCGCGCATGTCGCCGCTGTTCGAGCTGTCGGACACCGCGCTGTCGGTGGTGCTGGTGATCGGCGCCATCACCGCGCTGTTCATGGGCTTCCTCGGCATCATCCAGACCGACATCAAGCGCGTGGTGGCGTATTCAACGCTGTCGCAGCTCGGTTACATGACGGTGGCGCTGGGCGCGTCGGCCTACCAGGTGGCCGTGTTCCACCTGATGACCCACGCGTTCTTCAAGGCGCTGCTGTTCCTGGGCGCGGGCTCGGTCATCATGGGCATGCACCACGACCAGGACATGCGCAACATGGGCGGCCTGCGCAAGTACATGCCGATCACGTGGCTGACGTCGCTGGTGGGTTCGCTGGCGCTGATCGGCACGCCGTTCTTCTCGGGCTTCTATTCGAAGGATTCGATCATCGAGGCGGTGCGCGAGTCGCACCTGCCGGGCGCGGGCTTCGCCTACTGGGCGGTGCTGGCCGGCGTGTTCGTGACCGCGTTCTATTCGTTCCGGATGTACTTCCTGGTGTTCCACGGTGAAGAGCGCTTCGGCAAGGAAGACTCGCATCACGAGGGCAACCACGTGGACGAGGAAGAAACCGCCGACCACCACCACGGCCTGGCGCCGGGCCAGAAGCCGCACGAGTCGCCGTGGGTGGTGACGGTGCCGCTGGTACTGCTGGCGATTCCGTCGGTCATCGTCGGCGCGATGGCGATCCAGCCGATGCTGTTCGGCGAGTTCTTCAAGCACGGCGTGGTCTTCACCGATGTCATCTTCAACGCCGAGCACCACGAGGCCATGAAGGTGCTGGCCGAGGATTTCCACGGCTGGGTCGGGATGGCGCTGCACGGCTTCACGTCGGCTCCGTTTATCCTGCTGGCGTCCGGCGTGGTGCTGTCGTGGTTCTTCTACCTGAAGCGCCCGGACATTCCGGCCGCGATCGCCAAGCGTTTCTCCGGCCTCTACACGCTGCTGGACAACAAGTACTACATGGACAAGATCAACGAGATCGTCTTCGCCAACGGTGCGGTCAAGTTCGGCCGCGGCCTGTGGAAGGGCGGCGATCAGGGCGTGATCGATGGCGTGGTCGTCAACGGCAGCGCGCGTCTGGTGGGGTGGTTCGCCAGCGTGGTGCGCCTGCTCCAGTCCGGCTACATCTATGACTATGCGTTCGCGATGATCGTCGGCACGGTGCTGCTGCTGACGTACTTCGTGTTCCTGGCGGGCAAATAAGGGATAACGAAAAATGGTTCTGTCTTTTGCGATCTGGCTGCCGATCTTTTTTGGCGTGCTGGTGCTGGCTTCGGGCTCAGACCGCAATCCCGGCTATGTCCGCTGGATGTCGCTGATCGGCTCGCTGGTCAGCTTCGTGATCACGCTGCCGCTGATCACGCGCTTCGACAAGTCGACCGCGGCGATGCAGTTCGTCGAGAAGTCGAGCTGGATCGAGCGCTTCCACATCAGCTACTACCTCGGGGTCGACGGCATCTCGATGTGGTTCGTGGTGCTGACGGCGTTCATCACGGTGATTGTCGTGATCTCGGCGTGGGAAGTGATCACCGAGCGTGTCGCGCAGTACATGGCGGCGTTCCTGATCCTGTCGGGCCTGATGATCGGCGTGTTCGCGGCGCTCGACGGCCTGCTGTTCTACGTGTTCTTCGAGGCCACGCTGATCCCGATGTACATCATCATCGGCGTGTGGGGCGGCCCGAACCGCGTGTATGCGGCCATCAAGTTCTTCCTGTACACGCTGTTGGGTTCGCTGCTGACGCTGGTCGCGCTGCTGTATCTGTACTTCCACAGCGGCACGTTCGAGATCCTGCAGTGGCACCAGGTCAAGCTGTCGATGAACGAGCAGATCCTGCTGTTCATTGCCTTCTTCCTGGCGTTTGCGGTGAAGGTGCCGATGTGGCCGGTGCATACCTGGCTGCCGGATGCCCACGTGGAAGCGCCGACCGGCGGTTCGGTGGTGCTGGCCGCCATCATGCTGAAGCTGGGCGCGTACGGTTTCCTGCGGTTCTCGCTGCCGATCGCGCCGGACGCGAGCCACAGCCTGTCGGCGTTCATCATCGCGATCTCGCTGATTGCCGTGATCTACATCGGCCTGGTGGCGCTGGTGCAGGCCGACATGAAGAAGCTGGTGGCGTATTCCTCGATCGCGCACATGGGCTTCGTTACGCTGGGCTTCTTCATCTTCAACGAGATCGGCGTCGAGGGCGGCATCGTGCAGATGATCTCGCACGGCTTCATCTCGGGCGCGATGTTCCTGTGCATCGGCGTGCTGTACGACCGCGTGCACTCGCGCCAGATCGTCGACTACGGCGGCGTGGTGAACACGATGCCGAAGTTCGCGGCGCTGTCGGTGTTCTTCGCCATGGCCAACTGCGGCCTGCCGGCCACCTCCGGCTTCGTGGGCGAGTTCATGGTGATCCTGGGTGCGGTCAAGTTCAACTTCTGGATCGGCCTGCTGGCGGCCACCGCGCTGATCTTCGGCGCAGCGTATTCGCTGTGGATGGTCAAGCGCGTGATCTTCGGCGACGTGGCGCACAAGCACGTGGCCGAGCTGCAGGACCTGAATGCGCGCGAATTCTTCATGCTGGGCGTACTCGCGATCGCGACCCTGTACATGGGTCTGTATCCGAAGCCTTTCACCGATGTCATGCATGCGTCCGTGGTGAATCTCCTCACCCACGTGGCCCAGACCAAGCTGTAAGCGGGGAGTCGAAACGATCATGCAAAACATGAACTGGGCGCCGTTGTTGCCGATTATTTTCCTGTCGGTGATGATCGCCGTGATCCAACTGGCCGACGTGTTCCGCCGCGAGCAGAGCAGCAGCCCGGCCTACGGCCTGAGCCTGTTCGCCACGCTCGCGCTGACCCTCTGGTTTGCCGTGCAGGCCGCCTCGGGCGAGACGCACTACGTGTTCAGCAACATGGCCGTGTTCGATCCGATGGCGCAGGTGCTGTCGTCGTTCTGCGCGCTGGCGACGCTGGTGACCTTCGTCTACACCCGCGGCTACCTGGCTGACCGCGAGATGTTCAACGGCGAGTTCTACATCCTCGCGCTGTTCACGCTGCTGGGCCAGATCGTGATGATCTCGGGCAACAACTTCCTGACCCTGTACCTGGGTCTGGAACTGCTGTCGCTGGGTTCGTACGCGCTGGTGGCGCTGCGCCGCCGCTCGAACGTGTCGTCGGAATCGGGCATGAAGTACTTCATCCTCGGTGCGCTGGCTTCGGGCCTGCTGCTGTACGGCATGTCGATGCTGTATGGCGCGACCGGCTCGCTGGACCTGGGCAAGGTCTTCCACGCGATCGAGACCGGCGACATCAACAAGACCATCCTGGTGTTCGGCGTCGTGTTCATCGTGGCCGGCCTGGCGTTCAAGCTGGGTGCCGCACCGTTCCACATGTGGGTGCCGGATGTGTACCAGGGTTCGCCGACGGCGGTGACGCTGCTGATTGCCGGCGCGCCCAAGGTCGCGGCGTTCGCGATGACGCTGCGCATCCTGGTGGAAGGGCTGCTGCCGCTGGCGTTCGACTGGCAGAACATGCTGATCGTGCTGGCCATCGCGTCGCTGGCCATCGGCAACATCACCGGCGTGGTGCAGACCAACTTCAAGCGTCTGCTGGCGTATTCGACGGTGTCGCACATGGGCTTCCTGCTGCTGGGCCTGCTGTCGGGCGTGAGCAGCGGCAAGCCGGACCTGACCGCGCAGGCGTACAGCGCGGCGATGTTCTACGCCATCACCTACGTGCTGACCACGCTGGGCGCCTTCGGCGTCATCCTGCTGCTGGCGCGCAAGGGCTATGAGGCCGAGGAGATCGCCGACCTGAAGGGCTTGTCGAAGAAGAGCCCGTGGTTCGCGCTGCTGACGCTGTTCATGATGATGTCGCTGGCGGGCCTGCCGCCGACGGTGGGCTTTTACGCCAAGCTGTCGGTGCTGGGCGCGGTGGTCGATGCCGGCATGCCGTGGCTGGCCATCGTGGCGGTGCTGTTCTCGCTGGTGGGCGCGTTCTACTACCTGCGCGTCATCAAGGCGATGTATTTCGACGCGCCGGCCGATGAAGGCCCGGTGCAGGCGACGTTCGGCTTGCGCTCGCTGCTGTCGGTCAACGGCCTGCTGGTGCTGCTGCTGGGCATCTTCCCGGCCGGCCTGATGAGCCTGTGCTACCAGGCGATCCGCCTGACGCTGGCGTCTTGAGTCGGCGGCGAACGGCATGGGCACTTCGACAGGCAGCCTGTTTGTCATCGTGCTGGCATTGATCTGTGCCAACCTGCCGTTCGTCAACCAGCGCGTGCTGGCCTTGCTGCCGACACGCTGGCCGTGCAAACCGTTCTGGCTGCGCGGCGTCGAGTTGATGGCCATGTATGCCGTGGTCGGCCTGGTCGGCTTCGGTATCGAATCGGGCCAGGGCAATGCGTTCCCGCAGGGCTGGCAGTTCTACGCCATCACCGCTTGCCTGATGCTGGTGTTCGCCTTTCCCGGATTCACCTGGCAGTATCTGGTGCGCCGCCAACGTCATTGATTTCCAGCCGGGCACGCCAATGGTCCGGCGTTCGAGGTTCCCATGAAACCCGATCCTGCCCGCCTGTCCGCCGATGCCAATGAGGCCGTGTCCGATCCGGATGCCGGCTTACGCGAAACGCAGGTGGCTTCGGCGCTGCTGCACCGGGGCAAGTTCCTGACACTCAAGCAGGATATCGTCCGTCTGCCGGACGGCCGCAACGCCAGCCGTGAATACCTGATCCATCCGGGCGCGGTGATGATGATCCCGCTGTTCGACGATGGCACCGTGCTGATGGAGCGCCAGTTCCGCTATCCGGTGGGCAAGGTGATGATCGAATTCCCAGCGGGCAAGCTCGATCCGCGTGAGGGCGCGCTGGCTTGCGGCAAGCGCGAGCTGCGCGAGGAGACGGGCTACGTGGCGCAGCGCTGGGATTTTCTGACGCGCATCCACCCGGTCATCTCGTATTCCACCGAGTTCATCGATCTCTATCTCGCCCGCGACCTGCAGCCGGGCGCAAGCGCGCTGGATGAGGGCGAGTTTCTCGAGACCTTCGTCGCGCCGGCCGGCCAGTTGATCGACTGGGTGCGCAACGGCACGATCTCCGACGTCAAGACCATCATCGGCGTATTCTGGCTGGAGAAGATCCTGTCGGGCACCTGGACGCCGGGCGACGCCTGAGCCGCTTGGATGGCCTGACCCGGCGGCTTGACGTGCTGCCGGATGCCCTCATCTGACCACCCTTTGCTACCCGGACGATCGGTCGCGCGAAAAATTAGCACGACCGTTCACAAATTTTCGAATCGGGGATACACTGCTCCCCATGCGCTGGACCGATCATGAAAGTGCTGGACCTCCGTTGTGCCAATGACCACCGTTTCGAGGGCTGGTTCGGCTCTGATGCCGACCTGCAATCGCAGCGCGAGCGCGGTCTGTTGACGTGCCCGGTCTGCGGCCATACCGAGGTTGAGCGCCTGCCGAGCGCACCGCGCCTGAACCTGTCGTCGTCGCGACCGGATGCCGCTCGGCAGGGCGGCACCGTGAATACGGCGGCGGACGAGGGTGGCGCGCCGGCGACTCTGCAGCAGCGCTATCTCAAGGCTGTGCGCCACCTCCTGGCCAATACCGAGGACGTGGGCGAGCGGTTTGCGGAAGAGGCGCGCCGGATGCACTACAACGAGGCGCCGGAGCGGGGCATTCGCGGGACGACATCGCACGAAGAGGCGCTGGAGCTGGCGGAGGAGGGCATCGAGGTGATGCCGCTGCTGGTGCCGGACGCGCTCAAGCAGCCTGTGCACTAGTCGCGCGCAATCAGGTCCGCGCCGGTCCGAAGCACGCTCCGCCGGTTGCCGCGGCGGTGGCGACACCACAGGAGACAGGCATGGATCTGAACTACTCGGCGGCCGACGATGCGTTCCGCCAGGACGTCCGCGGCTGGCTGGAAGCCGAACTGCCCAAGGACATCCAGAGCAAGGTGCTGAACCACCGCCGCCTGAGCCGCGACGATTTCGTCCGCTGGCACAAGGCGCTGGCGGCCAAAGGCTGGTCAGTGCCGCACTGGCCGGTCGAGTGGGGCGGCACCGGCTGGAGCCCGATCCAGAAGCACATCTGGGACGAGGAATGCGCCCGCATCGGCGCGCCGGGCGTGCTGCCGTTCGGCGTCAGCATGGTGGCGCCCGTCATCATGAAGTACGGCAACGAGGCGCAGAAGCGCTATTACCTGCCGCGCATCCTCGACTGCACCGACTGGTGGTGCCAGGGCTACTCCGAGCCCGGTTCCGGTTCCGATCTCGCTTCGCTCAAGACCCGCGCCGTGCGCGAGGGCGACCACTACATCGTCAACGGCCAGAAGACCTGGACCACGCTCGGCCAGCACGCCGACATGATCTTCTGCCTCGTGCGCACCGATCCGGAGGCCAAGAAGCAGGAGGGCATTTCGTTCCTGCTGATCGACATGAAGACGCCGGGCATCACCGTGCGGCCGATCATCATGCTGGACGAAGAGTACGAGGTGAATGAGGTGTTCTTCGACAACGCGCTGGTGCCGGTCGAGAACCTGATCGGCGAAGAGAACCGCGGCTGGACGTACGCCAAATACCTGCTGGGCCACGAGCGGACCGGCATCGCGCGCGTGGGGCAATCCAAGCGCGAGCTGGCGTTCCTCAAGCGCGTCGCCCTGCAGCACCAGAAGAACGGCAGGCCGCTGCTGGAAGACCCGGTGTTCGCGGCCAAGGTGGCGTCGCTGGAAGTCGAGTTGATGGCGTTGGAGATCACCGTGCTGCGCGTGGTGTCGAGCGAGGGCGCGGGCCGGGGGCCGGGCCCCGAGGCGTCGCTGCTCAAGATCAAGGGCACGCAGATCCAGCAGATGCTGACCGAGCTGATGGTCGAGGCGGTGGGCCCGTATGCGCTGCCGTTCGACCCGGACTACCTGGAAGGCGCGACGCCGCGCGCCGTCACCGGCGACAACGATGCCGCGCCGCTGGCGCCGTACTACTTCAACTATCGCAAGACCTCGATCTACGGCGGGTCGAACGAGATCCAGCGCAACATCATCAGCCAGATGATCCTCGGCGTCTGACCCGAACGAACAGCGGAGACAAGCATGGATTTCTCGTTCACCGACGAACAGAAGCAGCTGGCGGATGCGGTGCGCCGCTTCATCGACAAGGATTACGGTTTTGACGCGCGCAACAAGGTCGTCTACTCGCCCGCGGGTGTGTCGCAGGCGCATTGGGACGCGCTGGCCGAGCTGGGCCTGATCGCGCTGCCGGTGCCGGAAGCGCAGGGCGGCTTCGACGGCCGCGCGATGGACTTGCTGGTGGTGATGCAGGAACTGGGCCGCGGCCTGGTGGTGGAGCCCTATGCGGCCACCGTGCTGGGCATGCAGGCGCTCAAGCTGGCAGGCGGCCAGGAAGCGCTGCTGGAGCCGGTGGCGAGCGGCGCGCTGAAGCTGGCGGTGGCCTTCGGCGAGCCGCAGTCGCGCTATGAGCTGTTCAACGTGACCACGCGCGCGGTGCGGCAGGGCGGCGGCTGGACGCTGTCGGGCGCCAAGGCCGTGGCCGTGCACGGCGGGCAGGCCGACAAGCTGATCGTGTCGGCACGCACGGGCGGCGAGGCGCGCGATACGGCGGGCCTGTCGCTGTTCCTGGTCGATCGCGAGGCCGCGGGCGTGACGGTCAAGGACTACCGCACCATCGACAACCTGCGCGCGGCCGACGTCCGCTTCGACAATGCGCCGGCCACGCTGCTCGGCCAGGCCGGCGAGGCGTGGGAGAGTATCGATGCGGTGGCGGACCTCGGCTGCGTGCTGTTGTGCGCCGAGGCGATCGGCCTGATCGATGCGCTGAACGCCGCCACGCTGGAATACACCAAGACGCGCCAGCAGTTCGGCGTGCCGATCGCGCGCTTCCAGGCGCTGCAGCACCGCATGGTCGACATGTTCATCCACGCGGAGCAGGCGCGCTCGATCACCTATCTCGCGGCGGCGCATTTCGAAGACGGCGATGCCGAGGCGCGCCGCCGCTACGTGTCGGCCGCCAAGGCGCGTGTCGGTCAGGCGGCCCGCGAAGTGGGCCAGGAGGCGGTGCAGCTGCACGGCGGCATGGGCGTGACCAACGAACTGCCCGCCGCGCACATGTTCAAGCGGCTGACGATGATCAACACCACGCTTGGCGATGTCGATCACCATCTGGCGCGCTTTGCGTCGTTGCCGGGTTTCCGCGACGCCGCGTGATGCCACCCAGCCGCCCCGCATAGCCGCGGGGCGCTGTCTTTTGAGCGGCCGCGCCCGCGCAGCGGAGGCGGCGATGGAGGAGATGCCATGACGGAAGCAGCGTTGCCGTACACGTTTTATTTCGACGATTTCCAGGTCGGCCAGACGATGGAGATGGGCACCTACGCGGTGACCGAGGACGAGATCCTGACCTTTGCCCGGCAGTACGACCCGCAGCCGTTCCATGTCGACCCGGAGGCGGCCCGGCGCAGCATCTACGGCGGCCTCATTTCCAGCGGCTGGATGACCTGCTCGCTGATGATGCGGCTGATGGTGCAGAACTTTCTCAGCAAGTCGTCGAGCATGGGTTCGCCGGGCGTGGACGAGATCCGCTGGCTCAGGCCGGTGTATCCGGGCGATTCGCTGTCGGTGTCGAGCACCTGCCTGGAGGTGCGGCCGTCGCAGTCCAAGCCCGACCGCGGCGTGGCGATCAACCGCTGGGAAGCGCGCAACCAGCACGGCGAGCTGGTCTGCACGCTGGTCGGCATGGGCATGTTCGGCCGCCGTCCGGCCGCCTGAACCGGGTTAAGAGGAGACTGCCAACGATGCGTGTCATCGAATCGCTCGACGAGCTGCGGGGATTGATCGGCCAGGAGGTCGCGGTCAGCGACTGGGTGGAGATCACGCAGCAGCAGGTCAACCAGTTTGCCGAGGCCACGGGAGACCGCCAGTGGATCCACGTGGATGTGGAGCGCGCCCGCCGCGAGTCGCCGTTCGGCGGGCCGGTGGCGCACGGCTTTCTGACGCTGTCGCTGCTGCCGGCGCTGATGCATAGCGCGCTCGACATGCCCGATGTGAAGATGGGCGTGAACTACGGCCTGAACAAGGTCCGCTTCCCGGCGCCGGTGCCGGTGGGCAGCCGTCTGCGCGCCCGCGTGAGCCTGCTGGAGATGGAGATGCTGCCGCCGCTGCAGCCGTCGCCGGATGCGCCCGCGCTGACCGGTGCGCAGATGACCTGGGGCGTGACGATCGAGTGCGAAGGGCAGGCGCGGCCCGTGTGCGTGGCCGAGTCGATTTCGCGCCGCTATTCCTGAGCCCACGCGGCGATCGCTGTCGCACCGGAAAGCTGACGTTCCCATGCGGGGCGTCAGCTTTTTTTCTTGCGTATCGACGGTTCTGTGCTTGTCTGCCCGTGCCCTGCCTGGGGGCGTTGCCTACGCAAGATGCGCAGGTTTGGCGCGGTTCCGGCACGGTTTTGGGGCGGGGTTCACGGCCCGTGAGCGAAATGCGGTGGCACGCTAGTTGCGATTTTGGCCGCTGGGGGTCGTTCTCGCCACCATCACCAAGGAGCCGAAATGAAACGTCGTGAGCTGCTGAAGCTGTCGGCTGTTGCCGCCGCAGCGCTGTTGTCGGTGTCGGTACCGCATGTCGCGCTGGCCCAGGCCAATGCGCCGATCAAGGTCGGCATTCTGCATTCGCTGTCGGGCACCATGGCCATCTCGGAGACGTCGCTCAAGGACGTCGCGCTGATGACGATCGACGAGATCAACAAGAGCGGCGGCGTGCTGGGCCGCAAGCTGGAGCCGGTGGTGGTGGACCCGGCCTCGAACTGGCCGCTGTTCGCCGAGAAGGCGCGCGGCTTGCTGACGCAGGACAAGGTGGCGGTCACGTTCGGCTGCTGGACTTCGGTGTCGCGCAAGTCGGTGCTGCCGGTGTACGAGGAGCTGAACGGCTTGCTGTTCTATCCGGTGCAGTACGAGGGCGAGGAGATGTCGAAGAACGTCTTCTACACCGGGGCGGCGCCCAACCAGCAGGCGATTCCCGCGGTGGAATACCTGATGAGCAAGGAAGGCGGCGGTGCCAAGCGCTTCTTCCTGCTGGGCACCGACTACGTGTATCCGCGCACGACCAACAAGATCCTGCGCGCCTTCCTGCACAGCAAGGGCGTGAAGGACAGCGACATCGAAGAGGTCTACACGCCGTTCGGCCATGCCGATTACCAGACCATCGTCGCCAACATCAAGCGGTTCGCGCAGGGCGGCAAGACGGCGGTGGTGTCGACCATCAACGGCGACTCCAACGTGCCGTTCTACAAGGAGCTGGGCAACGCGGGCCTGAAGGCCAAGGACGTGCCGGTGGTGGCGTTCTCGGTGGGCGAGGAGGAACTGCGCGGCATCGACACCAAGCCGCTGGTCGGCCACCTGGCGGCGTGGAACTACTTCATGTCGGTCAAGAACCCGGTCAACGACGACTTCAAGAAGAAGTGGGCGGCCTGGGTCAAGAGCAACAACCTGCCGGGTGGCGACAAGCGCGTCACCAATGACCCGATGGAAGCCACCTACGTCGGCATCATGCTGTGGAAGCAGGCGGTGGAGAAGGCCGGCTCGACCGACGTGGACAAGGTCCGCAAGGCGATGGTCGGCCAGCAGTTCAAGGCGCCGTCGGGCTTCATGCTGGCGATGAACAACAACCATCATCTGTCCAAGCCGGTGATGATCGGCGAGGTGCGCGGCGACGGCCAGTTCAACGTGGTGTGGAAGACGCCGACGGCGATCCGCGCCAAGCCGTGGAGCCCCTACATTCCGGGCAACGAGGGCAAGCCCGATCAGGTGATGTGACCGGGCGGACCGGCCCGCAGCGCCGGCCGGTCTCTTTTTCGACGTTGCATGGCGTGGCGGTCTGCAAGGGCCGCCGCGTTCCGGATGGCCATGACACGCTTCCTCGCCGCACTGCTGTGTGCCCTCTGCCTGGTTGCCGCGCCTGCCGCATCGGCATGGGCGGCCGGACAACCGCTGACCCAGGCCGATCTCAAGCCGCTGGCCGAAGACGACTTCGACGCCAAGGTGAAGGTGCTCGACGCGCTGGCCGCCGCGCCCGCTGAACAGGCCGGCCCGATCCTGCAGGCGTTGCAGAGCGATGCGCTGTTCTATGCGCCCGCCGCCGGCATGGTGCGCCAGGAGGGCGAGCGCTACTTCGATGCGATCAGCGGCCAGCCGGTTGCCGTCAAGGCCGATGATCTGCAAGCGCTGACGCTGAACAATGCCCTGCGCGCCCAGGTGGACAGCGCGGCCAGCGGCTTCGTGCTGCAGTCGCCCGACCGGGCCGTGCGCGCGCAGGCCATCGATACGCTGCTGGCGCATCCCGAGACGGCATCGCGCACGGTGGTCGATGCGGCGCGCAAGCAGGAGACCGATCCCGAGCTGCGGACCCGGCTCCACTTGCTGTGGGCCAATCTGGCGCTCGACGACGGCTCGCCTGCCGAGAAGCTCGAAGCGCTCAGGCTGCTCGCCGGCGATACCAATCCGCAGACCCGCCAGCGCATCGCGCCGCTGCTCGCCAAGGACAGCGGCGCCGACGACACGCTGCGCGCCGCGGCCCGGCAGGCGCTCGACAGCCTCGCCGCGCAAGCGCGCAAGGCCGAGCTGATCGGCAACCTGTTCGCCGGCCTGAGCCTGGGCTCGGTGCTGCTGCTGGCCGCGCTGGGGCTGGCGATCACCTATGGCCTGATCGGCGTCATCAACATGGCGCACGGTGAGTTCCTGATGATCGGCGCGTATGCCACCTATGTGGTGCAGACGCTGTTCCGCAACCATTTCCCTGCGGCGTTCGACTGGTATCTGCCCGCCGCGCTGCCGGCGGCGTTCCTGGCTGCGGCCGTGGTCGGCTTCGTGCTGGAGCGCACGGTGCTGCGGCACCTGTACGGCCGGCCGCTGGAGACGCTGCTCGCCACCTTCGGCGTCAGCCTGCTGCTGATGCAGGCCGTGCGCAGCCTGTTCGGCGCGCAGAACGTGGAGGTGGCCAACCCGAGCTGGATGAGCGGCGGCATCGCGCTGTATCCGGGGCTGATCCTGCCGTATAACCGGCTGGTGATCCTGGCTTTCGCGCTGGTGGTGGTGGCGCTGGCGTGGGCGGTGCTCAACCGCACGCGGCTGGGCCTGTTCGTGCGCGCCACCACGCAGAACCGCACCATGGCGGCGTGCGTGGGCGTGCGGACCTGGAAGGTGGACAGCTACGCCTTCGCGTTCGGCGCGGGCATCGCCGGCCTGGGCGGCTGCGCGCTGTCGCAGATCGGCAATGTGGGGCCGGACCTCGGGCAGGGCTACATCATCGATTCCTTCATGGCGGTGGTGCTGGGCGGGGTGGGGCAACTGGCCGGCACCATCGTCGGCGCGTTCGGGCTGGGGCTGATCAACAAGTGCATCGAACCGTTCTATGGCGCGGTGCTGGCGAAGATCTTCGTGCTGGTGCTGATCGTGCTGTTCATCCAGAAGCGTCCGCAGGGGCTGTTCGCCCTCAAGGGCCGCAGCGCGGAGGCCTGACATGGCGCAGCCACCGTTCTCCCTCGAGATTCCCGCGCGCATGCCGCTGCTGTCGCGGCGGGGCTGGTCCGTGCTGGCGGCGGCGGCGCTGCTGGTCTGCATCGGCGTGCCGGTGTGCGCGCTGGTGGTGCCGGCGGGGCATCCGCTGCACCTGTCGGCCTATGCGCTCACGCTGGTGGGCAAGATCATGTGCTACGCGCTGGCCGCGCTGGCGCTCGACCTGGTGTGGGGCTACTGCGGCATCCTGAGCCTCGGCCACGGCCTGTTCTTCGCGCTCGGCGGCTATGCGATGGGGATGTACCTGATGCGGGCCATCGGCCATGACGGCGTGTACCAGAGCGATCTGCCCGATTTCATGGTCTTCCTCGACTGGAAGGAACTGCCCTGGTTTTGGCACGGCACCGAGCACTTCGCCTGGGCCGCGCTGCTGGTGGTGCTGGTGCCGGGCGTGCTGGCGTGGCTGTTCGGCTTCTTCGCGTTTCGCTCGCGCGTCAAGGGCGTGTACCTGTCGATCATCACGCAGGCCATGACCTACGCGGCCATGCTGCTGTTCTTCCGCAACGAGACGGGCTTCGGCGGCAACAACGGCTTCACCGACTTCAAGCGCATCCTCGGGTTCCCGATCGCGGCGGTGTCCACGCGCACGGTGCTGTTCGTCGCCACCTTCATCGCGCTGGTGCTGGCCTTCATCGCATGCCGGGCCATCGTCACCTCCAAGTTCGGGCGCGTGGTGACGGCCATCCGCGACGCCGAGGCGCGCGTGATGTTCTCCGGCTACAGCCCGCTCGGCTACAAGCTGTTCGTGTGGACCTTCTCGGCCGTGCTGTGCGGCATCGCCGGGGCGCTGTACGTGCCGCAGGTCGGCATCATCAACCCGGGCGAGATGTCGCCGGGCAACTCGATCGAGATGGCGGTGTGGGTGGCCGTGGGCGGGCGCGGCACGCTGGCGGGCCCGATCATCGGCGCGTTCCTCGTCAATGGCGCCAAGACCGTGCTGACGGCCTGGGTGCCGGAGTACTGGCTGTTCGTGCTGGGCGCGGTCTTCGTGCTGGTGACCCTGTTCTTGCCGAACGGCGTGCTGGGCCTGCTGCGTGGCCGCTCCGGGCGGCGCGTGCGGCCCGCGGCCGATGGCCGGGCGGATGCCGGCGCCGGCGAGCCCGCGGTCACCCCGCCCGCCGGAGACCGCGCATGAGCCCCTTCACCGCACGCCCCGACAGCACGCAGGTCGGCAACTTCAGCGGCACCACCACCGGCATGGGCCACGTGCTCGAGCCGGACGCCATCGACGTCTCGCACGGCCCCATCCTGTACCTCGAAGACGTGACGGTGCGCTTCGGCGGCTTCCGCGCGCTGAACGCGCTGACGCTGTCGATCGACCACGGCGAGCTGCGCTGCGTGATCGGCCCCAACGGCGCCGGCAAGACCACGATGATGGACGTGATCACCGGCAAGACTGGCACGCGCAATGCGGACGTCGCCGGCCGCGTCTACCTGGGCCAGGCCATCGACCTGCTGCGCCTGACCGAGCCGCGCATCGCGCAGATCGGCATCGGCCGCAAGTTCCAGAAGCCGACCGTGTTCGAGCAGCACGGCGTGTGGGAAAACCTCGAGCTGGCGATGCAGGCCGACAAGCGCTGGTGGGTGTCGCTGCGCGCGCGGCTGCGCGACGACGGCCGCCGCCGCATCGAAGAGACGCTCGGCCGCATCGGGCTGGAGGCCGAGGCGTACCGGAGCGCCGGCCTGCTGTCGCATGGCCAGAAGCAGCGGCTGGAGATCGGCATGCTGCTGATGCAGCGGCCGCAGCTGCTGCTGCTCGACGAGCCCGTGGCCGGCATGACCGATGAAGAGACGAGGCAGCTCGCCGACCTGCTCAACGGCCTGCGCGGCGCGTGCTCGATCATGGTGGTGGAGCACGACATGGAGTTTGTCGCCGCGCTGGCGGGCGAGACGGGCCGCGTGACCGTGCTGGCCGAAGGCAGCGTGCTGGCCGAGGGCACGCTCGACGCGGTCAAGCGCGACGCGCGCGTGATCGAATCCTACTTGGGGCGCTAACGGCGAATCCGACATGCTGCAGATCCAGCAACTGAACCAGTCCTACGGCGGCAGCCACATCCTGCGCAACGTCAGCTTCGAGGTGCCGGCCGGCAAGCTGACCGCGCTGCTCGGGCGCAACGGCGTGGGCAAGACCACGCTGCTCAAATGCCTGATGGGCGTGCTGCCGGCAGCCAGCGGCATGATCGATTGGGAGGGCCGGGCCATCCAGAGGCTGCCGGCCTACGAGCGCGTCTCGCAGGGGCTCGCGTACGTGCCGCAGGGCCGCGAGATCTTTCCGCGCCTGACGGTGGAAGAGAACCTGCTGATCGGCGCGGCCGCCAGGCGCGCGCCGTCCGGGGTGCCGGATTCGATCTATGCGCTCTTTCCCGTGCTCGCGCAGATGAAGGGGCGCTGCGGCGGCGATCTGTCCGGCGGCCAGCAGCAGCAACTGGCCATCGGCCGCGCGCTGATGAGCGAGCCGCGCCTGCTGATCCTGGACGAGCCGACCGAGGGCATTCAGCCGTCCATCATCCAGGAGATCGGCCGTACGCTGCGCCGGCTGGTGGACGAGTTCGGCATGTCGGTGCTGCTGGTCGAGCAGTACTACGATTTCGCGCGGCGCATCGCCGATCGCTATGTCGTCATGCGGCGCGGCGAGGTCATCGCCCAGGGCGACGGCGCCGACATGGACGCCGATGGCGTACGCGAACTGGTGGCCGTCTGATGCTCGCGCGCGCGGCGAAAAAGCGGGGCGCGAAGCCGTGCCAAACGGCCGGCATCTCGCTATGATGAAACCCCGTTCCGCCGCTGCGCTGCACGATTGATGCGCCATCCCGATTTTCCCGTTCCGCCCCGGATCGATGCATTCGCCTCCTGGGAAGCCTCGCTGCGGCTCGCATTCGCGCGCCGGGGTGGGCGCACCGTGCTGGCATCGTGCCGGCACCGGGGGCCGCTGCGCGTGCAGAAGGCGCTGTATCCGGAAGGCGAGGGCGTCTGCCATGTCGTGCTGCTGCACCCGCCCGCGGGCATCGCCGGCGGCGACGTGCTCGACATCGGCATCGAGCTGGGTGCCGACGCGCATGCGGTGCTGACCACACCGGGCGCCACCAAGTGGTACAAGTCGCCCGGCCGTACCGCCACGCAGCGGGTGGCCATCCGCCTGGAGGCCGGCGCGCGGCTCGACTGGCTGCCGCAGGAGAACATCGTCTTCAACCAGGCGTGCCCGGTCATCGACCTGACGCTGGACCTCATGCCGGGCGCGAGCGCCATCGGCTGGGACACCACCATGCTCGGCCGTCATGCCGCCGGCGAGTCCTGGCAGGAAGGCCGCATCGCCATGCACACGCGCCTGCGCTGCGAGGGGCAGCCGCTGTGGATCGAGTCCACGGCGTTCGATGCCCAGTCGCCTGTGCTGGGCGCGACGACGGGCATGGCCGGCTTCCACGTGGTCGGCACGCTGTGGGCCGTGGGCGAGGGCGCTACCGAAGCCTTGGCCGAAGCGCTGGCCGAGCAACTGCCTTACCGCGACGACCTCCGCGCCGGCGTGACGTGCCTGACGCAAGACGCGCCCGGCCGCCCGAGCGTGCTGCTGCTGCGCGTGCTGGCGCGGCGGCCCGAAGACGCGCGCGTCCTGCTGAGCAAGACCTGGCTGGCGCTGCGCGAACCGATCCATGGCGTGGCGGGCCGTCCGCTGCGCCTGTGGGCGACGTGAGCGCGTCGCCCGTCCGCATCAACCCTTTTAGAGAGCCTCCCGTGGAACTGACCCCGCGCGAAAAAGACAAGCTGCTGATCTTCACCGCCGCCCTGCTGGCCGAGCGCCGCCGGGCCCGCGGCCTCAAGCTCAACTATCCGGAGGCGGTCGCCCTGATCAGCGCCGCCATCATGGAGGGCGCGCGCGACGGCAAGACCGTGGCCGATCTGATGTACTACGGCACCACCATCCTCTCGCGCGGCGACGTGATGGACGGCGTGGCCGAGATGATCCCCGACATCCAGGTCGAGGCGACCTTTCCCGACGGCACCAAGCTGGTCACCGTCCACCAGCCGATCGTCTGAACCCGAACACCAACCAAGAAGAGTCCTGCCATGACGCACTCCCTGTCTCGCTTCGTCCGGCCCGCGGCCGCCATCGCGCTCACGCTGGGCGCCACCGCCGTGTTTGCACACCCGGGGCATCCGGGCCACACCGCCGGGAGCAGCCTGCTGGCCGGCTTCCTGCATCCGCTGACCGGTGCCGATCACCTGCTGGCCATGGTGGCCGTGGGCGTGTGGAGCGCGCTGGCCGCGCGCGCGGTGCGCGACGCGCTGTGGGCGCCGGTCGCCTTCGTCGCGCTGATGGTGACGGGCGCGCTGCTGGGCGCGGGCGGCATGGCGCTGCCGATGGTCGAGCCGATGATTGCCGCGTCGCTGCTGGTGTTCGGCCTGCTGATCGCCACGCGCACGGCGATGCCGCGGTGGGCCGGTGCGCTGCTGTGCGGTGGCTTCGCGCTGTTCCACGGCTATGCGCACGGCACGGAATTCCCGGCCGGCGCGCAGGCGATGTTCCCGTCTTTCGTGGCCGGCTTTGCCGCCGCGACGGCGCTGCTGCACGCGGCGGGCATCGGCGCCGGGCTGGCCCTGAAGCCGCGCCTGGCGTGGCTGGCCCGCCTGTCGGGCGTGGGTGTCGCGCTGTACGGCGCCGGCTTGCTGGCCGCCGCGGTCTGAGGGGCGCGCCATGATCCCCGGTGAACTCCTGCCGCAGGACGGCGATCTCGAACTCAACGCGGGCCGGCCCACGCTGACGGTGACGGTGGCCAACACCGGCGATCGCCCCGTGCAGATCGGCTCGCACTACCACTTCTACGAAGTCAACGACGCGCTGCGCTTCGACCGCGAGGCCACACGCGGCTACCGGCTCAACATCGCCGCCGGTACCGCCGTGCGCTTCGAGCCGGGGCAGGAGCGCACCGTGGAACTGGTGGCGCTGGCCGGGGACCGCGTGGTCTACGGCTTCGCCGGCCGCGTGATGGGCAAGCTCTGAGGTTGAGGGAACCGACATGACACTCAAGATCACCCGCCGCGCCTATGCGGAAATGTTCGGCCCGACCACCGGCGACCGCGTCCGCCTGGCCGACACCGACCTCATCGTCGAGGTCGAGCGCGACTACACCATCTACGGCGAAGAGGTGAAATTCGGCGGCGGCAAGGTCATCCGCGACGGCATGGGCCAGAGCCAGCGCGAATCGAAGGACTGTGCCGACACGGTTATCACCAACGCGCTGATCATCGACCACTGGGGCATCGTCAAGGCCGACATCGGCCTGAAGCACGGCCGCATCGCCGCCATCGGCAAGGCGGGCAATCCGGACATCCAGCCGGGTGTGACCATCGTCATCGGGCCGGGCACCGAGATCATCGCGGGTGAGGGCATGATCGTCACGGCGGGCGGGGTCGATACGCACATCCATTTCATCTGCCCGCAGCAGATCGACGAGGCGCTCAACAGCGGCGTGACGACCATGATCGGCGGCGGCACTGGGCCGGCCACCGGCACCTATGCCACCACCTGCACGCCGGGGCCGTGGCACCTGCAGCGCATGCTGCAGGCGGCCGATGCCTACCCGATGAACATCGGTTTCCTGGGCAAGGGCAACGGCAGCCTGCCCGGCGCGCTGCGCGAGCAGATCGACGCCGGCGCCATCGGCCTGAAGCTGCACGAAGACTGGGGCTCGACGCCCGCCGCCATCGACTGCTGCCTGGGCGTGGCCGACGACACCGACACGCAGGTCGCCATCCACACCGACACGCTCAACGAATCGGGCTTCGTCGAGGCGACCATCGCCGCGTTCAAGGGCCGCACCATCCACACGTATCACACCGAGGGGGCGGGCGGCGGCCATGCGCCCGACATCATCCGCGTGTGCGGCGAGTCCAACGTGCTGCCCTCGTCGACCAACCCGACGCGGCCGTTCACCGTCAACACGCTGGACGAGCACCTCGACATGCTGATGGTGTGCCACCACCTGGACGCCTCCATCGCCGAGGACATCGCCTTCGCCGAGAGCCGCATCCGCCGCGAAACCATCGCCGCCGAAGACATCCTGCACGACCTGGGCGCGTTCTCGATGCTGTCGAGCGATTCGCAGGCCATGGGCCGCGTCGGCGAGGTGATCCTGCGCACTTGGCAGGCCGCGCACAAGATGAAGGCGCAGCGCGGCAAGCTGGCCGGCGATCCGAACGACGCACGCGGCGGGCACGACAACTTCCGCGTCAAGCGCTACGTCGCCAAGTACACGATCAACCCCGCCATCACGCACGGCATCGCGCACGAGGTCGGCTCGATCGAGGTCGGCAAGTGGGCCGACCTGGTGCTGTGGAAGCCCGCCTTCTTCGGCGTCAAGCCGAGCCTGATCCTCAAGGGCGGCATGATTGCCTCGGCGGCGATGGGCGATGCCAATGCGTCGATCCCGACGCCGCAGCCGGTGCACTACCGACCGATGTTCGCGGCGGCGGGTGGCGCGCTGGCGCGGTCGTCGCTGAGCTTTCTCTCGCAGTCGGCGGCGCAGGCCGGCGTGGCGGACCGCTACGGCCTCGCCAAGACGACCGCCGTCGTCCGGGGCACGCGCGCGGTCACCAAGGCGCAGATGATCCACAACCACTGGCAGCCCAGCATCACGGTCGATCCCGAGACCTACCAGGTCGTCGCCGACGGCATGCTGCTGACCTGCGAGCCGGCGGAGGTGCTGCCGATGGCGCAGCGCTATTTCCTGTTCTGAACATGCTGTCGATCGATCAACATCTTCCCGCGCCGCATGGCCTGGCCGCCGTGCTGGTCAGGCGCGCGCCCAAGCTGGTGCTGCCGTTCCTGGCGCGCAGCCGCAGCCGCTTGCGCGCCACGCTGGATGACGGACGCGAAGTCGCCGTCGTCTTGCCGCGCGGCACCGTGATGCGCGGCGGCGATGTGCTGGTCGCCGAGGACGGCACGCTGGTGGAAGTGCAGGCCGCGTCCGAGCAGGTGCTGCGTGTCACCAGCGACAGCCGCCTGGCGCTGATGCGCGCGGCATACCACCTTGGCAATCGCCATACGCCGGTGCAGGTGGAGGTCGATGCGCTGCAGCTCGAAGCCGACCCCGTGCTCGAAGACATGCTGGTGCGCCTGGGCGTGACCGTCACGCACGTGCAAGCCCCGTTCGAGCCCGAGGCGGGTGCCTATGGCGGCGGCCACCGTCATGGGCACGATGCCACGTTCGAGGAAGACTACGCCGCCGCGCAGGCGCTGTACCGGGAACATCACGGCCATTCGCACGACCACGGTTGCGAGCACGAGCACGAGCACGAGCACGAGCACGAGCACGAGCACGAGCACGAGCACGGCCATGGGCAGGGCCATGTACACGGCCCCGGCTGCGGCCACGCGCGTCACCATCGCCATGACTAGCGCCGCGCAGCTGACCGCCTTGCTGCACCTCGCCTCGCCGGCGCTGCCGGTGGGGGCGTTCAGCTATTCGCAGGGGCTGGAAGCGGCGGTGGAGGCACGCCACGTGCACGATGAGGCGTCCGCCGCGCGATGGATCGCCGAAGGGCTGGCGGTGCTGGCCGCCTGCGAGGCGCCGTTGTGGCTGCTGCAGTACGCCGACTGGCAGGCCGGCCGCCTGGACGCGGTGGCCGAGCGCGACGGCTGGTTCCTGGCCACGCGCGAGACCCGCGAACTGCGGCTGGAGACCGCGCAGATGGGCTGGTCGCTCGCCCGCCTGATCACGCAGATGGGGTGGGGCGCCCCGGCCATGCGCGATGCGTTGGCCGCCCGCGCCGCCATCACGTTCCCGACCGCCTTTGCCGCCGCCGCGGTCGCGCTGGGCATCGAAGCACGCGACGGCCTCATCGCGTACAGCTTCACCTGGGTGGAAAACCAGGTGGCCGCGGCGGTCAAGGCCATTCCGCTGGGGCAGGCGGCCGGCCAGCGCATCCTGTTCGGCCTGCATGCGGCGGTGGGGCAGGCGGCGGAAGACGCCGCGCGGCGCGCAGCCTGCCATCCGCCCGAACTCTCGACCTTCTCGCCCGGGCTCGGCGTCCTGTCGGCCCGGCACGAGACGCAATACTCACGACTCTTCCGTTCCTGAACTTCATCATGCGTACCAAGAAACTGCCCGCCCTGCGCGTCGGCGTGGGCGGCCCGGTCGGTTCCGGCAAGACCACGCTGCTGGAGATGCTGTGCAAGGCCATGCGCGAGCGCTATGACCTCGTCGCCATCACCAACGACATCTACACCAAGGAAGACCAGCGCCTGCTGACCCTCTCCGGCGCGCTGCCGGCCGAGCGCATCATGGGCGTGGAGACGGGCGGCTGCCCGCATACCGCCATCCGCGAAGATGCTTCGATCAACCTCGAAGCCGTCGACCGCATGCTCACCCGGTTTCCGGATGCCGACGTCGTCTTTATCGAATCCGGCGGCGACAACCTGGCGGCCACCTTCAGCCCCGAGCTGTCGGACCTGACGATCTACGTGATCGACGTGGCGGGCGGCGAGAAGATTCCGCGCAAGGGCGGTCCGGGCATCACCAAGTCGGACCTGCTGATCATCAACAAGACCGACCTCGCGCCGTATGTCGGCGCCTCGCTGGACGTGATGGCCAGCGACGCGCGCAAGATGCGCGGCGACCGCCCGTTCGTGATGTGCAACCTGAAGGAGCAGGCCGGGCTGGACGCGGTCGTGCGCTTCATCGAGCAGCAGGGCATGCTGGCGGCGCCCGCCGCGGGCTGACCCGGCGGCATCGGCATTCGGCCGCGTGGCCGCGAGCGCTCCGGCCACGGGGCGGGTCGCCGGCCGATCGTCGCTGCGCCGTCGCGGGCGACGGATGCCGTGCGCGTGCAATGGGGAGCGGCTGCCGTTTCGCTCTCGCCAATCCCCAGCCTTTTCTTTTTTCTTCCGCCACGCAATTCAAACCGCCCAATCGCCCAATTGGGCAAGACTTGACTTGTCGACTTTCCGGTAACGGCCTTTGCCGTAACGCCGGTGATTGGCGCTTGTTTTTACGCCCATCGATTGCACGCTTCCGGCTGAGTGCGGGAGATTGAATGATCCAATCTCGATCCATTGCCTCAATCATGTGTTAGCCGATATTCGGTCAATGCATGAATTGGGTCATGGGATGCCACGCTCGCGCATCCGTGAAATCCCCCTTATCGAATCGAAATCTGTTTTTCATTAGATATCGGTTCCAATCCGAACTATCGTAGACCGTTCCTGAACTCTCTCTATCGGTCATTCGCCGTAATCGGGCATGAAAAATGAAAGCCATGCCCTTGATCGACGGCCATTCCCGGTACGTATGACTACGTGGTCAGCATGATGGTAAGCAATGGCAGGAGCATCATGGCCTGCATCGGGCGTGGCCGCCCGTGTGTCGTCCGCGCAAGCAATCCGCTGTTCGCCCGCACACCGGTATGTCACCGGCAATGGGAACACCGGCGCGGTCGGCCGTCACAGCATCCCTCGCACGCCGGCATGCGCCGCTTCGGTATCCATCTTGCGTCGGGCATTGCCGAAACGGCGGCGCCATTGCGGCCGCATGCGGATGGTCGTCGTGTCATTTCGGTGATCGGTGCCAGGCGGCGCTGAATCAGAGGGAATTCGGCGCGGCGATTTAGTCGATCCCGCCGATTGGCGGAGACCGATTCGCCTCCGGAAACAGCGCGAATATTCCGCTGAATCAAATCTCAAAAAAAATCAGAAATTGGGGGGCCGTTGGGCGATGGCGCCATGGCACAAGTCCGTGGTGCGGTCTGTCCGCTTGGTCGCGCGGGTCGTTTCGGCGATTGCGCTGATGTTTTGATCGATTTGAAAAAAAGGAGAACGCATGGCGTACAAAACCATTGGTTACCACAGCTCAATGCCAAAGGAGAAATTGGCGAGTTTCAGGCGTGAATTCAGCGCGAGAAATCATTGGCTAGCCCTGCTGTATGTCATTTGCGTGCCGGCGAGCATGCTTGTGGCCGGCTACATGGCTTGGTCATTCTCGGCCGATGGGAGCCTCGGGGCCGCCCGCTGGGCCATGGAAGCGGTGGTGTGCATCTTCTTCGCCCGCCAGCTGCGGGCCATGGAAAACATCGTTCACTTCGGCAGCCATCTGAACATCACCAGCAAGCGCAGCGTGAATGACGCCATCGTCAACGCCGTCGCGGCCGTTCCGACCTTCCAGTGGGTGCAGCGATACCGGGTGTTCCACAACAAGCACCATGTGCAGTTCGGTGGTGACGACGATCCCTGCAAGAACCGGATCGAGGCGATCAACGGCATCCGCGATCGCGTTGAGTCGCGGCAGCTCGGGCTGGTTTCCGGGATCGTCTACGGCATCTATTCGTTCTATCGGGAAGTGGGGTCGAACCGGACGATCCTGTTGTATTCGCTGCTCTATCACGCGGCGGCCTATTTCGCCATGAATGCGCTGAACCCGGCGTTCGCCGGCTTCTTCTACGGCCACCTGCTGGTGGCGGGCCTGCTGGTTTTGCCGTGCCTGCGGCTGGTTGCCGAATGGTCCGAGCATGACTACGCCGCCTCGGACGCGGAAGCCCAGGCGACGTTCAACAACTGCTCGGTTGTCGACAAGCTGATCTTTCATCCGGCCGGCGATGCCTATCACCTGCTGCATCACCTGTATCCTGCGATCCCCTGGTGGCGCCAGGGCGCGGCGCACCGGTACCTGATGGCCGAAGACTACAACTACCGCACCTTGATGCACCGGGCCGATTTCTTCCAGCGCCTCGCTATTCCGCAACACGACATGTCCGAAGCAAAATGAACGCAGCAACCCAAGGATTGATTCTCGGCTTCTCCCTGATCCTGGCCATCGGATCGCAGAATGCCTTCATCTTGCGGCAGGGCATCCTGGGCCGGCATGTGTTCGTGCTGTGCTCGGTGTGTGCCCTGTCCGACGCCCTGCTGATCGTGGCGGGCGTGTCGGGGTTCTTTGTGCTGGTCAAGCACACGCCCTATATCGTGGACGTGGCCCGGTATGGCGGCGCGGCGTTCATCCTGTGGTACGGGATCTCGAGATTGCTGTCCGCGCTGCGCGGCGACAGCCAGATGGACATCTCGAAGGCCAAGCAGGCCGATTCCCTGCCCAAGGCGCTGCTCAGTTGCCTGGCATTCACCTTCCTCAATCCGCATGTCTATCTCGATACGGTTTTCCTGATCGGGTCGATTTCGGCGCAGTTCGGCGATGAGTCCTGGAAATTCGGCATGGGCGCGAGCGCGGCGTCGCTGATTTTCTTCTTCTGCCTGGGGTACGGTGCGGCGTTGCTGCGTCCGCTGTTCTCGAGCCCCGTGGCCTGGCGGATTCTCGATTTCGTGATCGGCGTCACCATGCTGATGCTGGCGGGCAAGCTGGCGTTCTTGCAGGCCTGAGCCGCCGGGTAGGGGGAGGCATGGCTTCGCCCGGCGGCCCCGGCGGCGGTCACGCGGGCGGCACTCGCTTGCGTGGCCGGTGTCCAACCGGTCACAGGGCGGATGCGGCGCGGAGGTGTGCCATGGGTCGACGGATCGGATGTGTGCTGGCGATATCGGCATGGAGTGCGGTGGCGTGTACACCGGTCATCGTCGGGCCGTCGTACACGATGGAGGTGCGGCTGGCGGACGGCAGGCCCGTGCGCTGCGCGGTCAACCAGCCCATGGCGCCGGTGATGTCGCCGGGCACCTCGGCGCCGCTCACCACGCGCGAGCGCAACGAGGCCGAAGTGCTGGCCACGCAGCCGCTGCGCTTGCAGGTCGGGCCGCGGGCGCCGTATCCGACGCCCTACACGGCGCCGGACATCCGGTGCATTGCGCTGCCGGCCTGATGGATGGCGCGGGCGAGGGCATGGCCGAGCGCCCGGCTCAGTACACCCCGGGGATCAGCCGCCACGTTCGCGCGCAGTAGACATCGTACGCATCGCCAAACTGGTCGCGCAGCAGCGCTTCCTCCGCGCGGATGCGGGCGACCAGCGGCGGAATCAGCAGCAGCGTGAGCACCACGCCCGCCAGCGAGCGGAACGCCAGCACCCAGCCGAGCGTGTTGGCCAGCAAGCCCAGGTAGCTCGGATTGCGCACCACGCCGTACACGCCGTCCGTCACCAACTGATGCCCCGGCTGGATCGCCACCAGGCCGCTGAACCGCTTGCCCAGTACGAACACCGGCCACAGCCGCAGCGTGCCGCCCGCCGCGTACAGCACGATGCCCAGCCAGCGCACCGTATCGCCGTCGAGGCTCCAGAGGTCGCGCCGGTCGGTGTAGGCGGGCAACCAGGCACTGAGCACGCCGATCACGCCAAAGACCGGCAGCACCCAGCGGTTGGCGCGGTCTTCGCGCTCGCCGGCGCTGAGGTTGCCTTCGGAGAACAGTGCCGCCGCCGTCAGCACGGCGGTGACCGCCACCAGCGCCATGCGCGCCGGGTGGGTGAGAAAGGCCGCCAGGCCGCCCCAGCCCAGCACGGCCAGGCCGAGAAACGCCAGTACGGAGACGACCGTGATGGCCGCGAGCTTGGGGGAGGGTGCCATGGCCGCGCCGCCTCGGGAATGGGATGGGTCTCATGCCAGTGTAGGCGGCGAGGGCGGGGCCGGCGGTTTCCGCGGGGGCGGCGCCCCAAGCAATAAGGGCCGCACGACGCGGCCCCTTTTCCTGTGGTGCGCCCAGCATGGGCGCACTCCTGCGGGTGCAAGTCCCGCCATAAGCTGGTCACGGCGAATGAAGCGAAACGCAACTGCATGAGGGCGACCGAGTGTGGGGAGGAAGCGTGGAGCGTAAACCGCGAGCCGATGAACAAGAACCGCATAGAAGGCGCTGTCGAGCAGGGCGAGCGGGCCACAAACCGCGAAGCTCTCGTGATCAAGGCAAGGCGGCGTAGATGCGGCGGTTGTGCGGTGAAGGAGTGCGACCCTTACCTGGGGAGATCTCGCCTCGTGCCTGAAAGGGCGACGGCGTCGAGCCGGAGCGAGAAGTCAGCAGAGGCCGTAGTAGCTGGGTGGTGTGGCCGGGAAGGCTAAAGCTGCCGGTGAAGGGCCGAAGGGATGGGAGGGGGAGCCCTCTGGTTATCGGAAGTGAAATGCCTCAGATGTTCGCGAGAGCGAAGCTCGTCGGCAAGGTGGATAGGGTGAAGCCCGACAGGCCCCGGCAGCGAGGAATCAGTTCCGCCGAACTGGACAACGGCAAGCCTGGGCGTCAGGTCGGGAGCAACACAAGCCTGATGACCTCAACCATTCCAACCGCCCGGTGCGGACCCGCATGCCGGGTGGTGTGGGAGGGGTCGGGCCGTGAGGCCCGCCCCTATCCCGATCAGCAGCGATGCTTAGCGGCGCTGGTATTGCGTCGCGCCGAACAGCACCTCGCGTTCCTTGTCGTCCTGCAGGGGCGAGCGTTCCTTGGCCAGCACCTTCACCGCGCGCTGCACGGCGGGGCGCGCCTCGATGGCCTCGAACCAGCGCTGCAGCTTGGGATAATCCGACAGCACGATCCCCTGGTTCTGCCAGCTGCGCAGCCACGGCCAGGTGGCGATGTCGGCGATGGAGTAGTCGGGGCCGCCCAGGTACTTGGATTCCGACAGGCGCTTGTCGATCACGCCATACAGGCGCTTGGCCTCGTTGGTATAGCGGTTGATCGCGTAGTCGATCTTCTCGGGCGCGTAGATGCGGAAGTGGTGCGTCTGGCCGAGCATCGGGCCGACGCCGCCCATCTGGAACATCAGCCACTGCAGCACCTCGTACTTGCCGCGCACGTCCTCGGGCAGGAACTGGCCGGTCTTGCCGGCGAGGTACAGCAGGATGGCCCCCGACTCGAACAGCGAGATCGGCTTGCCGTCCGGCCCGTCCTGGTCGACGATGGCCGGAATCTTGTTGTTCGGGCTGATCTTCAGGAACTCGGGCTTGAACTGGTCGCCGGCGCCGATGTTGACGGCATGGACGCGGTAGGGCAGTCCGCATTCCTCCAGCATGATGTGAACCTTGTGCCCGTTGGGTGTGGCCCAGCTGTAGACGTCGATCATGAGTGGGTGCTCCTGAGCGGAAGAGGAAAAGAGAGACGGGAGACGTTGCAAGCGGCCCATTCAAGCACAGAACGCGAAAACGCGCAGGCAGCCCGCGCGCGCCAAAAAAATCCCCGCATGACGCGGGGACCAAGGAGTGAACGGTACGGCCCGCTCAGGCGCCGCGCGCGATCGGCATGTCGACCACGTCCGCCAGCCGGTGCAGGTGTTTGGCCAGCTCCAGCTTGGCGATGGCCGCGCGGTGCACCTCGTCCGGGCCGTCGGCCAGGCGCAGCGTGCGCTGGTGCGCATAGGCCGAGGCGAGCGGGAAGTCGCCCGACACGCCGCCGCCGCCGTGCGCCTGGATGGCCCAGTCGATGACCTGGCAGGCGACATTCGGCGCCACCACCTTGATCATCGCGATCTCGGCGCGGGCGACCTTGTTGCCGACGGTGTCCATCATGTACGCGGCCTTGAGCGTGAGCAGGCGCGCCTGCTCGATCATGCAGCGCGCCTCGGCGACGCGCTCGTGCCAGACGCTGTGCTGCGCGATCGGTTTGCCGAAGGCGATGCGGCTCGACAGGCGCTTGCACATCAGCTCCAGCGCGCGCTCGGCCACGCCGATGCTGCGCATGCAGTGGTGGATGCGGCCCGGGCCCAGGCGGCCCTGCGCGATCTCGAAGCCGCGTCCCTCGCCCAACAGGATGTTGGTGGCCGGCACGCGCACGTTCATCAGATCGACTTCCATGTGGCCGTGCGGCGCGTCGTCGTAGCCGAACACCGACAGCGGGCGCAGGACGGTGATGCCCGGCGCGTCGGCCGGCACCACGATCATCGACTGCTGCTCGTGGCGGCCCGCGTCCGGGTTGGTCTTGCCCATCACGATGTAGACCGCGCAGCGCGGATCGCCGGCCCCGGACGACCACCACTTGCGTCCGTTGATGACGTAGTCGTCGCCCTGGCGCTCGATGCGGCACTCGATGTTGGTGGCATCCGACGAGGCCACGGCCGGCTCGGTCATCAGGAAGGCCGAGCGGATCTCGCCGCGCAGCAGCGGCTCGAGCCAGCGGTCTTTCAGCGTCTCGGAGGCGTAGCGCTCCAGCGTCTCCATGTTGCCGGTGTCCGGCGCGGAGCAGTTGAACACCTCGGGCGCCCAGGGCACGCGGCCCATGATCTCGCACAGCGGCGCGTATTCGAGGTTCGACAGGCCCTCCGGGGCGCGCGGCGAGCGCGGCAGGAACAGGTTCCACAGCCCGGCCTGGCGCGCCAGCGGCTTGAGTTCCTCGATCACCCGGGTCGAGATCCAGGCGTTGCCGGCGCGGCGGTTGGCTTCGACTTCTTCGTGGAAGCGGTGCTCGTTCGGATAGATGTGCCGGTCGAAGAAGTCGAGCAGGCGGGCCTGCATCTCCTTGACCTTGGGCGAGTAGTCGAAATGCATGGTGTCTCCTCCGAAAATCGATGCGCTTCAAACCGGGCCTGCCACGCGCCCGCCGAGCACGGCAAACACCGCGCTGGCGCGCGCGACCAGCCGGTCGCCGCGATGGAACAGGGCCTGCGCGAAGGCCAGCTTGCTGCCGGTGCGCAGGCCCTGCGGGGTGATCTCGATCCAGTCGCCTTCGCCCGCCGAGGCGATGAAGTCGACCGTCAGGCTCGCCGTCGACATGGCGAGCACGCCGTCTCTGCCGTCGCCGTTGGCGGGGTCGGCCAGGCAGTAGCCGAGCGCCGCATCGGCCAGCGAGGCGACCACGCCGCCATGCAGGATGCCGCGCCGGTTCAGGTGATGATGGCCCACGTGAAAGCCCATCACCCTCGACGGGCCGATGCCGCGCGCATACACCGGCCCCAGCAGCGTCAGGAAGGGGCTGGGCTTGACCAGTTGCTCGAAGCCGGCGGGCACGGTCGGCATGGTCGGGTTGGCGGCGGAGGTCATGGCGGGCACGACGGCAAACACGGATGCCCGCAGCATAAGCGCTCGCCTAAAATAAGAGAAATGAATTTCGTGGATTGCCATCCATCAATATCGTGCATATTTCGCGGGTCGACCTCAACCTGTTCGTCGTCTTCGACGCCATCTACACCGAAGGCGGCATCACCGCGGCCGCGCGCACGCTCAACCTGACGCAGCCGGCCGTCAGCCACGCGCTGGGGCGGCTGCGCGAGCTGTTCGACGATCCGCTGTTCGAGCGGCGCGGGCAGGGCATGGTGCCGACGCCGCTGGCCCGCACGCTGGTCGCCGAGGTGCGCGCCGCGTTGCAGGGCTTCGAGCGCACGCTGCGCGAAGGCACGCGCTTCGATCCGGCCGCCAGCGAGCGCCGCTTCACGCTGTCGATGCGCGATGCGCTGGAGGCCACGCTGCTGCCGCCGCTGATGGCCGCCATCGCCCGCGAGGCGCCGCGCATCGATGTGACCACCGTGCGCGGCGACCGCCGCCAACTCGAAGCCGAACTGCTTGCCGGCACCATCGATGCGGCGGTCGACATCCTGCTGCCGGTGTCGCCGGCCATCCGCCACGCGCCCCTGCTGTCGGACCCGATGGTGGTGCTGGCGCGGCCCGGCCACCCGGTCACGCAGGGGCCGCTGACGCTGGAGCGCTACCTGGCCTACGAGCACGTGCATGTGTCATCGCGCCGGCGCGGCGCGGGGCTGGAGGACGTGGAGCTGCGCCGGCTCGGGCGCGAGCGGCGCGTGCGGCTGCGCTGCCAGCATTACCCGGCGGCGTGCCGCGTGGTCAGCTGCACCGACCTGCTGGTGACGCTGCCGGTGCGCTACGCGCGCATCGCCAACGCGCCGTACGGCAACGTGATGCTGCCGCTGCCGTTCAAGGTGCCGCCGCTGGAGCTCTACCTGTACTGGCACGCCAACAGCGACCAGGATGCCGCCGGCCGCTGGCTGCGCGATCACGTGCTCGCCGCGATGGCCGGCGTGGCCGAAGACGAGGCCGCCGCGGCGCTCGCCGGCGGGAACGGATAGCGCGCGGCCGGCTGGACGAACGGCCGCAATCGGCCTACGGTCTTTTCACCCCAGGGGGCGGCGTCATGGCGTCCGACGCATTGCGAAAGCCGGTGCACGGCCGATGCCGACATCCGGCCCGGCGTCGTGCCACGATGGCGCGCATCGGCGCGGGCCGGCCGGCTGTCTCGGCATGCCGGCGCTCCCGCCCGGGACCCCCTGCCGGCATGGCCGGCGCCATCATCAACCTCCAGAGAGGCAGGCAGCGATGACATCCGACGGCGCATGGACCTTCGATCACGTGAACTTCAGCGTGGCGGGCGAACCGGTCATCCTCAAGTTCTTCGCCGATGTGCTCGGCTGGCAGCCCGGTCACCGGCCGCCGTTCCCGCTTCCCGGCGCCTGGCTGTACCAGGGCCAGGATGCGCTGGTCCACCTGGTGGCGACCGAAGGGGATGCGCCCGAGCTGGTGTTCTCGCACATCGCCTTCCGGACCACGCAGGATGCGGCCGACGTGCTGGCCAAGGTGCGCGAGAGCGGCATGCCGCATCGCGTGCAGTCGCATCCGGAGCGCGCGGCCGCGCAGATCTTCGTGCAGCTGCCGGGCGCGGTGGTGCTGGAGCTGGAGGCGCGCCTGTCCGCGCCGCTGGACGGCGCGCGCGACGCCGGCTGAGCCGCGCGCGTCCCGCCTCAGCCGGCCTGCCGGGCGTACTGCCAGCCCAGCTCGGCCATCGGACGGGCGCGGCGGCCGGCCTCCAGCGCCTGCGCGGACGACGCGGTGCCGTCCACCACGCGCTTCATGATCCCCTGCAGGATGCCGGCGATGCGGAACATGTTGTAGGCGAGGTAGAAGTTCCAGTCGCCGGTGATGCGGCGGCCGGTGCGCGCTTCGTAGCGGCGGATGTACTCGGCCTCGGTGGGAATGCCCAGCGTCGCATGGTCCAGCCCCGCGATGCCGCGGAACTGTCCCGGCGCGATGTGCCAGCTCATGCAGTGGTAGCTGAAGTCGGCCAGCGGATGGCCCAGCGTCGACAGCTCCCAGTCGAGGATGGCCAGCACGCGCGGCTCGCTCGGGTGGAAGATCAGATTGTCGAGCCGGTAGTCGCCGTGCACGATGCGGGTCACTTCGTCGGCCTCGTGCGGCACGTGCTCGGGCAGCCAGTCGATCAGGCTGTCCATGGCCGGGATCGACTCGGTCTCCGACAGCTTGTACTGCCGGCTCCAGCGCTCGATCTGGCGCGCGAAGTAGTTGCCCGGCTTGCCGAAATCGGCCAGGCCGATGGCGGCGTGGTCCACGCTGTGCAGCGCGGCGATCACGCGGTTCATCTCGTCGTAGATGGCGCCGCGCTCGTCGCGCGTCATGCCGGGCAGGGCCTGGTCCCACAGCACGCGGCCCTGCACGAACTCCATGAGGTAGAAGGCGCGGCCGATGACGGACTCGTCCTCGCACAGCGCGAACATCTTCGCGACCGGCACGTCGGTCCCGGCCAGGGCGTCCATCACGCGGTATTCGCGCTCGATGGCATGCGCCGACGGCAGCAGCTTGGCCTTGGGCCCCGGCTTGGCGCGCATCACGTAGGTGCGCGACGGCGTGATGAGCTTGAAGGTGGGGTTGGACTGGCCGCCCTTGAACTGCTCGACCGACAGCGGCCCGGCGAAGCCCTCCACGTGAGCGCGCATCCAGGCCTCCAGCGCGCCGATGTCGAACCGCTGCTGTTCCGCCACCGGGCGGGTGCCTTCGAAGTCCGAGAAATCCTGCTGCATCATGGTGTGTCTCCGAATCGTGTTCCGTGGTGGATGCGCTCAGGCCGATGGCTGGCGGTAGCGCAGGTACTGCTGCAGCAGTACTTCCATCGTCGTCAGGCGCGAGCCGAGATGGGCCGGCGAGGGCGGCGAGAAGTTGGCCATGCGCAGCACCCAGTCGCCCGGCGCCTCGCCCACATCGAGCACGTTGATGCAGCCCGGGGTCTGCGCGAGGTTGCCGAAGAACACCCGCTCGCCGCCGGTGACGGCATGCGACAGGATCGCGCGGTTGGTGCCGCCGTGCAGCACCATCAGCACGGTGTCCCAGTCGGGCAGGGCGCGCAGCCGGGCGATGGCCGGGAGCACGCGGTCGAGGAAGTCGCCGATGCGCTCGCCGTTCAGGAAGCGCTGGTCCTCCGGCACCCGGCCCTCGAATGCGCCCATGAAGGCCTGGGCGACCTCGTGCTCGGGAATCTCGGCCAGCTTGCCGCCGCGGATTTCCTGCAGGTCGGGCCAGGGCTCCAGCGCCAGGTCGTGCGCCTGCATGGCCGGCATCTCGGCCAGCACGCGCTGCGCGGTCTCCACCGTGCGCGGCAGGCCGCTGACGATCACGCGGTCGAAGACGATGTGCTCGGCCGCGAAGGTCTGCCCGGCCGCGGCGGCCTGCCTGCGGCCGTCTTCGTTGAGCGGCACGGTCTCGGGCAGGATGGGGCGGCCGGTCTCGTCGAAGTACGTGACCGCGCCGTGGCGCATCAGGTAGATGCGGCGGCGCTTGGGGGCGGGAAACGGGACCATCGCTCGGTGCCTCAGCGGTATTGGGGTTTGCGCTTGTGCAGGAAGGCCGAGATGCCTTCGTTGCCGTCGGCGTGGTGCAGCGCTTCGACAAAGCTGTGCTGCTCGGCCTGCAGGTGCGCGTGCAGCGAGGCCTCCTCCGCATGCGCGATCAGCCCCTTGATGCGGCCGACCGCGTGCGGCGACTGCGCGGCCAGTTGCTCGGCCAGCAGCAGCGCGCGGTCCAGGGCTGCGCCGGGCCGGGCCACCTCGTTGACCAGCCCGAAATGCGCGAGCCGCTCCGCGCTGACAGGCTTGCCCAGCATGATGATCTCGCTGGCCAGCGGGCGCGGCAGGAAGCGGGCGATATGCCACGAGCCGCCGCCGTCCGGCGTCAGCGCCACGTTCACGTAGGCCATCACGAACTTGGCATCCGCGGCGGCCACCACGAAATCGCACGCCAGCACCAGCGAGAAGCCCGCGCCCGCCGCCGGGCCCTCCACCGCCGCGATCACCGGCTTGGGGAAGGTGCGGATGGTCTCGATCCAGTGGTTGAGCGCATCGATGCCTTCTTCCTGCACGTGCTTGGGTTTGCCGCGGTTCTCCAGCAGGCGGTTGAGGTTGCCGCCGGCGCAGAAGGCGCCGTCCGCGCCGGTGAAGATCACGCTGCGGATCTCCTTGTCCTTGGCGGCGAGGTTGAGGGCCTCCATCGACGCGGTGTACATCACCGGGTCCAGCGCGTTGCGCGCGTCGGGGTTGGAGAGCGTCAGCACCAGCGTGGAGCCGGTGCGTCGGGAGAGCAGTTGCGCGGTCATGGCGATGGCCTTGGAGGAAGGGTGGGCGGATCAGGCGTCCGGCGTCAGCAGCGACAGGCCCAGGCGCGCGCGGCGCAGCAGCCATGGGCTCGGGCGATAACGCGGGTCGCCGTATAGCGTGGAAAGATTCTGCAGCACCTCGAGCACCGCGCTCGCGCCGAGCGTGTCGCCCAGCGCCAGCGGCCCCTGCGGGTAGCCCAGGCCCAGCGTGACGGCCAGGTCGATGTCGGCCGGCTTGGCGATGCGCTGCTGCGCGATGTCGCACGCGATGTTGACGATGCACGCGACGATGCGCTGCGCCACGAAGCCGCCCGAGTCGCGGATCACCGTCACCGGCACGCCGTCGGCGGCGAACAGGCCGTGCGCGGCGTCGCGGTAGGCGGGGTCGGTGGCGGGCGTGGTCATCAGCGTGCGGCGCCGGGTGGCGGCGAACGGATAGAGCGTATCGAGCGCGACGGTGCGGCGGCTGTCCAGGCCTTCGGCCACCGCGGCGGCCGTGGCGTCGAGCCCGCGCGGCGTCACCACGATGAGCGCTTCGGCCGAGGGCCAGGCGCCGTCCTCGGGCGTGACGCCCAGGTCCAGCAGCAGGCGCTGCGCGGCGGCGTGGCCGGCCGCGTGCGCGCGGCTGACCCACACCGACTTCGGCCGCGCGGCGGGCGCGGGCACTTCCGGCGGCACCGGCTTCTGGCCGTCTGCGTAGCGGTAGAAGCCTTCGCCGGTCTTGCGGCCCAGCAGGCCGCCGGCCAGCCGCACGGCGGTGATCTGCGACGGCCGGTAGCGCGGCTCGTCGTAGAACTGCCGGTAGATCGACTCCATCACCGGGTGCGACACATCCAGCCCGGTCAGGTCCATCAGCTCGAACGGGCCCATGCGGAAGCCGGCCTGCTCGCGCATCACCGCATCCACGTCGGCAAAGGCGGCCACGCCTTCCTGCACCACGCGCAGGCCCTCGGTGTTCATGCCGCGCCCCGCGTGGTTGACGATGAAGCCCGGCATGTCGATGCAGCGCACGGCGGCGTGGCCCATGCGCCCGGCCAGGGCGGCCAGGGCATCGCAGGCGGCGGGGGCGCTGCGCAGACCCGCGATCACCTCGACCACCTTCATCAGCGGCACCGGGTTGAAGAAATGGAAGCCGGCCACGCGCTCGGGCCGCCGGCACGCCGCGGCAATCGCCGTGATCGACAGCGACGAGGTGTTGGAGGCGAGGATCGTCTGCGGCCCCACGATGGCCTCGAGCTGGCGGAACAGCTCGCGTTTGACCTCCAGGTTCTCGACGATGGCCTCGACCACGAGGTCGCAGTCGGCCAGCTCGGCGAGGGCGGCGGCCGGCATCAGGCGCGCGAGGGCGGCGTCGGCCTTGTCGGCGGTGAGCCGGCCCTTGGCCGCCAGCCTGGCGAACGTATCGGCCAGCGCGGCGCGGGCCGCCTCCACGGCCTGCGGGCTGGCATCGAACAGCCTGACGCGCAGGCCGGCCTGGGCCGCGATCTGCGCAATGCCGCGCCCCATGGCGCCGGTACCTACGATCCCGATCGCATTCATGCACAATCCGCCGTGAAGGAAGGAAGTCCGGTTAAAATAGCACGAGCGTGCGATTTTTCCATCCGCACAGACCCGAACCGCAGTCATACCACCCGGAGATGGCCCATGCTGAAGCTGTACGGCTTTGCCGCAAGCAACTACTACAACAAGGTCAAGCTGGCGCTGATGGAGAAGGGCATTCCCTTCGAGGAAGCGCTGCGCTGGCCCGACCAGACCGACGGCGACCTCTCGCCGCTGCACAAGGTGCCTTACATGGTGGGCGAAGACGGGGGGATGTGCGAATCGCAGGTCATCGTCGATTACCTCGAGGCGCGCTATCCGCAGCCGCCGCTGATGCCGGCCGACCCGTTCCAGGCGGCCAAGGTGCGCGAGCTCATCACCTTCCTGGAGCTGCACCTGGAGCTGGTGGCGCGCCAGCTGTATGTGGAGGCGTTCTTCGGCGGCAAGGTCAGCGATAAGTTCAAAGCCCGGGTGCGCGAGCAGTTGCAGAAGAACATTCCCGCGACGGCCCGGCTGCTGAAGTTCGCACCCTATGTGGCGGGCGACACCTTCACGATCGCGGATTGCGCCGCCATCGTGCACTTCCCGCTGATCAGCTCGGCCACCAAGATCATCTACGGCGAAGACCTGCTCGCGCCCATCGAGGGCATCAAGCCGTACCTCGCCAGGATGGGCGAGCTGCCCAACGTGCAGCGCGTGAACGCCGAGCGCAAGGTGAACACCGAGCAGATGCTCGCGTACTACGCCGGCAAGCGTCAGTAACGCCCGGCGGGCTTACAGCCTCGACAGGCGCTCCAGCGCGAGCCGGAGCGTCTCGTCCTTCTTGGCGAAGCAGAACCGCACCACGCCCGATTCGTGCGGCTGCGAATAGAACGCCGACACCGGGATCGCCGCCACGCCGATCTCGCTGGTGAGCCATTGGGCGAACGCGGCCTCGGGCAGGTCGGAGAGGGCGCTGTAGTCCACGCACTGGAAGTAGGTGCCCTGGCACGGTAGCAGCTTGAAGCGGGTGCGTTCCAGCCCCGCGCGGAACAGGTCGCGCTTGTGCTGGTAGAACGCGGGCAGCTCCAGGTACGGGCGCGGGTCGGCCATGTAGGCGGCCAGCCCGTGCTGCACCGGCGTGTTGACGGTGAACACGTTGAACTGGTGCACCTTGCGGAATTCCGCCGACAGCGCGGCGGGCGCGGCCACGTAGCCGACCTTCCAGCCCGTCACGTGATATGTCTTGCCGAAGCTCGACACCACGAAGGCACGCCGCGCCAGCTCCGGGATGCGCGACACCGACGCATGCGGCACGCCGTCGTAGACCATGTGCTCGTAGACCTCGTCGGCGAGCAGCAGCACATCGGTCGGCGCGACGATCTCGGCCAGCTTGCGCATGTCGTCCGCATGCCAGACCGTGCCGGTCGGGTTGTGCGGCGTGTTGAGCATGATCAGCCGCGTGCGCGGCGTGATGGCGGCGGCCAGCTTGTCGAACGGAATGCGGTAGTCGGGCGCCTCCAGCGTGATCGGCACCGCCTTGCCGCCGGCCAGCTCGATCGACGGCAGGTAGCTGTCGTAGGTCGGCTCGAAGACGATCACCTCGTCGCCCGGATGCACGCAGCACAGCACCGCCGTCAGCAGCGCCTGCGTGGCGCCCGCGGTGACGGTGATCTCGCGCTCGGCGTCGTAGGCGTGGCCGTACAGCGTGGCGATCTTGGCGGCGATCGCCTGGCGCAGCGCCGGCACGCCGGTCATCGGCGGGTACTGGTTGAAGCCGGCGCGCATGGCGTCCGACACGGCGTCGACGATGCGCGGGTCGCAATCGAAATCCGGAAAGCCCTGGCCCAGGTTGACGGCCTGCTTCTCCGCGGCCAGCGCCGACATCACGGTGAAGATGGTGGTCCCGACCTTCGGCAGCCGCGACGGCGGCGCGGCGATGGGCGCGAGCGTGTCAGCGGACGGGGCGGGGCGGGCAGCGGAAGCGGTGGTCATGGCGAGGGCGATAGGGGAGCGCAAGCGAAGACGGTCTAAGCGATGGGCGCGGCGTCCAGCCGGATCTCGGCGATGAACTGCCCGGGCGGCACGACCGCCACGTCGCAGTATTTGGCCATGCGGCGCCTGAGCTTGAGCACGGCCTTGTCCTTGGAGACCAGGTAGGCGGCGCCGGCGGCATGGGCCAGCGCGAGGAATTTCTGATCGTCGCGGTCCTTGCAGAGCGGCACGAACGCGGTGCCCTCCAGGCGCGGCGCCTCTTCCGGATCGGCCACCGGCTGCGTGACGCGGTCGACCCACGCCAGCGCCGCCTGCGCGTCGATCGCATAGCGCGCGAACTGCGGGTAGTCGAGCACGCGGCGCAGCTCCTCGCGGCAGGCCGGGCTGATGATGGCGGCCAGCCGCCCGGCCTCCAGCGCGGCGCGGATGGGGCGGGCCGCGGCGTTGTCGAAGATCAGCAGGTCGACCCAGATATTCGAGTCGAGGACCACCCGCGGGACGGGGGCGGCGGTGTCGGCCATTCGATACAATCCAAGACTTGTGAACCGCGATTCTGACATGATCATCGTCCTCTCGCCGGCCAAGTCGCTGGACTACGACACGCCGCCGCGCATCAAGACCCACACGCTGCCCGATTTCATCGAGCGCTCCGCTGCCCTGATCGAAACGCTGCGCAAGCTTTCCCCGGCCCAGATCGGCACGCTGATGCACATCTCCGACCCGCTGGCGGTGCTCAACGCCAACCGCTACGCCGACTGGTCCACCGAGTTCACCGCCGACAACAGCAAGCAGGCCGTGCTCGCCTTCGACGGCGACGTCTACGGCGGGCTCGATGCCAACACGCTGTCGGCCGACGATCTGCAGTTCGCGCAGCAGCATCTGCGGATCCTGTCGGGCCTGTACGGCGTGCTGCGCCCGCTCGACCGGATGCAGCCGTACCGGCTCGAGATGGGCACGCGCCTGGCCAATCCGGGCGGCAAGGACCTCTACGCGTTCTGGGGCGACGACGTCACGCTCGCGCTCAACGCGCTGCTCCAGGCGGACGACGACCCGGTCCTGGTCAACCTGGCCTCCGAGGAGTACTTCAAGGTGGTGCGGCCCAAGGTGCTGAAGGCGCGCATCGTCACGCCCGTCTTCGAAGACTGGAAGGGCGGCCGGTACAAGATCATCTCGTTCTATGCCAAGCGGGCGCGCGGGCTGATGGCGCGCTATGCGATCGAGCACTGCATCGCCGATCCGCGCAAGCTCAGGCACTTCGACGCGGAAGGCTACGCGTTTGCCGCCGACGCCTCCGACGACGAACGCTGGGTCTTCCGCCGCAAGGCCGCCTGATTTCTCCCGCATCGCGCACCACAGGATTGCCCATGACCGCTACCCAGCCGACTCTCTCCAGCACGTTCGACAGCGGCGCCATCGAAATCGTCGATGCCGCGCGCGCCGACGCCATCCGGCTGCGCATCCGCCGCGATTCGCACGCGGACTTCACGCAGTGGTTCCACTTCCGCCTGCAGGGCGTGCAGGGGCAGGCGTGCCGGCTGGTGCTGGAGAACGCCGGCGAGTGCACGTACCCGGCCGGCTGGAAGGACTACCAGGCCGTCGCGTCCTACGATCGGCAGCACTGGTTCCGCGTGCCGACGCGCTATGACGGCCGGGCGCTCACCATCGAGGTCACGCCCGAGCACGACAGCCTCTGGTTCGCTTATTTCGAGCCGTATTCCGACGAGCGCCACCTGTCGCTGGTGGCCGCGGCGCAAGCCGCGCCGGGTGTGCGCACGCGGCGCCTGGGGCAGACGGTGCAGGGCCGCGACATGACCTGCATCACCGTGGGCGAGCCCGGTCCGGGCAAGAAGACGGTGTGGCTCATCGCGCGCCAGCATCCTGGCGAAACGATGGCCGAGTGGTTCGTCGAAGGGCTGCTCGCCCGCCTGACGCGCCAGGGCGCGTGGCGTGGCGATCCGCTGGGTCGCGTGCTGGCCGAGCGCACCGTCTTCCACATCGTGCCGAACATGAACCCGGATGGTTCGTCGCTCGGCAACCTGCGCACCAACGCCGCCGGCGCCAACCTGAACCGCGAGTGGATGGAGCCGAACGCCGAGACCAGCCCCGAAGTCCTGTGCGTGCGCCAGGCCATCGAAGCCACCGGCGCTGACCTGTTCTTCGACATCCACGGCGATGAGGCGCTGCCCTATGTGTTCATCGCGGGCAGCGAGATGCTGCCGGGCTTTACCGACGCCCAGCGTGCCGACCAGGCGCGCTTCGCCGCGGCGTTCCTGCGCGCCTCGCCCGATTTCCAGACGCGGTTCGGCTACGAGGCCAGCAAGTATGACCAGGACGCGCTCAAGCTGGCCTCCAAGTACATCGGTCATACCTTCGGCTGCCTGTCGCTGACGCTGGAAATGCCGTTCAAGGACAACGCCAACCTGCCCGATGCCCGGGTCGGCTGGGATGGCGCCCGCAGCGCCGCGTTGGGTGCGGCCATGCTGCAGGCGATCCTCGAATATCTGGGCTGAACGGCGCCGCCTGGGTCGATGCGGAGCCGATGCCGCCGTGGTTCCGGCGGCATCGGTTCAGCGTTGAAGCCTTCAGCCGGCGTTCGACTTCTTGGTCTTCTTGGCCTTGGCGGCACCCTTGGCCGATTTGCCGGACGCCTTGCCCTTGGCGGCCTTGCCATGCGCGCCGCCCGAGCAATGGCGGCCGCGCTTGCAATGCACGCGCGCGGACGACGACGATGCCGCTGCCGGGCTGGCGAACGGCTGGCCGTTGGCGTCGAGCAGCTCATACGCCAGCATCATCCCTTCGTCGTAGCCGCAGCGCACATGCACCGGCTCCCACTGGTCGCCGGGCGTGCCGCGCTTGTGCACGGCCGCGTTGAAGCTGACCACGCTCGATACCTTGATCGCGCCCTGCTTGCTTTGCGAGAAGCGCGAGTCCCATGGCTCCACCTTGGCCTGTCCTTCGGACAGGGCCCCGGTGGGCAGGCGGAACTGGTCGAAGTTGGTCGAGCGCGGCACGATCCAGCTGGCATGCGCGGCGCAGTCGGCCACGTCGGGGCGAGCATGCTCGCTCTGGATCAGGTGGTCGCGGGTCTGCGCGCGGTACTCGGACAGGCTCATCTTGTCCTTGGGCGGCAGGTTGATGGTCGTGTTGCCGTTGCCGTCAGGCGTGCCGATGGCAAGGGCCGGCGCAGTGCCGGTCGGCTGGGCCGGCGTGGGGTTCGACGTCGGGCTGGCGGTACTGGCGGTGGCCGGGGCGGTGTCTTCCGGCGAGGGGTTCTGCAGATTGGAGCAGGCGGCCAGCAGCGCGACGATGCCGAGACAGAGTAGGGAAGGACGCAACATCACAGCGTTCAGGTGTCGGCGTGGAAAAACGCCATGATAGAGGAAAGCCGGGGCCGAAAGGTCCTACGGCTTTCCCCAATGCAGCGGGCGCGGCCGTTTTACTGTAACCGTACGTAACGGCGTTGCCGTCATTGCCGGGTGAACAGATGCGCGAGCGACCATTCGTCGGTCCGCGCTTCATAGCGGATGCCCTTGCGCATCGCCCAGGTGGCAAGCTGGTGGTGCGACGGAATGATGGCGTAGTCGTTCTGCGCGAAGCGCGCCGCGGCCTTGGCGGCCTGCTCGTGGGCCTGGTCGCCCGAGACGGTGGACAGCGAGGCCTGCACCAGCTTGTCGAGCTCCGGATTGCTGTAGCGGCCCCAGTTCCAGGTGCCATAGCCGGTCTGCGGGTTGGGCGTGCCGAGGATGCTGCGCAGCGCCACGTCCGCCGCCACCGAGCCCCAGCCCAGCATCATGAACGAGAACTCGCCCTGGCGCGCCCTGGAGAAGTAGGCCGCCACCGGCAGCGTCTCCACCTTGGTCTGGATGCCGACGCGCGTGAGCAGCTGCGCCGTGGTCTGGGCGACCTGCGCGTCGTTCAGATAGCGGTTGTTGGTGGCATGCAGCGTGAGCTCGAAGCCGTTGGGGTAGCCGGCCTGCGCCAGCAGCTTCTTCGCGCCTTCGGGGTCGTACGGGATGGGCTTGCCGCCCGGGTGTCCGAAGATCTGCGGCGACACGATGCTGGACGCGACCACGCCCTGGCCTTCGAGCACGCGCGTGACGATGGCGTCGCGGTTGATGGCCAGCGCCACCGCCTCGCGCACGCGGCGGTCCTTGAACGGGTTCTTCGCGAGCGGCTTGCCGGCGCGGTCGGTGATGAACGGCGAAGTATCGCGGCTCTGGTCCATCTGCCAGAAGAGGGTGCGCCACGACACCTGCTGCTCCAGGTGGAAGGCCTTGTTCTGCTGGATGCGCGGCACATCGGCGGCGGGCACGGCTTCCACCACGTCCACGTCGCCCGCCAGCAGCGCGGCCGTGCGCGCGGCGTTGTCGGTGATGATCTTGAAGGTCACCTTGTCCCACTGCGAACCGTGCGACGCGCGGTCCCAGTAGTTCGGGTTCTTCTTCAGCACGATCTCCTGCCCGCGCGTGAAGTGGTCGAACAGGAACGGGCCGGTGCCGATCATGGCGCGGCCGGCGTCGAAGTCTGCCTGCGTGGCGTTGGCCACCTTCTTCGGGATGATCGGCAGGCTGTTCAGGTCGTTCGGGATGCTGGCGTAGTTCGGGATCGACAGCTTCAGCCGCACCGTCAGCGGATCGACGATCTGCACGCCGATGATCGACTTGGTGTAGCTGGTGAACGGCCCGGGGCTGTTGGTCAGCCGCGCCGGGCGCTCGATCGATGCCTTCACGTCTTCGCCCGTGAAGGGCGTGCCGTCGCTCCACTTGACGCCCGGGCGCAGCTTGATTTCCCACGTAGTGGCGTCGACGGCCTTCCACGCGGTGGCCAGGCCCGGCGTGTAGCGGCCGTTCTTGTCGAGGAACACCAGCGATTCGAAGATATGCAGCGCCATCGCGTTGTTGGGCCCGGCGTTGTTCCAGTGCGGGTCCATCGAGGTCACGTCGGCGGCCAGGCCGATGCGCAGATCGTCGGCGCGCGCGGCCAGCGGCGCGACGGCGGCGCCCGCCAGCACGCAGGCGGCGACGGTGCGGATCAGGGCGCGAAGCAGGGGGCGTGGGGTCATCGCAGGGCTCCTCGGGTTCGGGCGGTGATGCCAGGTGGCGAAGGACCGTCATTGTGCCGCAGCTCTGCTCGGCGCGTGCGGCGCATGCCGGCCATCGGGATGCGCCGGCGGGCCGCTCGCAAGCAATAAAAAAGCCACCCGGAGGTGGCTGGCTTGCGGCGCGTCAGTGGAACAGCGGTTGCTGCGTCGGCGCGTCTTCCGGCATTTCGGCGTGGACGATCTCGGCCGTGCGGTCGGCGTAGAGCGGGGCACCGCAGTCTTCGCAGTACTCGGGCTCGAACAGCTGGCCGTGGCGGAAGATGTCTTCGATGCCGCAGGCGCGCAGCTCTTCGCAGATCTGCTCGAGCGGGCTGCCCGGCTCGCCCTCGGTGCTGACCTCGGTGGCGCCGCCGTCGCGGCCGTAGACCGGCCAGACGATGCCGTAGATCAGGTCCTTCTCGCCGCGCACGGTGAAGGCCACGCGGTATTCCTCGATCGATTCCTCGCCGAAGGCGCCGATGATGGCCGAGAAGCGGTCGGCCGGCAGCTCCAGCGCGCCCTGCAGGTAGTTGACGGCCGCGCGCACCGTCAGCGGCCGGATGCGCTTGTCGGATTCGCGGCACGACAGGAAGAAGGCGTCGGGCAGCAGCAGTTCGAATTCGCAGCCCGGCATCAGCGTGGAGATGGTCGGCGTGACCTGCTCGCGCCATTGCTCCAGGCAGGTGGTGCGCTCGGCATGATGCTCCTTCGCATCTTCCTGCCAGCGGAACAGCGGCTGGCCGTGCTGGGCGACCACGATGGCCAGCAGGTAGCGCGGATCGGCCAGGATCGGCGCGGTCTCGGGCATGTCGCGCAGCTCCACCTTGGGCGGCTGGCCGGACAGCGCGTACGCGGCCAGCTTGTGCGTCAGGGCGAACGTGTCGGAGTGCGTGCGCGGCAGCTGGTCGATGCTGTACAGGTACGGCGCCAGCGCCACGCGGGCGGTGGAGGCCAGCACATGTGCCTGCAGATGCACTTGCAGCGTCTGCGCCAGCTCGGGCTTAACGGTGCCCGACGGGATCACGTAGCGCGTGTGCGCGAGGATGGGCGCCGCGATCAGCAGCGCATCGTATTCCACGCCACCCGAGCTGAGCACCGCCGATTCAGCCAGCGTTTCGGCCTGTTCGGCCAGCACGTCGGAAGCTTCCTCGTTGTGCTTGAAGAGGTGGTCGAGTGCGGCGTCGAGCGCGGACTGGCTGCCGTTTTTCAGCAGCCGGGAGAGGCGTTCGGACAGCCGTTGTTCCCAGTAGACGTCTTCGATGCGGCTGCCGGACGCATCGAGCGCCAGCGCGTCGGCGACGAGCCGTTCGGCATCGGGAGAAAGACGTTGGGGGGCCTTGGAGCGAAAACCTGCCATGCTGTGCCGTACCGGTCGGATTGGAGATTGGGAAGAGGGCGGTTATTTTACCTTCGGATATCGCGTAGTGCCGCGTTTCAAGGCTTAGCGGCCGAAGCGGGTGCCTCGGCAGCCGCTGCGCCGGCCACCGCTGGTGCCGATGCGGCCGGGCCGGAGGCGGGCTCGGCCGATGCCGTCGGCTGTGCCGCGGGTGCCGGGGCCGGCGTCGATGCGCTCACCGTACTGCCCTGCGGGGCCTTGAACAGGATATAGAAGACGGCGGCAGCGACGACGAGTAGGGCGAGTACCACTTTGGCCATGAACGCGGGCTCCTGCAAAACGCGGCGGTCGGACCGTTGGTGCGCCTGCCGGGCCGGCGTCACGCGGTCTATCCGCCACACTGTACCAAAAAGCGCGCGCGCCTTCGTCATGCCGATTGGCATGGCAGCAACAAAAAAGCCGGCTCCGAAGAGCCGGCCTTGCCGATCTGCAACAGCGGTTGGCGGCTTACGCGGCCAGCAGCTGACGCAGCACGAACGGCAGGATGCCGCCGTGCTTGTAGTAGTCGACTTCGATCGGCGTGTCGATGCGCAGCAGCACCTTCGCGCGCTTGGTTTCGCCGTTGGCACGCTTGATCACCAGGGTGACGTCCTGTTGCGGCTTGATTTCGCCTTCCAGGCCTTCGATGTCGAAGGTTTCGTCGCCCGTGATGCCCAGCGATTGCGCCGAGTCATTGCCCTTGAACTGCAGCGGCAACACGCCCATGCCGACCAGGTTCGAGCGGTGGATGCGCTCGAAGCTGCGCGCGATCACGGCCTTTACGCCCAGCAGCTGCGTGCCCTTGGCGGCCCAGTCGCGCGAGCTGCCCGTGCCGTACTCTTCGCCACCGAACACCACCGTCGGCGTGTCTGCGGCGACGTACTTCATGGCCGCGTCGTAGATCGACATCTGTTCGCCGCTCGGCTGGAACAGCGTCTCGCCGCCTTCCACGCGGGAGCCGTCGGCCTTCGCCGGGATCATCAGGTTCTTGATGCGCACGTTGGCGAATGTGCCGCGCATCATCACCTCATGGTTGCCGCGGCGCGAGCCGTAGCTGTTGAAGTCGGCCTTGAGCACGCCGTTGGCCAGCAGGTACTTGCCGGCGGGCGAGGTTTCCTTGATCGAGCCGGCCGGCGAGATGTGGTCGGTCGTCACGGAATCGCCGAACACGCCCAGCGCGCGGGCGCCCTTGACCGATGCCGAGGCAGCGGCCGGCGTCATGCCGAAGCCTTCGAAGAACGGCGGCTCGGCGATGTAGGTCGACTTCGGCCAGTCGTAGACCTGGCCCTTCGTGCCCTTGACGTTGGCCCACAGCTTCGACGGCTTCTTGACCTGCTCGTAGTTCGTGCGGAACGTGTCGGCGTTCATCGCGAACTTCATCAGCTTGGCGATCTCGTCCGAGGTCGGCCAGATGTCGCCCAGGTAGATATCCTTACCCTTCTTGCCCTTGCCAACCGGCTCGGTCATCAGGTCGCGCGTCACATTGCCGGCGATCGCGTAGGCGACGACCAGCGGCGGCGAGGCCAGGAAGTTGGCGCGGATGTTCGGGTGGATGCGCGCTTCAAAGTTGCGGTTGCCCGACAGCACGGCGGCGGCCACGATGTCGTTCTTCACGATGGCATCGTTGAGTTCCGGCGTCAGGTCGCCGGCGTTGCCGATACAGGTCGTGCAGCCGTAGGCGGTCACGCCGAAGCCCAGCTTCTCCAGGTACGGCAGCAGGCCGGCGGCTTCCAGGTACTTCGTTACCACGCGGCTTCCCGGGGCGAGCGAGGTCTTGATGTGCGGAGCGACCGTCAGGCCGGCTTCCACGGCCTTCTTGGCCAGCAGGCCGGCGGCCAGCAGCACGCTCGGGTTGGACGTGTTCGTGCACGAGGTGATGGCGGCGATCAGCACGTCGCCGCTCTTCACGTCCACGCCGTTGGTGGTCGTGAAGGTCTTGTCGAGGTCTTCCGACTTCTTGTTGAAGCCGTTCTCGGCGACCGGCTTGGCGAACAGCGACGAGAACGTCGACTTCACGTTGCCGATCTCGATGCGGTCTTGCGGGCGCTTCGGGCCGGCCAGCGACGGAGCAACCGTGGAGAGGTCCAGCGTCAGCGTCTTGGTGTAGTCGATCTCGCCAGCCTTCGGCACGCCGAACAGCTTCTGTGCCTTGAAGTAGCCTTCGAACGAAGCGATTTCTTCCTTCGTGCGGCCCGTGCCCTTGAAGTAGTCGATGGTCTTTTCGTCAACCGGGAAGAAGCCCATCGTGGCACCGTATTCCGGAGCCATGTTGCCGATGGTCGCGCGGTCCGGCAGCGACAGGCTGGCGGTGCCTTCGCCGAAGAACTCGACGAACTTGCCGACCACCTTTTCCTTGCGCAGCAGCTCGGTGATGGTGAGCACCAGGTCGGTTGCCGTGCAGCCTTCGCGCAGGCGGCCCTTCAGTTCCACGCCCACCACATCCGGCGTCAGGAAGTACACCGGCTGGCCCAGCATGCCGGCTTCCGCTTCGATGCCGCCCACGCCCCAGCCCACCACGCCGATACCGTTGATCATGGTGGTGTGGCTGTCGGTGCCGACCAGCGTATCCGGGTAGAACACGCCGTCCTTCTGATGGACGCCGCGCGCCAGGTATTCCAGGTTGACCTGGTGGACGATGCCGAAGCCCGGCTGCACCACGCCGAACGTGTCGAACGCCTGCATGCCCCACTTCATGAACTGGTAGCGCTCGTTGTTGCGCGAGAACTCCAGCTGCATGTTCAGGTCCAGCGCCTTCTTCTCGCGGAAGTGGTCGACCTGCACCGAGTGGTCCACCACCAGGTCGACAGGCACCAGCGGCTCGATCTTCTTGGGGTTCTTGCCCATGCGCTCGGCCACGTTGCGCATGGCGGCCAGGTCGGCCAGCAGCGGCACGCCGGTGAAGTCCTGCAGCACCACGCGGGCGACCACGAACGGGATTTCGTCCACGCGGTCAGCGTTCGGCTTCCAGTTGGCCAGTTGCGCGACGTGCTCTTCGGTCACCTTCTTGCCGTCGCAGTTGCGCAGCACGGATTCCAGCACGATACGGATCGAAACCGGCAGGCGCTCGATCGCCACGCCCAGTTCCTTGCCCAGTTGCGGCAGGGAATGGAACTTGCCGGTCTGGCCGCCGTTGATCTTGAATGTTTTGAGTGTCTTTTTCAGGTTGTGGGGCATGGCATGACTCCAAGCTAAGGATGCGCGGGGCACCGGGGGCACCCCGCGCGGATACATCAAATCACGTACAAATCGACATACTCGTTGACCGGCATGGCTTCGAGCGCTTTCTGGTCCAGCGAAGCGCGCAGGATGGCGTCCTGCTGCCTGGCCGGAAAGCGGCGGGCCAGGTTGGTCCTGAACTTCTCGAGCAGCAGCGGCATGCCTTCCTTGCGCCGCCGCCTGTGGCCGATCGGGTACTCCACCACGACCTCTTTGAGCGCCCGTTCGTTGGGCGCCGTCTTGCCCTTGAAGCGGACGGTGATCCCATTGGCGATCGAACGCTTCTCCGGGTCGTGGTAATCCTGGGTGAACTGCTTGTCTTCCACGCAGACGATCTTCTTGCGCAGCGCATCGATGCGCGGGTCGCGGGCGACGGTGTCTTCGTAATCCCCGGCGCTCAGGCGGCCGAAGATGAGCGGCACGGCGACCATGTACTGGATGCAATGGTCGCGGTCCGCCGGATTGTTCAGCGGGCCTTGCTTGTCGATGATGCGGATCGCCGCTGCGTGCGTGCGGATCGTGATCTGCTCGATGTCATCGACGGTCTTGCCGGCGCGGGCAATGGCCTTGTGCAGCGTCATGGCCGCTTCGGCGGCGGTCTGCGCATGGAACTCGGCCGGGAAACTGATCTTGAACAGCACGTTTTCCATCACGTACGTGCCGTACTTGCGCTGGAACTTGAACGGCCGGCCCTGGAAGGACACGTCGTAGAAGCCCCAGCCCTTGGCGGTGAGGGCGGAGGGATAGCCCATCTCGCCGGTCCTGGCGATCAGCGCCAGGCGCACGCCGCGGCTGGTGGCGTCGCCCGCCGCCCAGGACTTGCGGCTGCCCGTGTTGGGCGCATGGCGGTAGGTGCGCAGCGCCTGGCCGTCGACCCACGCCAGCGACACGGCGTTGATGAGCTCCTCGCGCGACAGCCCGAGCAGTTGCCCGACCACCGCGGCGGTGGCGACCTTGACCAGCACGACGTGGTCCAGCCCCACCTGGTTGAATGCGTTTTCGAGCGCGATGCAGCCCTGGATCTCGTGGGCCTTGATCATCGCGGTCAGCACGTCCTTCATGGCGAGCGGCTTCTTGCCGCCGGCGAGGTGCGTGCGGGACAGCCAGTCCGCGACGGCCAGAATGCCGCCGAGGTTGTCCGACGGATGGCCCCATTCGGCGGCCAGCCACGTGTCGTTGAAATCCAGCCAGCGGATCATGGCGCCGATGCTGAACGCCGCCTGCACCGGATCGAGCTGGAATTGGGTGCCCGGGACCTTCGCGCCGTTCGGCACGACGGTTCCCGGCACGATGGGCCCCAGGAGCTTGGTGCACGCCGGATACGACAGCGCCTCCAGCCCGCAGCCCAAGGTGTCGATCAGGCAGTGGCGCGCCGTTTCATAGGCGGCCTTGCTGTCGACCTTGAACCGGGTCACGTAGTCGACGATGTCGACGATGACCTTGTCGGGTTTCGGGCGGATGTTCGCAGCCGGCGCGGACATGGCGTGTTCCCGTGGGCCGCTCGCGTTACGGCTTGGCCGGTTGCGCGGCGTCCGGCGTGGGGGCCGGAGCGGGCGCTGGTGCGGCGTTGTCCTGCATCATCAGCGGCAGGCCGGCCGGCGCGCGCAGGGCGCCGCCTTGCGTCGGGGCCGGTGCGCCCGTGGCCATTTCCGCGGTCTGGCACTCGTCGGCCAGGCGGTGGCCTTCGTTGCGGTCGAACAGCATGGCCTTGGCGGGGATCACCACCAGGTCCATGCCGGTCTTCTGGTCGAAGTAGCGGTCGGCGCCGGTGTGGGTCAGCTGCCGCGGCAGCTGATAGTTGCGGCCCTTCCAATGCATGGTGATGACTTGGTCACGCGTCATGTCGCCCGCGAGGTACATCTCGTTGCCGAGTTCGCACTTCCACAGCACGCCTTCCGGCTTGGCGGCCACTTCCTTGGTGGGGGCGCCTTTCTTGGAGGTTTTCTTTTTCGCCGTTGCCTTCTTCTTGGCGGCCGGCTTGGCGGTCGTGGTGGGCTGGGCGCTGGCGTACTGCGATGCGGCCAGCGAAAGCACGCCGGCACAGGCGCCCACGATGAACTTGTTCATAGAGTTTCCTTCGGTCGGACAGGGTGGGGGAGGCGGCCGCCACGGACTGGGAACATCATGGCGTTTCGCACACCGGCCGATATTTTGACCGATTTACACGCCGTGCCCAATGTTCTGTTGCCCGGCGATGCCACCTTTCATCCAAATGGAGGGGGGCTCGCCGTGCGCAGCCCGGTGTCCGGGCCGCCGCCTTGTATTTTGTGCTTTTCCGCGGCTCCTTCTCTGCGTTTGCCGATCGGCGCGAGCCTCAGCCGCGGCTCTGCGCGAACAGCGCGTCCAGCTTGGCTTCGTAGTCGTGGTAGCCGATGCTGTCGTACAGTTCCATGCGCGTCTGCATGGCGTCGACCACGTTCTTCTGCGTGCCGTCGCGGCGGATGGCGGCGTAGACGTTCTCGGCGGCCTTGTTCATGGCGCGGAACGCCGACAGCGGGTACAGGATCATCGCCACGCCCGCCGAGGCCAGTTCGTCGCGCGTGAACAGCGGCGTCTGGCCGAATTCGGTGATGTTGGCCAGCACCGGCACCTTCACCGCATCGACGAAGCGGCGGTACATCGACAGATCGGTCATCGCCTCGGGGAAGATCGCGTCCGCGCCGGCTTCCACGCAGGCCACGGCGCGCTCGATGGCGCGGTCCAGGCCTTCCACGGCCAGCGCGTCGGTGCGCGCCATCACCACGAAGCCCGGATCGGTGCGGGCATCGACGGCGGCCTTGATGCGGTCGACCATCTCGTCCTTCGAGACGATCTCCTTGTTGGGCCGGTGGCCGCAGCGCTTGGCGCCCACCTGGTCCTCGATATGCATGGCCGCCGCGCCGAACTTGATGAGCGAGCGGGTCGTGCGCGCCACATTGAACGCCGAGGCGCCGAAGCCGGTATCGACGTCCACCAGCAGCGGCACGTCGCACACGTCGGTGATGCGGCGCACGTCGGTCAGCACGTCGTCCAGGCCCGAGATGCCAAGGTCGGGCAGGCCCAGCGAGCCGGCCGCCACGCCGCCGCCCGACAGGTAGATCGCGCGGTAGCCGGCGCGCTTGGCGAGCAGCGCGTGGTTGGCGTTGATGGCGCCGACGATCTGCAGCGGCGATTCCTCCGCCAGGGCTTGGCGGAAGCGGGCGCCGGGGCTGGCTTGCGGGGCGAGGGTCATGTCCGGTCTCCTCAATGCGGTTGCGCGCGCGTCATCCGAAGAAGCGTGCGGCGGCTTCGGGCGGCACGGCCACGCCGGTGGTGTGCGCCCGTTGCAGCACGGCCCACCAGTAGCGGTAGCTGGCGCGGTCGTGCAGGCGTCCTTCATGCTGGATCGGCCCCCACGACGCGTCCTGCGCGGCCGTCAGGATGGCGGCGGCCTGCGCCACTTCATCGTGCGACGGGCGGAACGCGGCGACGATCGGTTCGATCTGGTCCGGGTGGATGCTCCACTTGCGCAGATAGCCGAATGCGTTGCGCGCGCGGGCGGCGTCCGTGCCGGCGCGGTCCGGGCGCTTGATGTCGGTGCTCACGTTGTGCGACGGCACCTTGCCGTGTGCGTGGCAGGCGGCGGCGATGTCCGTCAGCGCGCGGCGGATCAGCGGATGCTCGAACTGCTCCGGCGAGCCCATCGCCGCGCCGGGAATCGCACCGTTGTGCGCCGAGACGAAGTCCATCAGGCCGAAGCTCAGGCATTCCACCTGCACCAGCGCGGCGATGTCGAACACCTGCGCCAGCGCGCCGTGTGTCTCGATCAGCACGTGGATCGGCAAGTGCCGCGCGATGCCGGCTGCGCGGGCCGCCTGGTTGACCCGATCGGTCACGCGCGCGACTTCCACCACGTCGCGCACCTTCGGCACGGTGACATAGGCGAGGCGGCTGCCGGCCTGGCCGACCAGGATGTCGACGTCCTGCGTCCACGCGTCGTGGTTCGGGTCGTGGATGCGTACGCCGACACGGTTGAAGCGGTTGTCGTCGCTGTTGATGAGTGCGGCGGCCAGTTCGGCATGCGCGCGCTCCTGGCCGACGGCGGCGCCGTCCTCGCAATCGAAGGTGATGTCGAAGACCGGTCCAAGCGCTTGTTGCAGGGCGAGCGACTTGCGCATCAGCTTTTCTGCGCCGGCATAGTGGTCGCAGACCGGCAGTTGGGCCGGAGCGGCGTCGTCCTGGAACAAGACCTCGGTGGGGTGCACTGCGTCGTATCGGGTGAGTGGCGCGACCTGCTCGGGCGCCGGCGTTTTGGATGTAAAAAAACCGGAGGGTTCGCTGCCGATCCGCTCCGGTTTTTCGTCAGATCATGCGCGTCAGCCCAGCAGGTGCTGCACGCCGGCACGCTCTTCTTCCAGTTCCTTGAGCGTGATGTTGATCTTCTCGCGGCTGTAGGCGTCGACCTCGAAGCCCTTGACCACTTCGTACTTGCCGTTGGCCGTGGTGACCGGGAAGCCGAACATCACGTCTTGCGGGATCTCGTAGTCGCCGTTGGACGGGATGCCCATCGTCACGATCTTGCCGTTGGAGCCCAGCACCCAGTCGCGCACGTGGTCGATGGCGGCGTTGGCGGCCGAGGCGGCCGACGACAGGCCGCGCGCCTCGATGATGGCAGCGCCGCGCTTGCCGACGGTCGGCAGGAACACGTCGTTGTTCCAGGCGTGGTCGTTGATCATGTCCTTCACGCTCTGGCCGTCGATGGTGGCGTAACGGTAGTCGGCGTACATCGTCGGGCTGTGGTTGCCCCACACGAACAGCTTCTCGATGCTCGACACCGGCTTGCCGGTCTTGGCGGCGATCTGCGACAGGGCGCGGTTGTGGTCCAGGCGCAGCATGGCGGTGAAGTTCTCGCGCGGCAGGTCCGGCGCCGACTTCATGGCGATGTAGGCGTTGGTGTTGGCCGGGTTGCCGACCACCAGCACCTTGACGTTGCGCGAAGCGACGGCGTTCAGGGCCTTGCCCTGTGCCGTGAAGATCTGTGCATTGGCCGACAGCAGGTCCTTGCGTTCCATGCCCGGGCCGCGGGGGCGGGCGCCGACCAGCAGGGCCACGTCCACGTCCTTGAAGGCGGTCATCGGGTCGGCGTGGGCTTCCATGCCGGCCAGCAGCGGGAAGGCGCAGTCTTCGATCTCCATCATCACGCCCTTGAGTGCCTTCTGGGCCTTCTCGTCGGGGATTTCCAGCAGTTGCAGGATGACGGGTTGATCCTTGCCCAGCATTTCGCCGGCGGCGATGCGGAACAGCAGTGCATAACCGATCTGACCAGCAGCGCCGGTCACCGCGACGCGCATGGGTGCTTTAGCCATGAGTACTCTCCTCCAAACGGTAGTGAAAAGCGGATCGCCCTGCGCGAAGTCGCATCCTGGCGGGATGTCGGCAGCCCACTGCGCAGGCATTGCCGGCCCGGGCGCCGCACTGGCAGCCGGCCCGGAATCGACAAGAGCCTTGGAGTGTACTGCGTCCGCATGACGAAGTGGAAACACCCTTGGGCCGGGGAGGATGGCCGCGCCGGCGCCCGCGTGGAGCCCTTCATCCGGAACTGGCGCGAGTGTAGGCCGGGACCTTTGTGAAGTCAACGAATCTTCTGTCTTATATAAGACATAAGACATTCTATAAACGGGCTGGACGCGTGGAGCGCTTTTGTGGTGAAATCGGCAGCTATGTCGAGCGCCTCCACTCCAAATTCCGCCGCCGTGCCGCCGTCTCAGGGCGGCGAGGCTGGTGCGTCGCCCGCGGGCGTGGGAGCCGGGGCGCCCACCTTCAGCCCGCTGTACCAGCAGATCAAGACGCTGATCCTGCAGAGCCTGCAGGCCGGCGAGTGGAAGCCGGGCGAGATGATTCCCTCCGAGATGGAGCTGGCGGCCCGCTACAAGGTCAGCCAGGGCACGGTGCGCAAGGCCATCGACGAGCTGGCGGCCGAGAACCTGGTCGCGCGGCGGCAGGGCAAGGGCACCTTCGTCACCACGCATTACGAAGAGGGGGTGCAGTTCCGCTTCCTGCGGCTGATGCCGGAGCAGGGCGAACAGCACTATCCGAGCAGCCGCGTGCTGGAGTGCAAGCGCCTGCGGGCGCCTGCCGAGATCGCCCGCCTGCTCGACCTCAAGCCGGGCGACAGCGTGGTGCAGATCCGCCGCGTGCTGTTCTTCTCCGGCGAGCCGACGGTGTTCGAAGAGATCTGGCTGCCCGGCTTGAGCTTCAAGGGTCTGACGGCCGAGAAGCTCACCGACTGGAAGGGGCCGATGTACGCCTTTTTCGAGGCCGAGTTCGGTGTGCGCATGTTGCGTGCCACCGAGCGCATCCGCGCCGTGGCCGCCGATGCGGGCACGGCCGGGCTGCTGTCGGTGGCGCCGGGCTCGCCGCTGCTGTCGGTCGAGCGGGTGTCGCACACGTTTGGCGACAAGCCGGTGGAGCTGCGTCGAGGCCTGTATGTCACGACGCGGCACTATTACCAGAATGAATTGAGTTGACCACCGTCGTGCCAGCCCCACTGGCCCGGCGGCGCTTGATTTGCGGCGTGTGCAACAGTGTATTGCGCGCCGTGAAGACGGGGAGAGCAATCGTTCGCGGCGCTGCATCGTTGCCGGCGCACGGAGCACAAAAGTGGCGCGCGGCGCGGGAAATTATTGGTGCGCTGCGCAACAAAAGCGCGCTAGAATCGCGTGGATTTGCATAAGCAGTTTCGTTTGTTGTTTTAGCCAATGGGGTCTGACATGGCAGAAGCCATCAAGAAAACCAGGCCGGAATTCAGGAACATCGGTGTGGGCGATATTGCCCGCTACCGGTTGCCCTGGGCCGGCAAGGTGTCCATCCTGCATCGCGCTAGCGGTGCGCTGATGTTCCTTCTTCTTCCGTTCGTGCTGTACCTGTTCGAACAGAGTCTCACGTCGGAAATCAGTTTCGCCAGGTTCACGGCGCTTCTGTCCAACGGCTTCGCCAAGGTTGTCGTCCTCGCGCTCATCTGGGCCTACCTGCACCACTTCTGCGCCGGCATCCGCTACCTGCTCCTCGACCTGCACATCGGCATCGACAAGACCACGTCGTCCAAGTCGGCCGTGAGCGTGCTGATCGTCAGCTTGCTGCTGACCGTCGTGTTCGGCGCCAAGCTGTTCGGCCTGTTCTGAGGAGTCCCCGATGGCACAAAACAATATCGGTCCCAAGCGCCTCGTCGTCGGCGCACACTACGGCCTGAAGGACTTCCTCGCGCAGCGAGTCACCGCCGTGATCATGGCGGTCTACACCGTCGTGCTGCTGGCCGCGTTCCTGTTTTCGAAAGACACGTCGTACCAAAGCTGGGCAGGCCTGTTCGCCAACCAGTGGATGAAGCTGCTGACGTTCCTCGCTTTCCTGTCGCTCACGTATCACGCATGGATCGGCGTGCGTGACATCTGGATGGACTACGTGAAGCCCGTGGCAGTGCGTTTGACGCTGCAAGTGTTGACGATTCTGTGGCTCGTCGGTTGCGCGGGCTACGCAGCTCAGATTCTCTGGAGGGTTTAAGACATGGTCGCAGTCAAGACTGGGCTGCCGCGCCGCAAGTTCGACGTTGTGATCGTCGGTGCGGGCGGCGCGGGCATGCGCGCATCGCTGCAGCTCGCTGAAGCCGGCCTTTCCGTGGCCGTGCTGTCCAAGGTTTTCCCCACCCGTTCGCACACCGTGGCGGCGCAGGGTGGCATCGGTGCTTCGCTGGGCAACATGAGCGAAGACAACTGGCACTATCACTTCTACGACACCATCAAGGGTTCCGACTGGCTCGGCGACCAGGATGCGATCGAGTTCATGTGCCGCCAGGCGCCGAATGTGGTCTATGAACTGGAACACTTCGGCATGCCGTTCGACCGCAACGCCGACGGCACCATTTACCAGCGCCCGTTCGGCGGCCACACGTCCAACTACGGTGAGAAGCCGGTGCAGCGTGCCTGCGCCGCGGCTGACCGTACTGGCCACGCGCTGCTGCACACGCTGTATCAGCGTAACGTGCGCGCCAAGACCCACTTCTTCGTCGAATGGATGGCGCTGGACCTGATCCGCGACCAGGACGGCGACGTGCTGGGCGTGACCGCGCTGGAAATGGAAACCGGCGAGGTCTACATCCTCGAAGCCAAGACCACGCTGTTCGCCACGGGCGGTGCCGGCCGTATCTACGCAGCTTCCACCAACGCCTTCATCAACACCGGTGATGGCCTGGGCATGGCGGCACGTGCAGGCGTTCCGCTGGAAGACATGGAGTTCTGGCAGTTCCACCCGACCGGCGTGGCCGGCGCGGGCGTGCTGATCACCGAAGGCGTGCGCGGCGAGGGCGGTATCCTGCGCAACAAGGACGGCGAGCGCTTCATGGAGCGCTATGCCCCGACGCTGAAGGATCTGGCGCCGCGTGACTTCGTGTCGCGCTCGATGGACCAGGAAATCAAGGAAGGCCGCGGCTGCGGCCCGAATGGCGACTACGTGCTGCTCGACCTGACCCACGTCGGTGCCGAGACCATCATGAAGCGCCTGCCGTCCATCCGCGAGATCGGCCTGAAGTTCGCCAACGTGGACGCCATCAAGGAACCGATCCCGGTGGTGCCGACCATCCACTACCAGATGGGCGGTATCCCGACCAACTATCACGGCCAGGTCGTGGTGCCGAAGAACGGCAGCCCGAACGAAGTCGTGAACGGTTTCTACGCGATCGGCGAATGCTCGTGCGTGTCGGTGCACGGCGCCAACCGCCTGGGCACGAACTCGCTGCTCGACCTGGTGGTGTTCGGCCGCTCGGCCGGTAACCACATCGTCGCGCAGAACCTGAAGAACCGCGAACACAAGCCGCTGCCGGCCGATGCCGCCGACCGCGCGCTGGCCCGCCTGGCCAAGCTGGACAGCTCCAGCTCGGGCGAGTACGCGCAGGACGTCGCCAACGACATCCGCCGCAACATGCAGTCGCATGCCGGCGTGTTCCGTACGCAGAAGCTGATGGACGAAGGCGTCGAGCGCATCATGGAAGTGACCGAGCGCGCCGCCAACATCCACCTGAAGGACAAGTCCAAGGTGTTCAACACCGCGCGCGTCGAAGCGCTGGAAGTGGCCAACCTGGTGGAAGTCGCCAAGGCGACGATGGTGTCGGCCGCCGCCCGCAGGGAATCGCGTGGTGCACACGCCCACAGCGACTTCCCGAACCGCGACGACGAGAACTGGCTCAAGCACACGCTGTTCTACAGCGAAGGCAACCGCCTCGAGTACAAGCCCGTGCAGATGAAGCCGCTGTCGGTGGAAAGCGTGCCGCCCAAGGCGCGGACCTTCTAAGCACCGGAAAGGACCCACAAAAATGAAGCGTATTTTTGAAGTCTATCGCTACGATCCGGACAAGGACGCAGCGCCCCGCATGCAGACCTACGAGGTCGAGCTCGACGGTCATGAGCGCATGCTGCTCGACGCGCTGGTCAAGCTGAAGAAGCTGGACGAGTCGATCGCGTTCCGCCGCTCGTGCCGCGAAGGCGTGTGCGGCTCCGACGCCATGAACATCAACGGCAAGAATGGTCTGGCCTGCCTGACCAACATGCGCGAGCTGCCCGAGAAGATCGTGCTGCGTCCGCTGCCGGGCCTGCCCGTGGTGCGTGACCTGATCGTCGACATGACGCAGTTCTTCAACCAGTACCACTCGATCAAGCCGTTCCTGATCAACGACGAGCCGCCGCCCGAGAAGGAGCGCCTGCAGTCGCCGGAAGAGCGCGAAGAGCTCGACGGCCTGTACGAGTGCATCCTGTGCGCGAGCTGCTCGACGTCGTGCCCGTCGTTCTGGTGGAACCCGGACAAGTTCGTCGGCCCGGCCGGCCTGCTGCAGGCCTACCGTTTCATCGCCGACAGCCGTGACCAGGCGACCAGCGAGCGCCTCGACAACCTCGAGGACCCGTACCGCCTGTTCCGCTGCCACACCATCATGAACTGCGTCGATGTGTGCCCGAAGGGTCTGAACCCGACCAAGGCCATCGGCAAGATCAAGGAACTGATGGTGCGTCGCGCGGTGTAAGCCGCCAGCCCAGCGTCGCCGGAGCGGTTGTTCTGGCGACGCACTTTGTAGAGCATGACCGCCGTGAACACTCCGACGTTTTCCCACCAGTCCGATCCGCACAGGCGCGCGCGCCTGCGCTGGCGTGCCCGACGCGGCCTGCTGGAGAACGACCTCATCGTCGAGCGTTTTTTCAACCGCTACGAGACCGAGCTGTCCGATGACGACGTCGGCGCGCTCACGCAGTTGTTCGAGTTGCCGGACAACGATCTGATGGATCTCCTGCTGGCCCGCAAGGAGCCCGAAGGAGCGCTCGATGTGCCTTCCGTACGGCATGTGCTGAGCTTGTTGCGCGCCGTCTAGGCGTGCCGCGAGAGGTTGCCGCAAGGCGAATCGCTCTGGCCCCCGGTTTTGTGCGATCCGTCTAGCGGGAGACTCCCGAGTCTATTTTTATAAACAGCAGAGAAGGAAACCGACATGACGCCGTCCGATGTGAAAGCCACCCTATCGTTTTCCGATGGCTCGCCCAGCGTCGAGTTGCCGATCTACAAGGGCACGGTTGGCCCGGACGTGATCGACATCCGCAAGCTGTACGGCCAGACGGGCAAGTTCACCTACGACCCCGGCTTCATGTCGACCGCGTCGTGCAACTCCAAGATCACCTACATCGATGGCGATAAGGGCGAGCTGCTCTATCGCGGCTACGCCATCGACGATCTGGCGGGCAAGTGCGACTTCCTGGAAATCTGCTACCTGCTGCTCAAGGGCGAGCTGCCCAACGCCAAGCAGAAGGACGAGTTCAACGGCACCGTCATGAACCACACGATGGTGCATGAGCAGATGCAGTTCTTCCTGCGTGGCTTCCGTCGCGACGCGCATCCGATGGCCGTGCTGACCGGCCTGGTGGGCGCCATGAGCGCGTTCTATCCGGATGCTGCCAACATCAACGATCCGCGCGAGCGCGAGATCTCGCAGATCCGCCTGATCGCCAAGCTGCCGACGCTGGTGGCGATGGCCTACAAGTACAACATCGGCCAGCCGCTGATCTACCCGCAGAACAACCTGTCCTACACCGGCAACTTCATGCGCATGATGTTCGCCACGCCGTGCGAGGAGTACAAGGTCAACCCGGTGCTCGAGCGCGCGCTCGACCGCATCTTCATCCTGCACGCCGACCACGAGCAGAACGCTTCGACGTCGACGGTGCGCCTGGCTGGCTCCTCGGGCACCAACCCGATCGCCGCCATCGCAGCCGGCATCGCCTGCCTGTGGGGCCCGGCGCACGGCGGCGCGAACGAAGCGGCGCTGAACATGCTGGAAGAGATCGGCAGCGTCGAAAAGATCGATGAGTTCATCAAGCAGGTCAAGGACAAGAACAGCGGCGTGCGCCTGATGGGCTTCGGCCACCGCGTGTACAAGAACTACGACCCGCGCGCCAAGCTGATGCGCGAGACCTGCCACGAAGTGCTGCAGGAGCTCGGCCTGGAGAACGATCGCCTGTTCAAGCTGGCCATGGCGCTCGAGAAGATCGCGCTGGAAGACGAATACTTCGTCAGCCGCAAGCTGTATCCGAACGTCGATTTCTACTCGGGCATCGTGCAGCGCGCGCTGGGCATCCCGACCTCGATGTTCACCTGCATCTTCGCGCTGGCCCGCTCGGTGGGCTGGATCGCGCAGTGGGAAGAGATGATCACCGATCCGGAATACAAGATCGGCCGTCCGCGCCAGCTGTTCAACGGTGCCGCCACCCGCGCGGTGCCCGAGCTGGGCAAGCGCTGATCCGTTCGGCGCACATGGCGTGCGAAACCCCGCCCGGGCGACCGGCGGGGTTTTTTGTTGCCCGCGGCCTTCGCAAAACGACGAAACCCCCTTTCGTCAGTGACGTCCGGCCCCGCCGCCGCCGGGTGGCATAATCGGTCACTCCCCACGAAACTGACCGCGCGGGCGCCCGCACACGGCGCACTGTGCACGGATCGCATCATGGCCAAGACGCTCTACGACAAACTTTGGGACGACCACGTCGTCCACACCGAAGATGACGGCACGACCGTGCTCTACATCGACCGCCAACTGCTGCACGAGGTGACCAGCCCGCAGGCGTTCGAGGGCCTGAAGCTGGCCAACCGCCCGGTCTGGCGCATCAGCGCGAACCTGGCCGTCTCGGACCACAACGTGCCGACCACCGACCGCTCGCACGGCATTGCCGACCCGGTCTCCAAGCTGCAGGTCGACACGCTCGATGCCAACTGCGACAGCTTCGGCATCACGCAATTCAAGATGACCGACAAGCGCCAGGGCATCGTGCACGTGATCGGGCCGGAGCAGGGCGCGACGCTGCCGGGCATGACGGTGGTCTGCGGCGATTCGCACACCAGCACGCACGGCGCATTCGGCGCGCTGGCGCACGGCATCGGCACCTCGGAAGTCGAGCACGTGCTGGCCACGCAGACGCTGCTCGCCAAGAAGAGCAAGAACATGTTGGTGAAGGTCGAAGGCACGCTGCCGCGCGGCTGTACCGCCAAGGACATCGTGCTCGCCATCATCGGCAAGATCGGCACGGCGGGCGGCACCGGCTACGCGATGGAGTTCGGCGGCTCGGCCATCCGCGCGCTGTCGATGGAAGGCCGCATGACGGTGTGCAACATGGCGATCGAGGCGGGCGCGCGCGCCGGCATGGTCGGCGTGGACGACATCACGCTCGAGTACATCAAGGGCCGTCCGTTTGCGCCGCAGGGCGTGGAATGGGAGCAGGCCGTGGCCTACTGGCGCACGCTGCACTCCGATGAGGGTGCCCGCTTCGACCACGTGGTCGAGCTGCGCGCCGAAGAGATCCGCCCGCAGGTGAGCTGGGGCACCTCGCCGGAAATGGTGGTCAGCATCGAAGACCGCGTGCCGGATCCGGACAAGGAAAAGGACCCGGTCAGGCGCAATGCCATGGAGCGCGCGCTCGAGTACATGGCCTTGCAGCCCAACGTTGCCATCGGCGATATCCGCATCGACAAGGTCTTCATCGGCTCGTGCACCAACAGCCGCATCGAAGACATGCGCGCCGCCGCCTGGGTGGTGCAGAAGCTCGGCAAGCGTATTGCTTCCAACGTGAAGCTGGCCATGGTGGTGCCGGGCTCGGGCCTGGTCAAGGAGCAGGCAGAGCGCGAAGGGCTGGACAAGATTTTCAAGGCGGCCGGCTTCGAATGGCGCGAGCCGGGCTGCTCGATGTGCCTGGCGATGAACGCCGACCGGCTTGAGCCAGGCGAGCGTTGCGCGTCCACGTCCAACCGCAATTTCGAAGGCCGGCAGGGCGCGGGCGGCCGCACCCACCTGGTGAGCCCGGCGATGGCCGCCGCCGCCGCGCTGGAAGGCCACTTCGTCGACGTGCGCAAGCTCGGCTGACCGGCAGGAGAGAACGATCATGGAACAATTCACCATCCACACCGGCCTGGTTGTGCCGCTGGACCGCGAGAACGTCGATACCGACGCCATCATTCCGAAGCAATTCCTCAAGTCGATCCAGCGCACCGGCTTCGGCCCGAACCTGTTCGACGAATGGCGCTACCTCGACGTCGGCCAGCCGGGGCAGGACAACAGCCAGCGTCCGCTCAATCCGGACTTCGTGCTGAACCAGCCGCGCTACCGGGGGGCCTCCGTCCTGCTGGCGCGCAAGAACTTCGGCTGCGGCAGCTCGCGCGAGCATGCGCCCTGGGCGCTGCAGCAGTACGGCTTCCGCGCCATCATCGCGCCGAGCTTCGCCGACATCTTCTTCAACAACTGCTACAAGAACGGCCTGCTGCCGATCGCGCTGACGGAGTCGCAGGTCGACCACCTGTTCAACGAGACCGCTGCCTTCAACGGCTATCAGCTGACGGTGGACCTGGACAAGCAGGTCGTCGTCACGCCCGGCGGCACGGCATACCCGTTCGACATCACGGCATTCCGCAAGTACTGCCTGCTCAACGGCTTCGACGACATCGGCCTGACCCTGCGCTATGCCGACGAAATCAAGGCCTTCGAGGCGCAGCGCCTGGCGAAGATGCCGTGGCTGGGCCATAAGCTGGTCGGTTGAATCCGGCAAACGCATCACAAGGACAAACGCATGACGAAAATCGCAGTGTTGCCGGGCGACGGCATTGGCAAGGAAATCGTGGCCGAGGCCGTGAAGGTGCTGAAGGTACTGGGCGAGCCGTTCGAGATGGAAACCGCCCCGGTGGGCGGCGCCGGCTACGAGGCCAAGGGGCATCCGCTGCCGGAAGACACGCTCAAGCTGGCCAAGGAGGCCGATGCCATCCTGTTCGGCGCCGTCGGCGACTGGAAGTACGACACGCTGCCGCGCGAACTGCGTCCCGAGCAGGCCATCCTGGGCCTGCGCAAGCACCTGCAGCTGTTCGCCAACTTCCGTCCGGCGATCTGCTACCCGGAACTGACCGGCGCCTCGAGCCTGAAGCCCGAGATCGTGGCCGGCCTCGACATCCTGATCGTCCGCGAGCTGAACGGCGACATCTACTTCGGCCAGCCGCGCGGTGTGCGCGCGGCGCCGGACGGCCTGTTCGCCGGCGCGCGCGAGGGCTTCGACACCATGCGCTACAGCGAGCCGGAAATCCGCCGCATCGCGCACGTCGCCTTCCAGGCGGCCGCCAAGCGCGGCAAGAAGCTGTGCAGCGTCGACAAGGCCAACGTGCTGGAGACCTTCCAGTTCTGGAAGGACATCGTCATCGACGTGCACAAGGAATACCCCGAAGTCGAGCTCTCGCACATGTACGTGGACAATGCCGCGATGCAACTGGTCAAGGCGCCCAAGAACTTTGACGTGATCGTCACCGGCAACATGTTCGGCGACATCCTGTCGGATGAGGCCGCGATGCTGACGGGCTCGATCGGCATGCTGCCGTCGGCCTCGCTCGATGCCAACAACAAGGGCTTGTACGAGCCGTCGCACGGTTCGGCCCCGGACATCGCGGGCAAGGGCATCGCCAACCCGCTGGCGACCATCCTGTCGGCGGCGATGATGCTGCGCTACACGCTGGGCAAGGCCGAGCAGGCGGACCGCATCGAGACCGCGGTCAAGAAGGTGCTGGCCCAGGGCTATCGCACCGGCGACATTCTGACGCCGGGCTGCAAGCAGGTCGGCACGGTGGAAATGGGCGACGCCGTGGTGGCCGCGCTGTAAGCCAGACCCCGCGTTGCGGTGCCGTCACATGCGGCACCGCGATCGTGGTTTTTTGTGTGGCGCCATGCTGCACCGCATTGTGCTGCTACCAAATCGTGTATATTTTGTCGGATGATCTCGACCGCGCTCCTCTTCGGCATTCTGGGTACCCTGGCCATCGCCGCCCAGGGCACTGCCGCACGCGCTCGCATGACGACCGTCGAGATTCGCACGACCACCAAAACCATTACTAAAAAAACGATCTCGTAGATCGTCCGTCGTGCCCGTTCGCCTTCCCCGCGCGGTCACGCCGGGCGTCCGAGGCGGGGAAAATCACTAAGGGTTTCACATCATGAAGGTAGGTCTCGTCGGTTGGCGCGGCATGGTCGGCAGCGTGCTGATGCAGCGCATGCAGGAAGAAAAGGATTTCGACCTGGTCGATACGGTGTTCTTCAGCACCAGCAATGCCGGCGGCAAGGCACCGTCGTTCGCCAAGACGGATGCCCCGCTGGCGGACGCCAACGATATCGACGCGCTCAAGCAGTGCGACACCATCATCACCTGCCAGGGCGGTGACTACACCACCGAGATCTTCCCGAAGCTGCGCGCCGCCGGCTGGAACGGCTACTGGATCGACGCCGCTTCGACGCTGCGCATGGAAGACGACGCGGTGATCGTGCTGGACCCGGTCAACCTGCAGCTGATCAAGGACGCCGTCGCCCGCGGGACCAAGAATTTCATCGGCGGCAACTGCACCAACTCCATCCTGCTGATGGGCGTGGGCGGCCTGTTCCGCGACGGGCTGGTCGAGTGGGTCAGCTCGATGACCTACCAGGCTGCGTCGGGCGGTGGTGCCAACCACATGCGCGAACTGCTCAAGGGCATGGGGGTGATCCACCGCGAGGTGGAGGAAGAGCTGGCCAGCCCGGCCTCGGCCATCCTGGAGATCGACCGCAAGGTTGCCAAGACCATCCGCGAGGACGTGCCGACCGAGTACTTCCCGGCACCGCTGGCCGGCGGCCTGATCCCCTGGATCGACAAGCAGCTCGACAACGGTCAGTCCAAGGAAGAATGGAAGGGCCAGGCTGAAGTTAACAAGATCCTGGGCACCGACCTGACGATTCCGGTGGACGGCCTGTGCGTGCGGATCGGCGCGATGCGCTGTCACAGCCTGGGCCTGACACTCAAGCTCAAGCGCGACCTGCCGCTCGAAGAGATCGAGTCCATCATCCGTTCGGGCAACCCGTGGGTGAAGTGGGTGCCGAACGAGCGCGGCATCACCGAGCAGGAGCTGACGCCCGCAGCCATCACCGGCGGGCTGGATATCGGCGTGGGCCGCGTGCGTAAGCTGAATATGGGTCCGGAATATGTCAGCGCGTTCGTGATCGGCGACCAGTTGCTCTGGGGCGCTGCTGAACCGCTGCGTCGGATGCTGCGCATTCTGCTGGGCAAGTGATCCTGGCTTTGCTGTCGGTACGTTGTCGGGGGGTAATGCTTGTCGTTGCAACCTGACAACAAAATTGAGGATTTTTGCCGCCGCGCCGCGCACACCACGCGGCGTTTTTCATCCGGACGCCCACGGACTGTTACGTTGGTACACAATAGCGGCCGGAACGCCGTCCGCCCATTCGTAGGGTGGGCGAGCAAACGGGGAGGAGTTAGCGCCGCATCGCAGCGTTCGTATTCCGGGGGGTACGCCGAACGCTTCAGATACCGCCATTTACGTCGTTTGGATTGACATCGACGGTGTCGAGCCCTCGGCATCTCACGTTTCAAGTGAGATTGCTGCGCTAACTCATTGATGCTAAGTTTGTTTTGCACATTAAAAAGATCACGGAGTCGAAGGTGAGGGTGAGCCAATACCGCCGGAGAGAATCGTCCCATCGCAGTCCTCGCTGGTCGGCTGTCGCAATTGCCGCGGCAAGCCTGCTGCTGATCCAGCCCGCCGCGTACGCGGCCGGCTTCGGCGCTTTGCACGTGCGTTCCAGCCTGGGACAGCCGCTGCAGGCCGAGATCGATCTGAGCGGCGTGACCGAGGAAGAGGCCCAGAATCTGGTCGCCAAGCTGGCGTCGCCTGATGCCTACCAGCGCGCCGGCCTGACCTACAACCCGATCGTCTCGACGCTGCGTGCCTCGCTGGTGCGCCAGTCCGGCGGCACCTACGTGGTGCGGGTGATTTCCGCCCAGCCGGTCGCCGAGCCGTTCGTCGATATCCTGGTCGACTTGACCTGGGCATCGGGCCGCGTCTCGCGCGCCTATACCTTCCTGCTGGACCCCGCGGGCTCCAGCAATACGACCCGCAATTTTGCGCCGACGCCGGTGGTGCAAGCCACGACGCCGGGTGTGGTCGATTCCACGCCGGCTCCGGTTGCGGCTGCGCCGCAGGCACCGGCGGCCGCACCGCGCGCCGCCCGTCCGGCGCGCCAGGCCGCCGCCCGCCCGCAAGCGGATGCGGCAGCGGCAGAGCCTTCGTCCGGCTCGGGATACACCGTGCAGCGCGGCGACAGCCTTTACGACGTCGCCTCGACTGCCGTGCAGGGCCAGGACGGCGTGTCGCTGGACCAGATGCTGCTCGCGCTGTACCGCAACAATCCCAAGGCATTCATCGGCGGCAATATCAACCGCCTGCGTACCGGTTCCGTGCTGACGGTTCCGTCGGCGGCCGACGCGCAGAAGGTGTCGCCACGTGAGGCACGCCGCGAGGTGGTCGCGCAGACGTCCGGCTTTGCCGGCTACCGTAGCCGCCTGGCGACGGCCGCCGAAGCCAATGCCGCGACGGATACCGATTCCGCCAGGCAGCAGAGCGGTAGCGTGTCCGCCCGTGTCCAGGATCAGGCGACGCCGTCCGCCAGCGAGCGCGACGAGCTGCGCCTGTCCAAGGCGGATCGCACCGGCAAGGCCGCTGCCACCGCCGGCGCACGCGCGGAGGAACTGGTTGCCAAGGAGCACGCGCTCAAGGAAATGGAATCGCGGGTGGCGCAACTGGAGAAGAACCTCTCCGAGATGCAGCACTTGGTTGAAGTGAAGAATGCGGAGCTCGCCAAGGCGGCTGCCAAGCCCGCCGCGGGTGCTGCGCCGTCGCCGGCGACGGCCGCTCCGGCGGTGACGGCTGCCAACGCACCGGCACCCTCGGCTTCAGCAACGCCGGCACAAGCCCCGGCTGCGGCCGCGTCCTCGGCGGAAACGGCTGCGGCTTCATCGGCTCCGGCTGCTGCCGCGCCGGCAGCGGCCAGCGCACCGGTGGCCCAGGCTTCGGCTCCTGCCGCTGCGCCCAAGAAGGCGCCGGTGGTGGTGGCGCCGCCGCCGCCGGCCGAGGAAGAGTCGTTCTTCTCCTCGCTGCTGGGCAATCCGATGGCACTGGGCCTGGGCGGCCTGGTGGTGGCGCTGGTGGGCGGCTTGGCGGTGTATCGCCGTCGCCAGCAGAAGCCTGAGCCGGCGCACGGCTTTCAGGACAGCCTGCTGTCGCAGGAGAGCACGGTGATGGCCGGGGCCAACTCGCTGTTCGGCGCGGCGGGCGGCCAGAGCATCGATACGTCGCAGCACAGCGTGTTCGGGGCCGACTTCCGCATCGGCGGCGGCAACGAGAGCAATGAAGTCGATCCGATCGCAGAAGCCGATGTCTATATCGCCTATGGCCGCGACGTGCAGGCCGAAGAAATCCTGCGCGAGGCGCTCGAGCAGCATCCGGAGCGCCAGGCCATCCGCCTCAAACTGATGGAAATTTACGCTAACCGCCAGGATGCCCACGGCTTCCAGACCATCGCCGAGGAAATGCTGGCGCAGGTGGGGGCCGCATCGGCCGAGTGGGCCGAGGCTGCCGCGATGGGCCGCAAATTCGATCCGGCCAATCCGCTGTACCTGACGGTGCAGGGCGACGGCCATCACGAGCAGGTTGCCGTCGATGACCGTCACGGTCACGCCGGTGGTGCCGTGGCTGCTGCGGGCGCTGCCCTGGCGGGCATGGGCGCTGTCGCGGCGGCGGCCGAGGCGTTCAAGCCGACCGTGATGGGCGAAACCACCCGCCGCGGCGAAGAATGGACCACGGTGGACCCGGGCATGGACCCGTCCATGCCGTCGACCAAGGCACCGCAACTGGCGGATCTGGAGCTGCCGCTGGAGTCCTTCCCGGCGCCGGCTGCCGGCGAGCCGATCACGGCGCCGATCCAGGCGGCCGAGGTGTTCCAGCCGCGTGTCGAGCCGGAAGCTCCGCAGGCGTTCGAACTGCCGCAGACCGACTTTGCTGGCCATGCTGGCGAAGCGTTCCAGCCGGCTTCGGTGCCGCCGCTGCACATGGATCTGTCCGATCTGTCGCTGGACCTGAACCCGGCGGCGCCCGTTGCCGAGATGCCTGTCGTGGAGCCGGCGCCCGCCGCCGTGGCCGCAGACAGCTTGCCGGCCTGGGCGCAGCCTGCCGACCTGCCGGAAACGCCGACGCAGCTCGACGCCGCGCCGCAGCCCCAGGCGGCTGTCGTGCAGCAGGAAGAGCCGGTGACGGTCATGCGCCTGGACACCAACCTCCCGCACACGCTGTCGGCCGAGGGTGGCATCGATGGCGTGCGCGACCTGCAGATCAAGTTCGATCTGGCCAAGGCCTACATCGAGATCGGCGACAAGGAAGGTGCGCGCGAGCTGCTGCAGGAAGTGCTGGACCTGGGCGATCCGTCGTTCCACGCCGAGGCCCAGGCGCTGATGCGCCAGATCGGCTGATCGGCACTGCGCCGTACGGCTTCGCTAACGCCGGCAGGGTGGTATCCTGCCGGCGTTTTTCATTTCGCATGGGGATTCATTCGGCATGACGCGCATCGCGCTCGGCATCCAGTACGACGGTGCCGCGTTTTCGGGATGGCAGTCGCAACCACACGGCAACACCGTGCAGGACGTGCTCGAGGCGGCGCTGCGCGAGTTTGCCGGCGTGGCCTTGCCGACCACGGTGGCAGGCCGCACCGACGCTGGCGTGCATGCGCTGGGGCAGGTGATCCATCTCGACACCGACCTGGTGCGCGATCCCTTCTCGTGGGTGCGCGGCACCAATGCCTTCCTCCCGCCGACGGTGGCAGTGCGCTGGGCGCAGGCAATGCCGGAGGATTTTCACGCGCGCTTCTCCGCGCATCGCCGCACGTACTACTACGCGCTGACCTACGGTCCGACGCGCGCGCCGCTGCTCGAGGGCAAGGCTGGCTACGTGGCGCTGCCGCCCGGACAGTCACTTGATGTGGCAGCCATGCACGAGGCCGCGCAGGTGCTGGTCGGCGAGCACGATTTTTCCTCCTTTCGTGCGGCGGAATGCCAGGCCAAGTCGCCCATCAAGACGATGTATTCGGCCGAGGTGCGGGGGCAGGGCGAATGGGTGTTCGTGCGCATCCGTGGCAGCGCCTTCCTGCACCACATGGTGCGCAACATCATGGGCTGCCTGGTGGCGATCGGCCGGGGCAAGCGCCCGGCGGCGTGGATGGGCGAGGTGCTGGCCGCGCGCGAGCGCAAGGCCGCCGCCCCCACCTTCATGCCCGACGGCCTGTACCTTGCCGAGGTCGGCTATCCTGATGCCTTCCGGCTGCCGGTATCTCCGGCGTCGTCCAGCCTGTTTCGCGGCGTGTTCGACGAGCACGCCGGCCCATGACCATTGCCATGCCGCTCCACCGTACCCGTATCAAGCTTTGTGGCCTGACCCAGCCGGACGACGTCGACCACGCCGTCGCGCTCGGCGCCGATGCCATCGGGCTGGTGTTCTATCCGCCCAGCCCCCGCTACGTTGCCGCCGGTCACGCGGCCGAGCTGGCCCGCCGTGCCGGTCCGTTCGTCACCGTGACGGGCCTGTTCGTCAATGCCAGCGCCGACGATGTGGCCCGGGTGCTCGACCAGGTGCCGCTCACGCTGCTGCAGTTCCACGGCGACGAGACGCCCGAGCAGTGCGCGGAGATCGCCGGGAAGGTGGGGCTGCCCTGGCTGCGCGCCCTGCGTGTTCAGCCGGGAACCGATTTGGTAGAATTCGCCGATCGGTTTGCCGCTGCCCAGGGGTTGCTGCTCGACGCATTCGTCGAGGGCTACGGCGGTGGCGGCCACGTCTTCGACTGGACCCTGATTCCCCCGCAATGGCTCTCGCAATCCGCACCGCCAAGCACCGCTCCTCGGCTCGTTTTGAGTGGTGGGTTGAGCGCGCAAAACGTCGCTGGCGCGATTGAGCGTGTGCGGCCTTACGCTGTCGATGTGAGCAGCGGAATCGAGGCCGCACGGGGCGTGAAAGACCGCGCCCGCATGACCGCATTCGTGCGAGCGGTCCGCGAGGCCGATGCCGCCCTGGGCGCGTCGGTGCAAGCCTGAGCCACCTTGGCCGGTCTCTCGCGGTTCGCACCTTCCTGAATATCGCCGCCGGCCGGTCCCATGCCTGAGCCCGGCGGATGCCTCGAGAAATTGCCATGTACAACCTGCCCGACGCCCACGGCCACTTCGGCCCTTACGGCGGCACCTTCGTTGCGGAAACGCTGTCCCACGCGCTGGACGAGCTGCGCGCTGCCTATGCGCGCTATCAGCACGATCCCGAATTCATCAAGGAATACGAGTACGAGCTGAAGCATTTCGTCGGCCGTCCGTCGCCCATCTACCATGCCCGCCGCCTGACCGAGCATTGCGGCGGCGCGCAGATCTACCTCAAGCGCGAAGACCTGAACCACACCGGCGCCCATAAGGTGAACAACGTCATCGGCCAGGCGCTGCTGGCGCGCCGCATGGGCAAGCCGCGCGTGATCGCTGAGACCGGCGCCGGCCAGCACGGCGTGGCCACCGCCACCATCGCTGCGCGCTACGGCATGGAATGCGTGGTCTACATGGGCAGCGAGGACGTGCGCCGGCAGGCCGCCAACGTCTATCGCATGAAGCTGCTGGGGGCGACCGTGGTGCCGGTGGAATCCGGCTCGCGCACGCTCAAGGACGCACTCAACGAGGCGATGCGCGACTGGGTCACCAACGTGGCCGACACCTTCTACATCATCGGCACCGTGGCCGGGCCGCACCCGTATCCGATGATGGTGCGCGATTTCCAGGCCGTGATCGGCGAGGAGTGCAAGGTGCAGATGCCCGAGCTGGCCGGCCGCCAGCCGGACGCCGTGATCGCCTGCGTGGGCGGCGGCTCCAACGCCATGGGCATCTTCTATCCGTACATCGACCAGGCCAGCGTGCAGTTGATCGGCGTGGAAGCGGCGGGCGAGGGCCTCGAGTCGGGCCGGCATGCCGCGTCGCTCACGGGCGGCTCGCCGGGCGTGCTGCACGGCAACCGCACCTATCTGCTGCAGGACGAGGACGGCCAGATCATCGAGACGCATTCGATCTCGGCCGGCCTGGACTACCCCGGTGTCGGCCCCGAGCATGCTTGGCTGAAGGACGCGGGCCGCGCGCAGTATGTCGGCATCACCGACAAGGAAGCGCTGCAGGCCTTCCACGACCTGTGCCGCATGGAGGGCATCATTCCCGCGCTGGAGTCCAGCCATGCGCTGGCCTACGCCTGCAAGCTGGCGCCGACGCTGCCGAAGGACAAGATCCTGCTGGTCAACCTGTCCGGCCGCGGCGACAAGGACATGCATACCGTCGCCGAACTCTCGGGCATCGAGCTCTGACGCAATGACCAAGCGCGCCATCGACGGCATCTTCAACGAGGACTGCATCGCCGGGGTCGGCCACCTGGCCGACGGCAGCGTGGACCTCGTCATCGCCGATCCGCCGTACGGGCTGGGCAAGGACTATGGCAACGACTCCGACAAGCTGTCGGGCGAGGCCTACCTGGCCTGGTCGGAACGCTGGATCGAGGCGGTGTTGCCGAAGCTGGCGCGCAACGGCTCGCTCTACCTGTTCTGCACGTGGCAGTACGCGCCGGAGCTGTTCGTGATGCTCAAGCGGCGCCTGTCGATGATCAACGAGATCATCTGGGACCGCCGCGTGCCCAGCATGGGCGGCAGCACGCGCAAGTTCTCGTCGGTGCACGACAACATCGGCTTCTTCGCCGCCTCGCGCGACTACTACTTCGATGTCGACGCCGTGCGCATTCCGTACGACGCCGAGACCAAGAAGGCCCGCAGCCGCAAGCGCTTCGAGGGCAAGAAGTGGCTGGAGGTCGGCTACAACCCGAAGGACGTGTGGAGCGTGTCGCGCCTGCACCGGCAGGATCCCGAGCGTGCCGAGCACCCGACGCAGAAGCCTCTGGAGCTGGTCGAGCGCATGGTGCTGGCGAGCTGTCCGCCGGGCGGGCTGGTGCTGGACCCGTTCCTGGGCAGCGGCACCACCGCCGCGGCGTGCGCGCGGCTGGGCCGCCGGTTTGCCGGCTTCGAGATCAACGCCGAGTATTGCCGCGTGGCGCGCGAGCGGGTGGCCGCCGTCACGCCGCTTGGACCCCAATCGACTGATTCCCAGGTGCCCGACGCTGTCAGGGTCGCCTGAAACCTCTTCAATCCATGTCCCGCATCGCTCAAACTTTTTCGCAACTGTCCGCGCAGGGCCGCAAGGGCCTGATCCCGTTCATCACGGCGGGCGATCCGTATCCCGAGCTGACCGTCGATCTGATGCATGCGCTGGTCAAGGGCGGCGCCAACGTCATCGAACTGGGCGTGCCGTTTTCCGACCCGATGGCCGACGGCCCGGTCATCCAGCGTGCGTCGGAGCGCGCACTCGCCAAGAAGATCGGCCTGCGCACCGTGCTGGACTACGTGCGTGCGTTTCGCGCCACCGACAAGACCACGCCCGTGGTGCTGATGGGCTACGCCAACCCGATCGAGCGCATGGGCATCGACGCCTTCGCCAAGGCCGCGTCGGAAGCCGGCGTGGACGGCGTGCTGGTGGTGGACTATCCGCCCGAGGAGTGCGAGGCGTTCGCCAAGACTATGCAGGCCGTGGGCATCGACCCGATCTTCCTGCTGGCGCCCACCTCGACCGAAGCGCGCATGGCGCAGATCGCCCGCGTGGCGAGCGGCTACATTTACTACGTCTCGCTCAAGGGCGTGACGGGCGCGGCGACGCTGGACCTCGACAGCGTGGCCGCGCGCATCCCGCAGATCCGCCAGCATGCGCGGCTGCCGGTGGGGGTCGGCTTCGGCATCCGCGATGCGGCGACGGCGCGCGCGATCGGCGGCGTGGCCGATGCGGTGGTGATCGGATCCCGCATTGTGCAATTGCTGGAGGAGGCGTCCCGCGAACAAGCGGTACAATGTCTGACTGATTTCATCGCGGACATCCGCCAGGCGCTCGACGCCTGAGCCGCATGACCCGCGCGAGCGCATCCAAGGAGTACGCATGAGCTGGCTGGATAAACTGCTTCCGCCCAAGATCCAACAGACCGATCCGTCGCAACGCAAGGGCATTCCGGAAGGCCTGTGGATCAAATGCCCCGCCTGCGAGTCGGTGCTGTACCGTACCGACGTCGAAGCCAACCTGCACGTCTGCCCCAAGTGCGAACACCATATGCGAATCGGCGCCCGCGCGCGCCTGGATGCGCTGCTGGACGCCGAGGGCCGCTATGAACTGGGCCAGGAGATCCTCCCGGTCGACGCGCTCAAGTTCAAGGACACCAAGAAGTATCCCGACCGCATCAAGGCGGCCATGGACGACACCGGCGAGACCGACGCCATGGTCGTGATGGGCGGCGCCATCCACGCGCTGCCGGTGGTGGTGGCCTGCTTCGAGTTCGAATTCATGGGCGGCTCGATGGGCTCGGTGGTGGGCGAGCGCTTCACGCGCGGCGCGCAGACGGCACTGGAGCAGAAGGTGCCGTTCATCTGCGTGTCGGCCACGGGCGGCGCGCGCATGCAGGAAAGCCTGCTGTCGCTGATGCAGATGGCCAAGACCACGGCCATGGTCAACAAGCTGGCCGAAGCCAAGCTGCCGTTCATCAGCGTGCTGACCGATCCGACCATGGGCGGCGTGTCCGCCAGCTTCGCCTTCATGGGCGACGTGGTGATCGCCGAGCCGCGCGCGCTGATCGGCTTCGCCGGCCCGCGCGTGATCGAGCAGACCGTGCGCGAAAAGCTGCCGGAAGGCTTCCAGCGCGCCGAATTCCTGCTGCAGAAGGGTGCCATCGACATGATCGTCGACCGTCGCAACATGCGCCGCGAAATCGCCGAGCTGCTTGCCTTGCTGCAGAAGCAGCCGGCCGACGCACTGGCTTGATGCCCCGCACCCTGTGAACTGAAGCGCGGGCGAGAGTCCGCGCTTCTTCTTTTTGCGCGATCCGATCGCACACCGCACCGCATGCCCTTCTTCGATCACCTGCCGGACTGGCTGGCCCATCTGGAAACCGCGCATCCTATCGGCATCGACATGGGGCTCGAGCGCATCAGCCGCGTGCGCGACGCGCTGGCGCTCAAGCTCGATCCGGTCGTCTTCACCGTGGGTGGCACCAACGGCAAGGGCTCGACCTGCGCCATGCTGGAGGCCATCCTGATGGCGGCCGGCTACAAGGTCGGCTGCCACACCTCGCCGCACCTGATCGACTTCAACGAGCGCGCCCGCGTCAATGGCGAGATCGCCACCGATGCGATGCTGTTGCCGCATTTCGAGGCGGTCGAGCGCGCCCGCTGCAGCTTCGCCGAGCCCGTCAGCCTGACGTACTTCGAGTTCACCACGCTGGCGATCATGCATCTGTTTGCCGAGTCGGGGCTGGATGCGGTGATCCTGGAGGTGGGATTGGGCGGCCGGCTGGATGCGGTCAACATCATCGATCCCGACTGTGCCGTCATCACCAGTGTCGACCTCGACCACGTGGCCTACCTGGGCGACACGCGCGAGGCGATCGGCTTCGAGAAGGCCGGCATCTTCCGGCCGGGCGTGCCGGCGGTGTGCTCCGACCCAGTGCCGCCGGTCTCGCTGGTCCGGCACGCCGAGGCCATCGGCGCGGACCTGTGGCTGATCGGCCGCGATTTCAATTTCCAGGGCGACAAGCAGCAGTGGGGCTGGAGCGGGCGGGGCCGGCGCTGGCCGGCGCTGGGCTATCCGGCGCTGCGCGGGGCCAACCAGCTGCTGAATGCGTCGGCGGCGCTGGCTGCGCTCGACTCGGTGCGCGACCGGTTGGCGATCACCGCGCAGGACGTGCGCGTCGGGCTGTCGCGCGCGGCGCTGCCGGGACGCTTCCAGGTGATGCCGGGCCGACCGGCGGTGATCCTGGATGTGGCCCACAATCCGCATGCCGCGGCGGCCCTGGGCCAGAATCTCGAGAACATGGGCTTCTTCCGCTACACCTACGCGGTGTTCGGCGCTATGCAGGACAAGGACATCGCGGGCGTGCTGGGCCATCTGCTCGACAAGGTCGATCACTGGTGCCTGACCGATCTGCCGACGCCGCGCGCGGCGAGCGCGGCACAGCTCGAGCAAGCCTTGGCGGATGCAGGCTTCAGCCCGGGCAAGGATGCCAGCGTCGCAACCTATGGCGATCCCGCCACCGCCTATCGCAACGCCATGGAGCGGGCGACCGAGGATGATAGAATCGTCGTCTTCGGATCGTTCTTCACCGTTGCCGGCGTGCTGGCGGAGCGCAAGACCCGCGCGCACTAACGAAGACCAGGCAGCGCCGGGCGATCCGGTGCCGGTGCTGCAGCCCCTCGTTTCGCATCGTCAGAGAGCCAATCCGGGCGCAATCCATGGGACTGTTTTCCATCTTCTCTTCCCGCAAGCCTGCCGAAAGCGCGCGTGGCGCCGCCGGCAGCGCTGCCGATGTAGCGCGCGACGCGGTGCGCGAGTCGCGGGCCGCCTCGGCGTCCCGCAGCCGCGCGGCGCGGCGCGATGATGACGTCGATGACGGTCTCGATCCCGAGCTGCCGCAGAAGCAGCGCGCGCGGCGCCGGTTGATCGGTGCGGTCGTGCTGGTGGGGGCCGCCGTGGTGGTGCTGCCGCTGGTGTTCGATGCCAAGCCGCGCCCGGTGACGGACGGCGTCGCGGTTCAGATCCAGGACCAGCCGGTCGATCGCGGCGCCAAGGCGTCGGCCGATGAACCCAAGGTGGCCAGCCGCCGCTCGGCGCCGCGTGCCGACGGGGCGGCCCCGCAGCAGGCGCAGGCGCTGGATCAGGGGGAGGAGGTCGTGTCCTCCGCTGGCGGTTCCTCCACGGCGAGTACGCCGGCCGCTGCCAAGCCGTCGCCCAAGGCCGTCGCCAGCGCGACGGCAACCGATACCAAGCCGCAGGCGAAGCCTGCCGCGTCCGTCCAGGCGGCACCGGCTGCCGAAGCCAAGGACGGCAAATTCCTGCTGCTGATCGGCGCGTTCGCATCGGAAGACCGCGCCCGCAACTGGCTGAGCAAGCTCAAGGGCGAGAAGATTCCCGGCTACATCGAGCACAAGAAGGTGCCCGAGAAGGGCGATCTGGCCTTGCTGCGCGCGGGCCCGTTCAATGATCGCGCCTCGGCGGAGGCGGCACAGAAGCGCGCCGAGCAACTGGGCCTGACGCCCAAGCTGGTGCAGCAGTGACCATGCGGCCCGATGCGCATTTGCCAGGCCGACCGATCCGCTACACCGCTTTCCGCCCAACCCAGCTGCCTCATGCAACCGACTTTCTTTGATTACGGCGTTCTGTTCATCGTCGTGGCGTCGGCATTGGTGGGCCTGTTTCGCGGACTGATCCGCGAGATCCTGGCGCTGGCCGGGTGGCTGTTTGCGGCGTGGGTGGCCTATACCTTTTCGGGCGTGGCGGCGGGCTGGATGCCGGAGTCGCTGCCGGGCGGACCGGTGGCACGCACGGTTCTCGGATTCGTCCTACTGTTCGTAGTGACGGTGATCGGGACATCGCTGGTGGGCGCGCTGCTGTCGGCGGTCCTGGAGAGCGCGGGGCTGAAGCCCGCCGATCGCGGCCTCGGCATGGTGTTCGGGCTGGCGCGCGGCGGCGTGATCATCCTGGTGCTGATGACGGTGGCAGGCTTCACCAGTGTGCCTGAGCAGCCGTTCTGGCGCGATGCGGTCTCGCGGCCGTATGCGGAGGAAGCGGCACGGGCCGCCAAGCCGCTGCTGCCGCCCGACGTCGCGAAATACATTCACTATTGAGGGGGAGCGTCTGGCCACGAGCCGGGCGGTCCATGCTTTTTCGGTGCCCGCAACGGGTGTGGGCGCCACCAATACGTTCTCGCTGGAGATCGACATGTGCGGTATCGTTGGGGTGGTTTCGGCCACGCCCGTCAATCAGCTGATCTACGACAGCCTGCTGCTGCTGCAGCACCGGGGGCAGGACGCGGCGGGCATTGCCACCGCGGCCGGCAGCACCTTCCACATGCACAAGGCCAACGGCATGGTGCGCGACGTGTTCCGCACGCGCAACATGCGCGGCCTGCCGGGCACCATCGGCATCGGCCAGGTGCGCTATCCGACCGCCGGCAGCGCCAGCGAGGAAGAGGCCCAGCCGTTCTATGTCAGCGCACCGTTCGGCATCGTGCTGGCCCATAACGGCAACCTGACCAACTCCGAGCAGCTGCGCGAAGAGATGTTCCGGCGCGACCGCCGCCACATCAACACGCATTCCGACTCCGAAGTGCTGCTCAACGTGCTGGCCGACGAACTGCAGCGCGCCAGCAACGACATCGCGCTGTCGCCCGAGGCGATCTTCAAGGCGGTGGCCGGCATGCATCGCCGCGTGCGCGGCTCGTACGCCATCGTGTCGCAGATCGCCGGCTACGGCATGCTGGCCGTGCGCGATCCGTTCGGCATCCGTCCGCTGGCGCTGGGCAGCCAGGAAACGCCGGACGGCGTCGAGTGGATGGTGGCCTCCGAATCGGTGGCGCTGGAAGGCATCGGCTTCAAGTTCGAGCGCGACGTGGCGCCGGGCGAAGCCATCTTCGTCGACCTCGAAGGCCAACTGCATACCAAGCAGTGCGCAGACCATCCGGTCCTGACGCCCTGCATCTTCGAATACGTCTACCTGGCGCGTCCGGACTCGCGCATGGACGGCGCGTCTGTGTACGACGCGCGCCTGCGCATGGGCGACTACCTGGCCGAGAAGATCAAGCGCGAGGTGACCGACCCGATCGACGTGGTGATGCCGATCCCCGATTCGAGCCGGCCGGCGGCCATGCAGGTCGCCAACAGCCTGGGCGTGCCGTACCGGGAAGGCTTCTTCAAGAACCGCTACGTGGGCCGCACCTTCATCATGCCGGGCCAGGCGGTGCGCAAGAAATCGGTGCGCCAGAAGCTGAACGCCATGGCGATCGAATTCAAGGGCAAGAACGTGCTGATCGTCGACGATTCCATCGTGCGCGGCACCACGTCGTCGGAGATCGTGCAGATGGCGCGCGATGCGGGCGCGAAGAAGGTGATCTTCGCTTCGGCGGCGCCGCCGGTGAAGTTCCCCAACGTGTACGGCATCGACATGCCCACGCGCGGCGAACTGGTCGCGCACGGCCGCACGCACGATGAGATCGCCCAGATCATCGGCGCCGACCAGCTCGTCTACCAGGACGTGGAAGACATGAAGCGCGCGGTGCGCGACGTCAACCCGGCGCTGCGCGATTTCGAGGCATCGTGCTTCGACGGCCACTACGTGACCGGCGATATCGACGAAGCGTATCTCGACCGGCTGGAAGCGTCGCGCAACAGCTCGGCGGCCCACGATAGCGCGCAGAACGACAATCCGCGCACGCAGCTGCACCTGCAGCCGTCGGCTGTCAACGAGTAAGGGACGGAGGTCGCGGGCGGTGGCGCACCCGGCCCATGGGCTGTGCGTTGCTGTCTTCGTGTCCTGGTCTCCAGCAAAAAGCCCGTCCTGGTGACGGGCTTTTTTCATGCAGCGGACGGGGGCATCACTTCAGCATGCGACGGCGCAGCAGCCACAGGCACAACCACAGCGCGACCACGGTATAGAGCACGAGCACGCCCAGGTGCAGCAGGATGTCGTCCGGCGTGCGGCCGAGCATCAGCGGGCGGATCAGCTCGACCGCGTGCGGCAGCGGCAGCAGGCTGGTGACGGCGCGGACCGGCGCCGGCAACTGCGACAGCGGGAAGAACACGCCCGAGAGCAGCATCATCGGCGTGATCACCAGCGTCTGGTAGAACATGAAGAAGTCGTAGTTGGGTGCCAGCGCCGTCATGTTCATGGCCAGACAGGCGAAGGCGAAGCCGGTCAGCACGACCACCGGCAGCGCCAGCAGCGCCTGCGGCATCGATGCGTAGCCCAGCACGCCGGCCACCAGCATGATTGCCAGGCCCGACAGCACCGACTTGCTGGCCGCCCACAGCAGTTCGCCGAGCACCACGTCGCCGAGGGTGAGCGGGGCGTAGAGGATGGCCTCCCAGGTGCGCTGCACGTGCATGCGCGAGAACGCTGAATACATCGCCTCGAAGCTCGCCGACATCATCGTGCTCGAGGCCACCGTGCCCGCCGCCAGGAAGGCGATGTACGACACGCCGTCCAGGCGGCCGACCAGCAAGCCGAGGCCCATGCCCAGGCCGAACAGGTAGATCATGGGGTCGGCCAGGTTGCCCGCCATCGACGGGATCGCCAGCTTGCGCCACACCATGAAGTTGCGCATCCAGACATAGCGCCAGTTGCTGAAATTGAGCGGCAGCAGGGACTGCGGATACGCTTGCAGCGCCGGGGCGGTGAGGGTGGCTTCGGAGGGCATTGTTGTCTCGCGTTCGTTTCGGCTCAGTCGCGCATCTCGCGGCCGGTCAGGCGCAGGAACACATCTTCGAGGTTGGCCGGGCGGTGCAGGTAGCGTAGGCCGGGCATGGCGTGCGTCTCGGTCTGCGCGCGCAGGGCGGCCACCAGCGGCTGCGGATCGCGGGCGTAGCAGAACAGCGTTTCGCCGCTGGCTTCGACGCGCTCGGCCAGGGGGCTGAGCAGGGTGCGCAGCGCGGACAGGTCGTCGCCGTAGACCTCCACGACATCGCAGCCGATCTCGCGCGTGATCAGCTCGTGCGGTTTGCCTTGGGCGATCTTGTGGCCGTTGTCGATCACGCACAGTTCGTCGCAAAGGCGCTCAGCCTCCTCCATGAAGTGCGTGGTCAGCAGGATGGTCTTGCCGGAGGCCAGCAGCGAGCGCAGGCGTTCCCAGATCAGGTGGCGCGCCTGCGGGTCGAGCCCGGTGGTGGGCTCGTCCATTACCAGGACATCGGGGTCGTTGATCAGCGCCCGCGCGACCGTCAGCCGCCGCCGCATCCCGCCCGACAGGGCGCGCACGGGCGCGTCGGCCTTTTGCTCGAGCCGCGCGAATTCCAGCAGGCCCGGCATCCGCTTGCGGATGGTCGTGGCAGGCAGGCCGAAGTAGCGGCCGAAGATCTGCAGGTTTTCCGAGACGGTGAAATCGGGGTCGAGGTTGTCGAACTGCGGTACCACGCCCACGCGCATGCGCGCGCGGTGCGCATGTCCGGGGATGGTCTCGCCGCACAGTTGCAGGGTGCCCGCATCGGGCATCGTCATGCCGAGCAGCATGCGCAGCGTGGTGGTCTTGCCTGCGCCGTTGGGCCCGAGCAGTCCGAAGCACTGGCCGCGGCGGACCGAAAAGCTCAGGCCGTCGACTACCGTCTGCTCGCCATAGCGCTTGCGCAGTCCTTCGACGCTGAGGATCGGCGTGCTGCCGATGCCCGGGCCGGGCGGTTGCTCGTATCGCACGTGGCCTCCGTTGCAAAACGGTGATTATGCGCCCGCTCCGGCAGCCGCGTATGACCGGGACGCCCGCAGGGAATCGGCGCGCTCAGTCAACAAAAAGGGCCAGGCAGCGTTGCCTGGCCCCGATCCCGCAGCGCGCAGCGGCTGCGTATGGCGACCTACTTTGTGACGACGTTACCGATCACGCCACCCAATGCGGCGCCACCCAGCGTTGCGCCCGGACCGCCCCAGATGGCAGCCCCGGCGACGCCACCTGCGGCTGCGCCGAGCGCGGTATTGCGCTGCTTGGGTGTCATGTCCGCGCATCCGCTGACGGATGCGAGCGCGGCCGCCAGAATGAGGGATACGAAGGCACGCATAGCAAACTCCTTGTTGTTCGCATACTTCCATTCAAGACGCTGCGGCGCGCGATGTGCAGCCGGCGATGCCTGAAAAGAGTGTCAGCCGATTCTGACATGTCGTCCGGCTATCCGCCGCATGCATGCACTGCATGCCGCCGGTGACACGAGGGCCGTCGCGTATGCAAACGTTGCCCTTGTGCGCGCGTCGGCGCCGCGGCGCGTGTGTCGGCCGCGCTGTGCATCACGTAGGGCGCCGCGGACCTGATGGAGCGGTCCGTCTCCGGTGTCGGGCAAACGGAGGAGGTCGCGCCAAGGGGCGATCGCGCGGGCTACACTGAAACGCCGCGCCTTGCTGGCCGTTGCGGATGGACGGGCCGCGACGGCGTCCAGGCGGGCAGCGGCGACCGCTTCGCAATCTCGCAACGACGACATGGAGAGACAGTCATGATGACGCTCGAGCAACTCGGCTTTTTGCATCGCGCCCAATTGGAAGCCTGGCTGGCTGTGACGAAGGAGGCGGTCGACGGCGTCAATCGGGTGATCGGTCTCAATCTCCAGGCGCTGAAGGCCGGGTTGGGCGAGACGGAACAGTGCCTGCACGAGATTGCCGGCGCGCAGGATGCCGGCCAGTGGTTCACCGCGCATGTGCGCTACCTGCAACCGGCGGGCGAGCGGGTCTCGGGCTACACGCGCAACCTGGTGGAGATTGGCGTGCAGACGCAGAGCAGCATCGCCCAGGCGCTGCAGCGTCACGGCGACGAGGTGCGCCGCCATTGGGGTGCCGTCACGGAAAATCTCGTCGACAGCGCGCCGCCGGGTTCGGAGGCGGTGGTGAGCCTGATGAAGGCCGCGGTCAGTTGGGAAGTCGCCGCGGCGGAGGTTGCGGAAGAGCTGGTCATCGAAGAGGTTGGCGGCCAGCGTACCGAGTCGCGCTGATTCGCGCTCCCCCGGCCGGGGGAGGATCGTCGGCACCGGGCTGACAGGGGTTTCGGCGCCCGCCTACACGATGGCACGGGCGGGCTTCGATACCGGTGCCGGGGGCTGGCGCCTACACTTTCCGCATGTTCAATCCTGTGTGGAGGGAGGCCGTGCCCGATCGCGTCGCGTGGTTGCAGGGCGCTCCCGCATTCGTGCTGCTGATCCGGCTGTCCGTGCGCTGACGCACGGAGATGCGCGAGGTCAGGCGTGCGCTTCACACGATGCGGAGGCAGCATGACGTTCCACGACGACTGCAAGATCGAAGTGGCCGCCTATGAAATCTCGCCGGATACGTGGCGCGCCGAAGTGGTGATCTTGCGTGTCAGCACGGGCGAGACGCTGCTGGCGCCCACCACCGTGCTCGACTCGGTGGTCAGCGCGTATCCCACCGCCAGCGGAGCACTGGAAGCCGCACGGGCCTATGCCGAGGCGATCATCGAGGAGGGTGGGTTCGACGCGAAGCCCAAGGCGGCTTAGCCGCGCCGCGTCGGCGTTACGTCCTGTTACCAATTGGCCCTCGCCGTAGCACCTGTGATTGCGGCCCTGCATAAAATAGAGACACCGCAATCGCGCCTGGGTGCACGTCATGTGTGTCCGGCCAATCCCGTCGCAGGTGATGAAGATGAGTCGACGCAATGGACTGTTGATGGCAGTTGCCGCCGCATTGGTCGTGCTGGCCATGCCGCAGGCAGCGTCGGCGCGCGTGAGCGTCGGGATCGGCATCGGGGTCCCGTTCGCGCCGGTGTACGTGGCCCCGGCCCCGGTGTATTACCCGCCGCCGCCCGTGTACTACGAACCCCCGCCTCCGCCGGTGTACTACGCACCGCCTCCGCCGCCGGTGTATTACGCGCCGGCACCGGTCTACTACGGCCCGCCGCCCGTTGTGGTGGCCCCGGGCTGGTACCGCTGGGGGCCGCGCTACCGCTGGTATGACGGCCGCCGCTGGGGACATTGGCGCTGACGCGCAGGCCGCCGCATCAGGAAAGAGGCTCCTTCGGGAGTAATGCCGTTCAGTTAAGGCAAAAAAGGCCGCTCCGATTGACGTCGAAGCGGCCTTCTTCCTTGTTGTTGACTCAGTTCGCGTTGTCGCGAGCCAGCCAGCTCACGCTTAACTGAACGGCATTACTCCTTCGGGAGCCGTTTCCTTTGGCCGGAACCCAGGCATGCCGCACGGCTTCCATCGGCTGCGGGCGGCCATCGCGCTTCACTATCGGGCCCGGCATATTCCCGGGCTTTCCATTTGGGCATCTGGCCACGCGAGGGCGCGTGCTAAGGTGCGCGCCATTGTCGCCACGGAGCGGAACCGGATGCATACCCATTGGCTGTTGAGCACGCTTGTCGTCACGCTGCTGTTGCCGCCCGGCGGTCCGTTGGTGCTGGCCCTGTTGGCGGGCACGGTGGCCTGGCGCGTGTCGCGCTGGCGCCGCCACGCGGGCCGGGTGCTCGGCATCGCGTTGATCGTGGCCTGGGTGGCAGCGACGCCGTGGTGCGGCCGGCTGTTGGCATCGTGGACGCATCCCGCGCCGCCCTTGCGCCTCGATGCGCTGCAGCCGCAGGGCGAGGGCGCGGTGGTGCTGCTGGGTGGTGCGCGCAAGCTGGCGGCGCGTGAGTATGCGGGGCAGGGCGCAACCGCGCTGTCCGGCCCGTCGCTAGAGCGCACGGTCTACGCGGCGCGACTGGCGCGCGCGGCCCACTTGCCGGTGCTGTCGACCGGTGGCGCACCGGAGGGGAATGGCGTGCCCGAGGCCGAGCTGATGCGCCGGCTCGTCGCCGACATGGGGCAGGATGCGCGCTGGATCGAGACGCGTTCGGCCACCACCGAGGAAAACGCCGCGTTCTCCGCGCCGATGCTGCGTGCGGCGGGCATCCGGCGCATCTACCTCGTCACGCATTACTGGCACATGGCGCGCGCGCGACGATACTTTGAAGGGCAAGGATTCACCGTCACGCCGGCGCCGTGCGGCTGGGGTGGCGAGGTGGAGGAGAGCCCCGCCGGTGGCATACTCTCGCTGCTGCCGCGTACGGATGGCCTGATGCTGACCCGCTTCGCCTTGCGCGAAGCGCTGGGCCAGTGGTGGTTGTCCATCCGTCAGGGCATTCGCTGATCGCATGACACGACCAAGGAGAAAACCATGAAAACCAAGCCCTGTCTGACCCAGGAAGACGTCAACAAGATCCTGGATGCCGCAGAGAAGGAAGCGCGCGCGCATCAATGGGCCGTGACGATCGCCGTGGTCGATGACGGTGGCCATCCGCTGGGCCTGCGCCGCATGGACGGCTGCGCGACCATCTCGGCCTACATCGCGCCGGAGAAGGCGCGCACGGCCGCGCTGGGCCGTCGTGAATCGAAGATCTACGAAGACATCATCAACAATGGCCGGACATCGTTCCTGTCAGTGCCGCTGTTGCACGGCATGCTGGAGGGCGGCGTGCCCATCCTGGTGGAGGGCGTGTGCGCCGGTGCGGTGGGCGTGTCGGGCGTGAAGTCGGCGGAGGATGTGCAGATCGCCAAGGCGGGCATTGCCGCCGTGCACGTGATCTGCTGAACGGGCATCCGTCCCGGGCAAGGAAAAGGGCGCATCGTGGCGCCCTTTTTTTTTTCGGTGGATGCGGGAAAGAAACGGCTTGGCTGGCGCTTGTCGGGCAGACGGGGTCTGGGATGTCTGCGAACGCGAATGGACAATGGCTGGCTAGTGCCGAATGTCTCCTGAGAGAGACAGTCCCCACAAAAGTCGATACGGTTACTTGGTCAGGATCAGCTTGCCGAAGCGCGTCACGCGCAGCGTGTAGAGCGCGCCGTTGTGGCGGATGGCGACGGCGTTCTGGCCGCCGAACAATTGTTCCGACGTCATGATGCGGGCGTCGCCCACGACGGTGGCCGAGGCGTTGACGCTGGGCGCGGCAGCCGGTTCGGCATCCAGGGGGCTGTGCTCGAGGGTGGCCGGCCGCTTGCGGGCCACGATGATGTGGCGGCGGCGGGTGACGGTGCGGCCGGCGTCCTGCGATTCAACGGTGTTCATGGCGATGTCCTGGCTGGCGGAAAGCATGGGCTGGCAAGGTTCCAGCGAATATCTGTCACTCTAAATGAGAATCGTTATCATTACAAGTGCAGTGCTGACAAAACGCTGACGCCGTGAGGCTCGCCGTCTGCGACGTGCGCAAAAAGACGAACCCCCGCGCAGTGGCGGGGGTTCTCGTATGGCGGGGCGGGTGCGTCGGTTAGTGCATCGGTTCGGTCACGAAGCCGATGCGCGCCAGGCCGCCGCGCTGGATGGCGGCCATCACCTGGGCGACGCGCTCGTAGCGGACGCTGCGATCCGCGCGCAGGTGCATCTCGGGCTGGGGCTGCTGCCGTGCGGCCTGCACGATGTCGGCCTCCAGCGTGGCATCGTCGACCGGCTGGTTGTTCCAGTACACCAGGCCCTTGGCGTCGATCTCGACATTGACGCTCTGCGGCTTGGCGTCGTCGGGCTTGTTGCTCGCGCGCGGCAGGTCGATCTTCACTGCGTGGTTGATCACCGGAATGGTGATGATGAAGATGATCAGCAGCACCAGCATGACGTCCACCAGCGGCGTCATGTTGATCTCGCTCATCACCTCGTCATCGTTGTCGAAGGTTCCGAAAGCCATGACCGTTCCTTATTGCGGCTTGACCGAGGCCAGGCGCACGTTCGCGTCGTCCTGGCGCGCGCTGCCCGGGCGCAGGCGCGCGCCGGTCACGAAGTAGGCGTGCAGGTCGTGGGCGAAGCGGTTGAGCTTGGCGATGACCGATTTGTTGCCGCGGGTCAGCGCGTTGTAGCCGAGCACGGCGGGAATCGCCACGGCCAGGCCGAAGGCCGTCATGATCAGCGACTCGCCCACCGGGCCGGCCACCTTGTCGATGGTCGGCACGCCCACCGCGCCGATGCCGATTAGCGCGTGATAGATGCCCCACACCGTGCCGAACAGCCCGACGAACGGTGCCGTCGAGCCCACCGAGGCCAGCACTGCCAGGCCGGACTGCATCTGGCCGACGGACTCGTCGATCGCACTCTTGAGCGAGCGCGTGATCCAGTCGGAGATGTCCATCACGTCGTGCAGCTGCGGATGGCTGGCGCGATGGTGCTGGGCGGCTTCGCGGCCGGTCTGCGCGAGCGCGTAGAACGGGTTGTCCTTGGGCGAGCCCAGCGTCTGCATGGCGTGATCGAAGTCATCGGAGTGCCAGAAGCGCTTTTCGGCGCCCTGGGCCATCGACTTCAGCCGGATCAGGTCCCACGTCTTGGTGAGGATGACGATCCAGGAGGCCAGCGACATCAGCAACAGCAGAAGGGCCGTGCCGCGCGCGACGATGTCGCCCTGTGTCCAGAGATGGGAGAGACCGAGTTCCTGCATGATGGGTTTCCTACTTAGCGAAAGACGAAATTCAGTTTAGTTGTCGAGCTTGAAGACGAACGGCTTGTTGGCCACCACGGTCATGGCGCGGCCGTTCTGCTTGTATGGCGAGCAATGGAGGCTGCGGGCCGATTCGAGCGCGGCGCGGTCCAGGCGCGTGGAGCCGCTTGGGGTGGCCACCACGGCGTTGACCACGTCGCCCTCGGGGCCGATGGTGATCTTGACGAGGGTGCGGCCTTCCTCGCCCATCTTTTGCGACATGGTCGGGTAGACGAGCGGCGGGTTGTTGCACTGGATGTCGTTGATGCCGACGTTGATCGGGCCCGACTGGACCGGGGCCGGCGCGGGTGCGGCCTCCACCGGCGGGGCGGGCGGCGCGGGCGGTGCGGCCGGCACCACGGGTGCGGTATCGGAGGGCGGCAAGGCCGGTGCCGGCGTCGGGGCCGGCTTGGGTTGCGGCACGGGCTTGACGATGTTCACCTGCTTGGGCGGCGCGGGCTTGGCGGGCTGGGGCTTGGGCGGTTCCGGCTGGCGCACCGGCTGCGGCGGCGTGTCCGGGATGATGTTCACCTGCAGTTCGGGCGGCGGTTCCTGGCGCAGCGGCGATGCGATCAGGCCGAGCTGGATCAGCGTCAGCACACCCACGTGCATCAGCAGCACCACGACGAGGATCTTGAGGGTACGAGGGTGAATCATCAACGGCGGGAAATCGAAAGCGGAATCGGGAGTGAGCGGTTGGCCGGCATCCGGGGGCATGGCGCGCGTTCAGCGCTTGCCGAAGACGATCAGCGAAACACCGATGCTGATGATCAGACTCAGGAGCAGTTCCATGGCGCAAGGAGTGGTTGCGGCCAAGCCGCACGGCCCGCAAGACAAGACATTGTAGGCGACCTTCATGCAACAGTGTTGCGACAACGGGAAGCAGTGACGGTTCAGCCTATCGCGTCGATTAGGTCGAGTATAAACGATAATGATTCCCATTTGCGTGGAATGGCCGCGTCATTCGTAGGGTGGGGCCTGTATCCGGATGGCCTAGGGCAGGGCGTGTCCGGTCGCGGCGGCCTATCCGAAGCGCGGGTGCTGGCCTGCAACTTGCGGAGGCAGGGATGGACCGGGGGTACGGTGTTCGTTCAAACGCGCTAGGATGGAATGCATTCAAACACGGTGACCGGCCGGCCAACCGTGAACGGGGAACGGGGGCGATCATGGACGATGTCAACCTCAGCCTGGACGACGCCGATGACGGCGCGTTCGTCCCCACCGGCGGCAGGCAGCCGCAAGCGCTGCTGTCGTCGCTGGACTCCATGTGCGCGCAGTTTGCGCTGCGCACGGTGTGCGCGATGGGCCTGCGCTTCAACCTGCGCACCAATATCAACGACATCCTGACGGTGTGCGCGCCGGAGCTGATCTGGCCGGTGACGGTCATCCAGCGGCTGCAGCGCTTTCTGGCCGCCCGCTGCGCCGACATGCCGGGCTGGCGCAGCGTCGGCCGGCTGGACCTGTCCACCTTCATGGACCGCCACGGCCAATGGAGCAGCGCCTTCGATGAAAGCTCGCTGTTCTACTACCTCGACGAATACGTCAAGCATCACGCCAAAGACATGTTCACCGTGTTCGGCGCATCGTGCGATGCGCTGAACGAACGGCTGGCGAGCGAGCGCGTGCTGCTGGTCGGCAATATCGACATGCTCGCGCGCGTGCTGGGTCTGCCGCCGCACGAGCGGGCGCTGCTGCTGTTCGCGTCGCTGGTCAAGTACAAGCGCGACCTGCGCGCGGTGATGGTGGACTGCAAGGTGGCGCACAGCCAGGAGGCCTTCCAACTGCTGGCGGGCCTGGCCGGGGCCAGCACGGCCGAGGTGGCGGCCTCGCTGCGGCCGGGGTCGCGGCTGGAGACGCTGGGGTTGATCGAGCCGCCGCTGCCCGAGAATAGCGTGACCGATCTGGGCGACCTGATGCGCATCTCCGACCGCCTGTTGCACGTGCTGCTGGGCGACTATGCCTGCGAGGCCGAGATGATGGCCGTGTTCACGCGGCCGGCCCCGCCGACCACGCTGACCCAGGCGGACTACCCCCACGTCGAGACCGACGCGCGCTACCTGGCGGCTCTGCTGGAGAGCGCCACGCGCCAGCGCGCCACGGGCGTCAACATCCTGCTCTACGGTGCGCCAGGCACGGGCAAGACCGAGCTGGCGCGCGTGCTGGCGCGTGATGCCGGCTGCGAACTGTACGAAGTCGATTGCCTGGACAAGGACGGCAACAGCCTGTCCGGCAAGGACCGCTATCGCTCGCTGCAGGTGTCGCAGGCCTTCCTGCGGGGCCGGTCGCGCGCGGTGCTGCTGTTCGACGAGGTCGAGGATGTCTTCCCGGGACCGACGCGCGAGTTGATGAGCCTGTTCGGCCACGAGGAGCCGCGCGGCTCGGTCAACGGCAAGGCGTGGGTCAACCAGACCCTGGAGCAGAATCCGGTGCCCGTGATCTGGGTGTCGAACTCGATCCGCCAGATCGATCCGGCCTACCTGCGCCGCTTCCAGTTCCACCTGGAGCTGAGGGTGCCGCCGCCGATGGTGCGCGAGAGCATCATCCGCAAGCACCTGGAGGGGCTGGATGTCTCCGATGCCTTCATGGCCAAGCTGGCGGCGCGCAAGACGCTCACGCCCGCGCAGATCGATTCCGCCGCGCGGTTCGCGCGCCTGACGCAGCCGGCCATGGCCGAGTCCGCGGAGTCGCTGATCGTGCGCCAGCTCGACCACGCCGACCACGCCATGGGAATGCGCCCCGAGATGCAGGCACATCGCGTCGTGACGGAATACCGGCTCGATTACCTGAACCTGGAGACGCGCTTCCCGGTCGAGCGCGTGATCGAGGCCCTGCGCGTGCGGCGGCGCGGCACACTGTGCTTCTTCGGGCCGCCGGGCACCGGCAAGACCGTGCTGGCCGAGCACATCGCCAGCCGGCTGGACATGCCGCTGATGATCCGCCGTGCCTCCGACCTGATGAGCAAGTACGTCGGCGAGACCGAGCAGCAGATCGCGGCGATGTTCGCGCGGGCCGAGGAGGAGCGCGCGTTGCTGCTGCTCGACGAGGCCGACAGCTTCATGCAGAGCCGCCAGGGCGCGGTGCGCAATTACGAAGTGTCGGAAGTCAACGAGATGCTGCAGGGCATGGAGCGCTTCGACGGCATCTTCGTCTGCACGACCAATCTGTTCGAGCGCATCGACGAGGCGGCGCTGCGGCGCTTTGCCTTCAAGATCCGCTTCCGGCCGCTGGAGCGCGCGCAGCGCGAGCGGATGTTCATCACCGAGGCGCTGGGCGGCAATGCGGACGCCATGACCGCGGCGTGGCGCGATGCGCTGGCCGCACTCGACGTGCTGACCCCCGGCGATTTCGCCACCGTCAAGCAGCAGGCGGTGCTCCTGGGCGAGGCGCTCGATCCGGAAGCCTTCCTGGCGCAGTTGCGGCAGGAGCACGCGATCAAGCCGGAGCTGCGCGAGCGGCGCTCGATGGGGTTTGTACCGCGTTAGCCGGCGGATATCCTCGGCGGCACGTGACTGCCCGCGCATCCCCAGGGGGCGCGGGTTTTTCATTGCCCGCGCAATCGGAAGATAAAGGACTTGCTTAACTGTGTTGCCTTCCTAAACTTAAGGACATGCTTAACCATGACGCTTCGCTCGATCTGACGTTCCAGGCGCTCGCCGATGCGACCCGGCGGTCGATGCTCGCACAGCTGACCCGGGGCCCGGCCTCGGTGAGCGAGCTCGCACGGCCGCTGGGGATGTCGCTGCCGGCCGTGATGCAACACCTGGCGGTGCTGGAGCATTCGGGCCTCGTGCGCTCCGAGAAGACCGGCCGCGTGCGGACCTGCCGGATCGAACCACAGGCGCTGAGCCTGGCGGAGCACTGGATCAACCAGCGGCGCATCGAGTGGGAACACCACTTCGACCGGCTCGGCGCCTACCTGGCAACCCTCGGACAGGAAGGAGCAGCGCATGACGACGGCGAATGAAAACGCGACGGACCTGCAGGCACGGCCGCTGGTGGTCTCCCGGACGTTCCTGGTCCCGCGCGCGTGGGTATTCAAGGTATGGACATCGGCGGAGCACATCCGGCGCTGGTTTTGCCCGGCGGGCTTTTCCGTGCCGCAGGCGGAGATCGATTTCCGGGTCGGCGGGGTCTTCAACGTCTGCATGCGCTCGCCGGAAGGGCAGGACTACTGGACGCGCGGCCACTACACGGAGATCGTGCCCGACGCCCGGCTGGTGATCGAGATGAGCGCGGTCGATGACCAGGGCCAGCCGCTGTTTCATGCGCACACGGTCGCCACCTTCACGGACGTGCAGGGCGGGACGCGGCTGGAGGTCACGCAGCGCTACACGGTGCTGGTGCCGTCGGTGGCCGAGGCCATGCTGCGGGGCGCCCCGCAGGGCTGGGAGCAGACGCTGGATCGCCTGGCCCGCGAAGCCGCCCGGATGCCGGAGTCGGTGCCGGCGGGGCGCTCGGTCGTGCACGCGAGCTTCACGATCGAGCGGACGTATCCGGCGCCGCGCGAGCGCGTGTTCCACGCGCTGACCGATCCGGCCGCCAAGGCCAGGTGGTTTGCCGGCGGCAACGGCTATACCGTGCTCGTGCGGGAGATGGACGTCCGGCCCGGCGGGCGCGAGCTGGTAAAGGGGCGATGGGAGAGCGGCGTGGTGTCGACCTTCGAGGCGGTTTACCACGACGTGGTGCCGGACGAGCGCATCGTCTATGCGTACACCATGCACCTGGATGCGCGGAAGATTTCCGTCTCGCTGGCCACGATCGAGCTCAAGCCGTCCGCGACCGGCACCGGAACGCGGCTGGTGATGACCGAGCAGGGCGCCTATCTCGACGGCTACGACGATGCCGGCTCGCGCGAGCGCGGCACGCAGTTCCTGCTCGAGGCGCTGGGCCGTTCGCTGGACGGCTAGCGCGAACCGTGGGCCGCGGACCGGAAGGGGCCGGTCCGCGCCGGCTCAATCGACGATGAACAGCCGGGCGCCGGTCCGGGTATAGGACTGGTGCGCTTCGGCGTTGTCGCCGACCTGATCGCTCATGCCGGCGGTGAGAACAAACTTGCGGCCGTCTTCGAGGGTGGTCTCCAGCGCCCCTTCCATGCAGAAGAGGATGTGTCCCTTGTTGCACCAATGATCGGCGAGGTAGCCGGGCGTGTACTCGACTATGCGTACCCGGATGCGGTCCGGCTCGGCGCCGAAGTGGCATGTGCGCCAGGTCGCCAGGTCGCCATGCCGGTCTCGCCCTTGTGCTCGGTGGGTTCAATGCGCGACCAGTCGGTGGTGCCGAAGGCGAAGGGGGCCATCTTCATGGAGCGGGTTCCTGGCTGAATGCTGATTGCGGTGGACCCCGATGCTAGCAGTGCGGCGGCGCAGGATGGCCCGCCGCGCTTGTGCGCGGCAAGGCGCCCCGCATCGTCCGCGTGGCATGCCCTGTCGTCCGTCTTCACAATGTCGGCCGTACGCCACGACCCCAGCAGTGGCGCGGCGATCCGGGTCGCACACACGGTTTCGGCGCAAAACTATGCAAAATTTGCATGGTGCTATGCAACATCGACATAACAATAGGCCCCTGCTTCTCTAATATCCTCGCTTTTTGTCAGATCGTGACGGAGTGGGGAACATGACGGCCAGGCAACTGGACGGCGGATTCCCGGTACGCAGAGGCTGACCTGCTCGCGCTTTCGGGCGCAGTGGCCGGCCAGACGCCACCCGCAGCGACACCATCAAAGCCAAGGGTCGAAGTCATGGCCCGAGCACCCGTAGGAGGGGGAATGAACACCAAACGCCTGACCACTCATATCGGCGTAGCGATGCTGCTTGGCATCGCGGTCGGCTGGGGATGCCACGAGTACGCGAAGGACGCCCAGGCGGCCAAGGAGCTCGCCTCGTACTTCAGTATCGTGACCGACATCTTCCTGCGCATGATCAAGATGATCATCGCGCCGCTGGTCTTCTCGACCCTGGTGACGGGGCTGGCGAGCATGAGCGGCGGCCGCTCGGTCGGTCGCATCGGCCTGCGCGCGATGCTGTGGTTCGTTACCGCGTCCGTGATCTCGCTGGCGCTGGGCATGGTGCTGGTCAACTTCTTCCAGCCTGGCCTGCATCTGAACATGCCGCTGCCGGATACGGCAGCAGCGGTGGGGCTCAAGACGGGCGACTTCACACTCAAGGGCTTCTTCACCCACGTCTTCCCGCGCAGCATCGTGGAATCGATGGCGAACAACGAGATCCTGCAGATCCTGGTGTTCTCGCTGTTCTTCGGCGCGGCGCTGGCCAGCGTCGAGAAGCCGATGGAGACCGTCGTCGGGCGCGGGCTGGAGGAGCTGACCAAGCTGATGTTCCGCATCACCGACTACGTGATGCGCTTCGCGCCCCTGGGCGTGTTCGCCGCCATGGCCGCCGCCATCACCGTTGAAGGCGTGGGCGTGCTGTGGACGTACGGCAAGCTGATCGGCGAGTTCTACCTCGGTCTGGCGCTGCTGTGGGCGATCCTGTTCCTGGTGGGCTACCTGCTGCTGGGCCGCTCCATCGGGCGCCTGGCCTCGCTGATTCGCGAGCCGATCCTGCTGGCCTTCGCGACCGCCAGCAGCGAGTCGGCCTATCCGAAGACCATCGAGGCGCTGGATCGCTTTGGCGTGCCCAAGCGTATCTCCAGCTTCGTGCTGCCGCTGGGCTACTCGTTCAACCTCGACGGCTCGATGATGTACCAGGCCTTTGCCGTGCTGTTCATCGCGCAGGCCTACAACATCGAAATGGGCTTCACGCAGCAGCTGACCCTGCTGCTGGTGCTGATGCTGACCAGCAAGGGCATGGCTGGCGTGGCGCGTGCGTCGCTGGTGGTGGTGGCCGCGACGCTGCCGATGTTCCATCTGCCCGAGGCTGGCCTGCTGCTGATCCTGGGCATCGACCAGTTCTTCGACATGGGCCGCACGGCCACCAACGTGATCGGCAACAGCATTGCCACCGCCGTGGTGGCGAAGTACGAACGTGAGGACGAGGTCGACGCGGAAGCGGCTCAGCCTGCGGTGCAGGCGGATGTCGCGAGCGCCGGCTAAGGCGCGTCCTTGCCCTCGGACCGGCGGCGCAGTTCGCTGGTCCAGGGAGCCATCGCTCCCACCGAGGCCATGACAAAACGGGCCCGCAGGTTTCTGCGGGCCCGTTTTTATTGCGGATTGCTTATTGGTGCGAAGCGAGCGGCGGGATGGCGGTGTCGCCGATGTCGATCCGCTGCGCCATCGGCGCCTCGCCCAGCAGCGCGGCCACCATGGCCTGCAGCGGCAGCACGTCAGCAGTGCTCAGGAAGCGCGGGGACGCGGCGGCCCCCGTGGCCTGCAAGTGCGCGGCGGCCAGCGTGCGGCCGAGATGGCGCGCTACGGCGTGGCCGGTGTCGATCAGCGTGAGGCGGTCGCCGGCGATTTCGCGGATGGCATCCTGCAGGAACGGGTAGTGCGTGCAGCCGAGCACCAGCGTGTCGGCGCCGGCTTCGAGCATCGGCAGCAGGTAGGCCCGCAGCAGCTCCAGCACGGCGGGCGAGTGCGTGTCGCCGCGCTCGATCAGCGGCACGAGGCCGTAGCCGGGCTGGCACAGCACGCGGCAATCCCCCGAGACAGTGCCCAGCAGGCGCGCGAACTTGTCGCTGCGCAGCGTGCTTTCCGTCGCCAGCACGCCGACCACGCGGCTGCGCGACGTGGCCACCGCCGGCTTCAGGCCCGGCTCGACGCCGATCACCGGCACGGCGAGCTGCTCGCGCAGCAGGTGCACGGCCTGCGCCGTGGCCGTGTTGCAGGCGATCACCAGGGCCTTGCAGCCCTGGCCGACCAGCCACTCGCACACGCGCAGCGTACGCCTGGCAATGAATTCAGGAGGTTTTTCCCCGTACGGGGCATGGCGGGAATCCGCCAGGTAGAGGAGGGATTCGGCCGGCAGTTCGGCACGGATCGCGCGCAGGACGGAGAGCCCTCCGAGGCCGGAGTCAAAGACCCCGACCGGTGCCTGCGCGCGTGCCGTCATAGCGGGATGGCGTCAGCCGATCACGCCGCGGCGACCGGGATCTTGCCGATCTTGGCCTGCCATTCCGCCGGGCCGGTCTTGTGCACCGAGGTGCCCGCGCTGTCGACCGCCACGGTGACGGGCATGTCCTTGACGTCGAATTCGTAGATGGCTTCCATGCCCAGGTCTTCGAATGCCAGCACCTTCGCGCCGCGGATGGCCTTGGACACGAGGTAGGCCGCGCCGCCCACGGCCATCAGATAGGCCGACTTGTGCTGCTGGATGGCCTCGATGGCGACCGGACCGCGCTCGGCCTTGCCGACCATGGCGATCAGGCCGGTCTTGGCGAGCATCGTCTCGGTGAACTTGTCCATGCGCGTGGCCGTGGTGGGGCCGGCCGGGCCGACCACCTCATCGCGCACCGGATCGACCGGGCCGACGTAGTAGATCACGCGGTTGGTGAAGTCGATCGGCAGCTGTTCGCCGCGGGCCAGCATGTCGGCGATGCGCTTGTGCGCGGCGTCGCGGCCCGTGAGCATCTTGCCGTTGAGCAGCAGGGTCTGGCCCGGCTTCCACGAGGCGACTTCTTCCGGCGTGAGCGCGTTCAGATCAACGCGCTTCGATGTTTCGGTGTTCGGCGCCCACTCGACCTTCGGCCATTGCGACAGGTCCGGCGCTTCGAGCTTGGCGACGCCGCTGCCGTCCAGCGTGAAGTGCGCGTGGCGGGTGGCCGCGCAGTTCGGGATCATGGCCACCGGCAGGTTGGCGGCGTGGGTCGGGTAGTCCTTGATCTTCACGTCGAGCACGGTGGCGAGGCCGCCCAGGCCCTGTGCCCCGATACCCAGTGCGTTGACCTTCTCGTAGAGCTCGATGCGCAGTTCTTCGGCGCGGTTCGACGGGCCGCGTGCGATCAGGTCCTGGATGTCGATCGGCTCCATCAGGGCTTCCTTGGCCAGCAGCATCGCCTTCTCGGCGGTGCCGCCGATGCCGATGCCCAGCATGCCCGGCGGGCACCAGCCGGCGCCCATGGTCGGCACCGTCTTGAGCACCCAGTCGACGATCGAGTCGGACGGGTTGAGCATCACGAACTTGGACTTGGCCTCGGAGCCGCCGCCCTTGGCCGCGACGATCACGTCCACCGTATCGCCCGGCACGATCGACATGTTGATCACCGCCGGGGTGTTGTCCTTCGTGTTGGTGCGCTTGCCGGCCGGGTCGGCCAGGACGCTGGCGCGCAGCTTGTTGTCCTGGTCGTTATAGGCGCGGCGCACGCCTTCGTTGACCATGTCTTCCAGGCTCATCGTGGCGCCGTCCCAGCGCACGTTCATGCCGACTTTCAGGAACACGGTGACGATGCCGGTGTCCTGGCAGATCGGGCGCTTGCCTTCGGCGCACATGCGGCTGTTGGTCAGGATCTGCGCGATGGCATCCTTGGCGGCCGGGCTCTGCTCCTGCTCATAGGCTTGGCCCAGAGCAGTGATGTAGTCCATCGGGTGGTAATAGCTGATGTACTGCAGGGAGTCGGCGACGCTCTGGATGAGGTCTTCTTGACGAATGACGGTCATGGTGGGGACCAACGATGTAGGAATGGAAAACCGGGTGCGGCAACCGCAGCGGCAGTGGCCTGCGCGGCGTACCGACGGCAGGGCGCCGCCGGCTCAGACCAGCCCGGAATCATACACGCAATGCCGGCGGCGGATTGTCCGAGCGGATTGGTCGGAATCGGCCGGCGGCGGGCGCCGCGTCAGTGTGCTGCGGCGGCCGCTTGCTGTGGGAAGGCGTGCGAGACGAGGCGGTCCACCCAGGCCATCACCAGGGCCGAGATCAGGAACGCCACGTGGATCGTCACCTGCCACAGGATCGTGTGGGTGTCTTTCTGCGCGGCGTCGATGAAGGTCTTGAGCAGGTGGATCGACGAGATGCTGATCAGCGCCATCGACAGCTTGACCTTGAGCACGCCGGCGTTGACGTGATCGAGCCATTCCGGCTCGTCCTCGTGTCCTTCGATGCCCAGCTTGGAGACGAAGATGTCGTAGCCGCCGATGATCACCATGATCAGCAGGTTGGAGATCATCACCACGTCGATCAGGCCCAGCACGGCCAGCATGATCTTGGTCTCGTCCAGTTCGCCCAGGTGGGCCACTAGGTGCCAGACCTCGACCAGGAACAGGTAGACGTAGGCGGCCTGGGCGACGATCAGGCCCAGGTACAGCGGCAGCTGCAGCCAGCGCGAAAAGAAGATCAGGCGGGGAATCGGGCGGAGCGGGGCGATGGGCGACTTCATGCTCGGAAGGATAGGACGGGAAAACCGCGTGATTTTAACGTTGCGTGCCTGTCGGGCGGCTGAGGCCGTGGCGGGGCCGGTGGTCAGTCGCGGTCCAGCGATGGGTCGAGCGGGTCCAGCAGATCGGGAATGCGCCCGCGCGGCACCGTCCGGTGCGGCCGGGCCGGCCAGCTCGCCACCAGGATCCCGGCCACCACGCAGGCCAGCGCCGCGCCGTGCGCCCAGCCCGGTGCCTCGCCCAGCGCGATGATGCCGTAGGCTGCCGCCGCGATCGGCAGCACCGAGGTGAACACGCCGGCCAGATGCGCCGGCACGTGCCGGATGCCTTTCATCCACAGCCAGAACGAGAAGATGCTGGCCGACAGCGCATACCACACCACCAGGCCCCAGATGTGCGGCGGCACCGACGGCAGGTCGAAGGTGAGCAGCGGCACCAGCCCCAGCGGCAGCATCAGCAGCGCGCCGATCAGATGGGTATAGGCGCAGATCTCGATGGCTGGCAACGTTTGCGTCAGCCGACGCGACAGAACCATGTAGACCGATTCGCACAGCACCGCGCCCATCACCAGCGCGTTGCCCAGCAGGGCCCGGGCCGCATCGGCCGGGGCGGCGCCCGCGGATTCGCCGCCGCGGTAGGCGTTGAGCAGCGCCACGCCCGCCACCGCCAGCGCCACCGACACCAGCGTGCGCCCCGAGGGCTTCTCGCGCAGCACCAGCCACGACAGCAGCGCGACCGTCGCCGGGATGGTGCTGGTGATGATACCGGCGGCCAGCGCCGAGGTCAGCCGCACGCCATTGAGCATCAGCAGCGTGAAGCCGAAGGTGCCGAAGAGCGCCTGCAGGAACAGGTTGGTCCACTCGCCGCGCGTCACGCGCCGCATGCGCGATGGCCGGTACCACGGCGCCATGCAGGCGACGGCAATCACGAAGCGCAGCAGGGCGAACAGCATCACCGGCATCACGGCGACGATGGACTTGCCGAAGCCGACGTTGCTGCCGACCAGGGCCATGGCGGCAATGAGGAAGAGGGCGTGGATGGGCACGATGGAAGATCGACGAAGAGCGGCGCCGGACGCGGTTTGCCGGGCAGCCATGCTGCACTGCGGTGGGTGCGGCGGACGCGGGTGACGCATTATAGTGATGCGTTGCATGACAGACTGCGGCGGCCGGCGCACGTCGCGCTTGCGTAAGGCTGGAGTAAGGCCGGCTGCTTAGATTCGCGGCAAAACAATCACAGACTTCGCTATCAGGAGACAGGAGACATCATGGCTGGCATTGAATCTGTTCTGCAGGAAACGCGTGTCTTCGAGCCGCCCGCGTCCTTCGTCAAACAGGCCAACATCGCCGGCATGGACGCCTACCGCGCCCTGTGCGCCGAAGCCGAGCGCGACTACGAAGGCTTCTGGGCGCGCCTGGCGCACGAGCACCTGCTGTGGCACAAGCCCTTCTCCAAGATCCTCGATGAATCCAGGGCGCCGTTCTACACCTGGTTCGAGGACGGCGAGCTCAACGCCTCATACAACTGCCTCGAGCGCAATCTGGAGAACGGTAACGCCGACAAGGTCGCCGTGATCTTCGAGGCTGACGATGGCTCGGTCGCGCGCATCACCTATCGCGCGCTGCATGCCCGCGTGTGCCGCTTCGCCAATGGCCTGAAGGCACTGGGCATCCGCAAGGGCGACCGCGTGGTGATCTACATGCCGATGTCGATCGAGGGCGTCGTCGCCATGCAGGCCTGTGCGCGCATTGGGGCGACGCACTCGGTGGTGTTCGGCGGGTTCTCGGCCAAGTCGTTGCAGGAGCGGATCGTCGACGTGGGCGCCGTTGCCGTCATCACGGCCGACGAGCAGATGCGTGGCGGCAAGGCGCTGCCGCTCAAGGCCATCGCCGACGAGGCGCTGGCGATGGAGGGCAGCGAGGCCGTGCGCCACGTGATCGTCTATCGGCGCACCGGCGCCGGCGTGAACTGGGTCGAGGGCCGCGACCGCGCCATGGACGAAGTCGAAGCCGGCCAGCCCGACACCTGCGAGGCCACCCCGGTCGGCGCCGAGCATCCGCTGTTCATCCTCTACACCTCGGGCTCGACCGGCAAGCCCAAGGGCGTGCAGCACAGCACCGGCGGCTACCTGCTGTGGGCGCTGCTGACGATGCAGTGGACCTTCGACCTGAAGCCCGACGATGTCTTCTGGTGCACGGCCGACATCGGCTGGGTCACCGGCCACACCTATATCGCGTATGGCCCGCTCGCCGCCGGCGCCACCCAGGTGGTGTTCGAGGGCGTGCCGACCTACCCGAACGCCGGCCGCTTCTGGGACATGATCCAGAAGCACCGGGTCAACACCTTCTACACCGCGCCGACGGCGATCCGCTCGCTGATCAAGGCCGCCGAGGCCGACGAGACGAGCCACCCGAAGCGGTACGACCTGTCCAGCCTGCGCCTGCTGGGCACCGTGGGCGAGCCGATCAACCCGGAAGCCTGGATGTGGTACCACACGAACATCGGCGGCGGCCGCTGCCCGATCGTCGACACCTTCTGGCAGACCGAGACCGGCGGCCACATGATCTCGCCGCTGCCGGGCGCGACGCCGCTGGTGCCGGGCTCGTGCACGCTGCCGCTGCCGGGCATCATGGCCGCCATCGTCGATGAGACCGGGCAGGACCTGCCGGACGGGCAGGGCGGCATCCTCGTCGTCAAGCGGCCGTGGCCGGCGATGATCCGCACCATCTGGGGCGATCCGGAGCGCTTTCGCAAGAGCTACTTCCCGGCCGAGCTGGGCGGCAAGCTCTACCTGGCCGGCGACGGCTCGGTGCGCGACAAGGCGACCGGCTACTTCACCATCATGGGCCGCATCGACGACGTGCTGAACGTCTCGGGCCACCGCATGGGCACGATGGAGATCGAATCGGCGCTGGTGGCCAACCCGCTGGTGGCCGAGGCCGCCGTGGTGGGCCGCCCCGACGACATGACCGGCGAGGCCATCTGCGCCTTCGTGGTGCTCAAGCGCACGCGCCCGAACGGGGACGAGGCCCGGCAGATCGCCACCGACCTGCGCAACTGGGTCGGCAAGGAGATCGGCCCGATCGCCAAGCCCAAGGACATCCGCTTCGGCGACAACCTGCCCAAGACGCGCTCGGGCAAGATCATGCGGCGCCTGTTGCGCTCGATCGCCAAGGGCGAGGCCATCACGCAGGACACCTCCACGCTGGAGAACCCGGCCATCCTGGAGCAGCTCAAGGAAGCCCGCTGATCCGGCCCCGGCCTGCCTGCCTTGGCCGCCACCGACGCCGTCACGGACAGCCGCTTCCGCAGGCGGCTGTTCGTCTATTACGGGCTGTACACCGCCGGCCTGCTGCTCTTCATCGTGATGATGGGCGCGATCGAGCGCGTGCGCGGGCCGGGCGTGTGGCTCGGCTACGTGTTCCTGTTCATCACTATCGCGATCTATGCCTGCATCGGACTGATCTGCCGCACGGCGGACCTGACCGAGTACTACGTGGCCGGGCGCCGCGTGCCGGCCTTCTTCAATGGCATGGCCACCGCCGCCGACTGGATGAGCGCCGCCTCGTTTATCGGCCTGGCGGGCATCGTGTTCGCTTCCGGTTACGAGGGGCTGGCCTACGTGATGGGTTGGACCGGCGGCTACTGCCTGGTCGCGTTCCTGCTGGCGCCCTACCTGCGCAAGTTCGGCGGCTACACGGTGCCGGACTTCCTCGCCACGCGCTACGGCAACGGTGAGCGGGGCGGCAGCGCGGTCGTGCGCGGTATCGCCGTGCTGGGCGCGACGCTGTGCTCGTTCGTCTATCTCGTGGCGCAGATCCAGGGGGTGGGGCTGGTGGTCACGCGCTTCATCGGGGTGGAGTTCTCGGTGGGGGTGTTCTTCGGGCTGGCGGGCATCCTGGTGTGTTCGTTCCTGGGCGGCATGCGCGCGGTGACGTGGACGCAGGTGGCGCAGTACATCATCCTGATCGTGTCGTTCCTGGGCGTGGTGGCGATGATCGGCTGGCACCGGCATCACGACCCGGTGCCGCAGCTCTCCACCGGCCGGCTGCTGCAGCAGATCGAGGCGGCGGAGCGCCGCATCGCGCAGGATCCCGCCGAGCAGGCCGTGCGCGAGCGCTTCCTGGCCGACGCACAGGCGCTGCAGGCGCGCATCGCGCGGCTGCCGCAATCCTTCGACGAGACGCGCGAAGCGCTGAACGCGCAGCTCAAGCACGCGCGCGAACGCAACGCGCCGCTGCGCGAGATCAAGGCGCTCGAGCGCGCGCGCGAGGCCTTCCCGCCCGATGCGGCCGCCGCCGGCATCCTGTGGAACCAGCAGCGCGAGGAGGCGCTGGCGCACAGCCGCGTGGCGCCGCCCTCGACCGAGCCGTTCCCGTCCGCCTCCGAAGCCGAGCGCGGCCGGCAGCGGCTGAATTTCGTGCTGCTGGTGTTTTGCCTGATGGTCGGCACGGCTAGCCTGCCGCACATCCTGACGCGCTTCCATACCACGCCGTCGGTGCGCGAGACGCGCAACTCGGTCGGCTGGACGCTGTTCTTCATCGTGCTGCTGTACGTGTCGGCGCCGGCGCTGGCGGCGCTGGTGAAGCTGGAGCTGCTGCAGCACCTGGTGGGCACCTCGTTCGCCGACCTGCCGCAGTGGATCGTGCCGTGGCGCAAGGTGGACCCGCCGGTGTTCGCGCTGCACGACATCAACGGCGACGGCATCGTGCAATGGGCCGAGGTGATGATCCAGCCCGACATGATCGTGCTGGCCGCACCCGAGATCGCCGGACTGCCGTACGTGATATCGGGGCTGATCGCGGCGGGCGCGCTGGCCGCCGCGCTGTCGACCGCCGACGGGCTGTTGCTGACCATTGCCAACGCGCTGTCGCACGATGTGTATTTCCACATGATCGACAACAACGCCAGCCACCAGCGCCGCGTGACCGGCGCCAAGGTGGTGCTGCTGGGCGTGGCGCTGCTGGCGGCCTACGTGACCTCGCTCAAGCCGGGCAACATCCTGTTCCTGGTGGGCGCCGCGTTCTCGCTGGCGGCGTCGTGCTTCTTCCCGGTGCTGGTGCTGGGCGTGTTCTGGAAGCGCACCAACCGGGCCGGCGCCATCGCGGGCATGCTGACCGGGCTGGCGGTCAGCGTGTACTACATCTTCGTCAACTACCCGTTCTTCACGCGCATGACGGGCATCCTGGGGCGGCCGTGGTTCGGCGTCGACCCGATCGCCTCGGGGGCATTCGGCGTGCCGGCCGGGTTTGCCGCCGCCGTGATCGTCAGCCTGCTGACCCGGCCGAACCGGCCGGTGGTGGACCGGCTGGTTGGTTATCTGCGCGATCCGCTGTAGCGCGCGGGCGGCGGCGCGCTAGGCGAGGGCGCCGTGTGGCGTGGTCCGGAAGAACGCGATCGCCGCGGTCAGCTCGCGACCCTGGTCTTCCCGCGATTGCGACGCAGCGGCGGCTTTGTCCTTGGCGGCGGCTTTGTCCTTGTATCCCGGGGATGACGCTTGGGCAGGCGGCGGGGTGGCCTGATCTCCGCTGACGGGATTGTGCTGAGAGGAACAGAACGGCATTCCTTTCCCGGACACGCCCGGGAAGATCCGCCTTTGTGCCAGGTGACGGGCTGAAAAAGAAAAATCCCCGTAGGCGTGGAGTCTACGGGGATGCTTGTAATCCTGGCGGAGAGAGGGGGATTCGAACCCCCGATAGGCTATTAACCTATACACGCTTTCCAGGCGTGCGACTTAAACCGCTCATCCATCTCTCCGGAAGCCAGCGATTGTAGCACATCGAACGGCATAGCCAACCCCCTCGGCCGCGGATGACGGGTGGCGCGTTGGCGAACGGCATCGTTGCCGGCACCAGCGTGCCTCATGCGCCACGAGTGTGGGTCTCCCATGCGTGTCATGGCGGCAGGGTGGCGTCCGCGCACTTGGTGATCGCGCGTCGTCGCCAACCTGCGGACCGTTGCTCACGCGTATTGGCGATATGGACATTCGGCGACGCCGGCCGAGGTCTTCCACCACGGATGGTGATCGCCAAGCACCCAGATCCTGTGCATGACCCGTTGGCGTTGCACAAAGGTGCCGGGTGCGTGATGCCTTAATTTAGAGTTAGAAAATGCATCATTCCCGCGGAATTGAAACTGGTTGATTTCATTATGCTGATTTGAAGATCGTTTTTTGAGCGAGAAGAGGGGATTGGGCGTCGTTTGCGGATAATCGACCGGTCGCAGTGAGAGGTGCCTCGGATAAAATGAGGGACAGGGACGGGAATCCATAAGAAAAATGCAAATTAATGCTATTGAGCACTGCCTGGCGGCGGCGGAGGCCGTTCAGAACATCGATGAATTCAAGGCGTGGGTCCGCAATCACGTCGGTGCCATCCTGAAAAACCAGTGCATGGTCTGCAGTCATGGCCGGATCACCTCTGCCGGCATCCTGATGGACCATATCGTCACGGTCGATTTTCCGATCGAGTATCTGGCTGCCATCCAGAATGTGGCCGGTGGAATCGATACGCCTTTGATGCGACGCTGGTTCGCCACGCGCAGCCCGGTTTATTTCGATGCCGCCGCGCCAGCGGCCGAAACCGATCGGGTGTGGCTGGCCAAATTCATCATGCATGACCTGAGAAATGCCGTTGCCGACGGCATTTATGACGAAGGTCATTGCATCGGGACCTATTTCAGTTTCCATCGGCTGCCTTCGATCAACGCGCCTTTCCTGACGTCAATCTTGCGCGACCTGACGCCCGTGCTGCATCGCACGCTGATGCGGGCTGTCGCCGATACCGAGAAGACCTGGCACAACGCGTTGCGGGTGATGTCGCTGCTGAGTGAAAGGGAGCGGCAGGTGGCGGCGTGGATCGGCAAGGGAAAGAGCAACGCTGAGATTGCGCTGCTGGCCTCCATTTCGGAGAACACCGTCAAGCAGCATCTGAAACACATTATGGACAAAACCGGCTGTGCGAATCGGGTGGGCGTGGCGGTGCTGGCCACCTGGTATGCCGTATCCCCGCTGGGGCAGGGGATGAAGGTGCTGTAGGCGGGCATTGGCGAAAGGCCCGGGCCCGGCCTGCTGGTTTACCGTATCCGTTGCCGCTTCCGGCCGAGGTGATTTGATTTCTCTAGTGTTTTATCAAGCGCGGGAAGCATGCGAATCGGCGTCTCGCGGAATTTCCGGGGTCTTTCTGATGCGATCCTGCCTGATTGTGGGGCACTGATTGTTGCGTCGATCTGAATATGGAAGGCGCGTACTTATTGCAATCGCTTATCTCAATATTCAAGTTTTCTCTGCGGTGGTTAATTCCGGGGGCGGCTTCTGCCAAAATGGGCCTCGTTGCAATCGCCGATCCCCCGGCGAGTTTTCTGGCGCCCGGACCCAATCTGGGCGTCTCTTTTCATACCTTTTCACATTGAACCGAATGCTTCGCATGCATTCCGGCCAAAAAGGGCGAGATGTTTTCCCGATGCGTAGAGCGGAATCAGGATGTATCTGATTTCCCGCTGTCCGGGGACCATTGCCGACGTTACGCTTTCCACGTCTCTTTGCACATTGGATGTGCCTGCGCCTCTCGGCGCACGACATTCGCCTGGCCCACCGGCCAACTCCGGCAGGGCTTTCCGGTAATTCTGACAGTTTGCTTAGGGCAATTTTCCTGCGCTGGGAGAAATGGCCGGGTTTCACCACTTTCATCCTGTCAACTAATACGAAAGACCTATGTAGAACAAATCGAATTGACCGACTTTCCCGCTTGTGCGGTGCAGCGGATATTCCGCTTGCCACGCTGTTTGTTTATTTGAATTTTTTTGAGGTTCAAGAAAATCATCAAGGGGAAGTTATGGGTCTGCATCGTTTGACTATTCAAGCCAAGTTGCTTGCCAGTTTCGGTTTGCTGGCGGCGATCGTCGTGGCGCTTTCTGGTTTCGCCATTCTTGCGCTGGACGGCGCCAATGCGCGTTTCATCGGATTTGTCGATGGCGTGAATGCTCGCGTGATGCTGGTCACCAGGATCCGGGCCGCGGTTGACCGGCGCGCCCTCGCGGCGCGCAACCTGGTGCTGGCGAGCACAGCGCAGGAGCGGGCGCTCGAAAAGGCGGAAGCCGAGCGGGCCCATGAGGAAGTCCGCGCGGGCCTGGACGAGCTGGAAACCCGGCTGGCCGCGCCGGGCGTTACGGACAAGGCGAGACAACTGGGCGCGGAGATCCGGCGGATCGAGAACGCTTATGGCCCGGTCGCGCTGGACATCGTCAAGCTGGCGGCGGAGGGGCAGCGCGAGGCGGCCAATCAGAAGATCAATGCCGAGTGCAAGCCGTTGCTCGATACGCTGGTCAAGGCCGTGAAGGTCTATGCGGGCTACGGCGCCGAGCTGTCCCAGCGGACCCTGCAGGAGGCGGAGGCGCGCGCGGCCTGGCTGCGCAGCATCGTGATCGGCGCGAGCGTGGTGGCCGTCGTGCTGGCGGTCGGGCTGGGGCTGGTGATCACGCGCAGCTTGCTGAAGGCACTGGGCACGGAGCCCGCAGTGCTCAACGAGATCACGCGGAAGATCTCGGCGGGGGACCTGGCGCCGATTCCGCTTGCGCAAGCCGCGCCGAAGGGCAGCGTGTTCGAATCGATGGCGGCCATGCAGCAGAGCCTGGCGGGGATCGTCGGTGCGGTGCGCGGCGCCGCCAATGCCATCTCGGTCGGCTCGGCGCAGATCGCGGCCGGTAATGTCGATCTGTCCTCGCGCACTGAAGAGCAGGCGTCCTCGCTGCAACAGACCGTTTCGACCATGGAGCAGCTGACCGCCACGGTGCGGCAGAACGCCGACAACGCGCGGCAGGCGAACACGCTGTCCATCGATGCCTCGGCCGTGGCACAGAAGGGCAGCGCGGAGGTGGGCCAGGTCGTGGCAACGATGGGGGACATCAGCCGGGAGTCCGTCAAGATCGGCGAGATCACCGGGATCATCGAGAGCATTGCGTTCCAGACCAACATCCTGGCCCTGAACGCGGCGGTCGAGGCGGCGCGTGCGGGCGAGCAGGGCCGCGGGTTCGCGGTGGTGGCCAGCGAGGTGCGCACGCTGGCGCAGCGCTCGTCCAGCGCGGCCAAGGACATCAAGGAGCTGATCGGCGCGTCGCTGGAGAAGGTCACGACCGGCTCGGGCGCGGCCGCGCAGGCGGGCCGCACCATGCAGGCGGTCACGCTGGCGGTCGAGAAGGTCACGGCGATCATCCGCGAGATCACCCAGGCTTCCGCGGAGCAGACCAGCGGCATCGAGCAGATCAGCCATGCGATGGGCCAGATGGACCAGGTGACGCAGCACAACGCGGCGCTGGTGGAGCAGGCCGCGGCGGCATCCCAATCCCTGGAGCAGCAGGGCCGGGAGCTGGACCACGCGGTGGCGTCGTTCCGGCTCGCCTGAGCCGGTTTGGCGCCGGTGTTGGCCGTGCGCGGCGGTTGAACGGCACCGGCTTCCGGGGTGGAGGGGCGCGCACAATCACGCGGCGGCATGTGGGGTTTCACCGGTCGCGCTGAAACGCTTGGGGCCATGCTACGATGCCTCAACTCTTGTTTCGGCACGACCGATGTCTGTGCAATCGCGCTTTCGTCTCACCCGGGGCGCGCCGAGGATGGGGCTGGGTGGATTGATTCTGCTGCTGGCCCTGGGTTCGGTGCTGCTGACCATGGCGAACGCCATGTATTCCAGTTACCGCACGCAGCGCGATCTGCTGATCCGGAATGCGCTGGAAGCCAACCGCGTCTATGCGGCCAAGCTGGCCGAGTCGGCCGATTTGGCCATCGGCGTCACGCGGCAGGAGCTGGCCTATGGCGCGGGCCTCCTGGCCGCGCACATGGAGGATCCCGCGCGGCTGACGGAAGAGGCCGAGCGGTTGCGCCAGCAGATGGGCAGCCTCAACTCGGTGGTCATCGTGCGTCGCGACGGCGCGGTCATCGGGTCTTCGCCGGCCAGCCTGCAGGTGAAATCCATGCGCAGCGACTGGGGCCGCCGGCTGCTCGATTCCCGCATTCCCGAGATCAGCCGGCCGTTCCGGGCGCCGACGGGCCGGCTGCTCATCTTCCTGTCCCATCCCGTGATCGACGACCAGGGCCGTCTGCTGGGCTATGTCGGCGGCACCATCTATCTGAACGAGAAGAACCTCCTCCACACGATCTTCGTCCAGCACTACTACCGCGACGGTTCGTATATCTACGTCGTCGATCGCGACGGCACGGTCATCTACCATCCGAACCGCGGCTATGTCGGCGATATGAGCGGCGCGAATCCGGCGGTGGCCGAAGTGATGCTGGGACGTGCGGGGGCGCAGCGCATCCGGAGCCTGCACGGGGTCGACATGCTGGCCGGCTATGCGCCGGTGGCGTCGACGGGGTGGGGCATCGTGGTGCAGACGCCCACCGAGACCACGCTGCGCGATCTCAATGGCCTGATGCTGGTGACCCTGTCGCACAGTATTCCGTTGTTCGTGCTGTCCATCGTCTTCATCTGGTGGTTTGCCAGGTCGATCTCCCGCCCGCTCGTCGAGCTGGCCAGCCAGGCCCGGCTGGTGGCGACGCCGGAGCGCCTGGAGCGGATCAAGACCGTGTCTTCCTGGTACATCGAAGCCTATCGTCTCAAGCGCGCGCTGCTGCGCGGCACGCGCCTGACCAGCACCCGCATGGCCAGGCTCAACCTCGAGGCGCTCACCGATCCCCTGACCGGCCTGTACAACCGCCGCGGTGTCGCGAATGCGCTGCGCCTGCACGCGGGGCGGCACCAGCCGTTTGCGGCCGTCACGCTGGACGTCGATCACTTCAAGCGGATCAACGACCGGTACGGACACGATGTCGGCGACCAGGTGCTCCGGCACCTTGCCGCGCTGATCCGGGAGCAGGCCAGGCACGGCGATATTACCGGCCGCATCGGTGGGGAGGAATTCATCCTCCTGCTGCCCGACGCCACGCCGGACGGCGCCTTCAAGACGGCCGAGCGGCTGCGCCTGGCCGTGGAGGCGCGGCCGAACCCGACGGGGCAGGTGGTCACGGTCTCGCTCGGGGTGGCGCACTATCCGCAGTCAGCGGGGGAGGTCGATGCCGTCCTGAAGCTGTCCGATCTTGCGCTTTATCAGGCCAAGCGCGACGGGCGCAACCGGACCGTGGTCTACCGGGCCGAGCGTGCGGACGGGCCCGCCGACCTGGAGCCGGCCTCGCGGGTACGGGCCGAGGAGGGCAACTGAGATCGCGGGGCATCGCGCCAGCGACGCCCGGCCGGCATTGCCCGCCGGGAGGCCGGGGCGAGAAAAAAGCCCGGGCACGCGGTGCCCGGGCTCAAACCACCGAAAGGGTGGGAGGAGACAAGCGGTTCAGTGCAGGGCGGGGCGGTCGCGCCGCCATCGCCATCGCGGGTGACCCGTAGCCCGCGGGTGGCCGCCGATCATCAGGCGGCTGCCTTGATCTGGGGCAGGTACTCCATCTCCTGCGCGAGTTCGAGCCGGTACCCCATGCTGTAGATGGCCCGGATGCGCATGCCGTTGGCCGGATGAAGCTCCAGCTTGGCGCGCAGCCGCGAGACATAGCGGTCGATCGTGCGCGTCAGGTCGAGGGATGGCCGGCGCCAGACGAGCGCGAACAGATGGCTCCTGGACAGGACGCGGCCGACATTGCAGAACAGAAAGATGGCCAGGCGGGCCTCGGTGTGGCTCAGGGGAATGTCCGCCCCGTGCAGTTTGATCCGGTATTCCCGCTGATTGAGCTCGTAAGGGCCGACCATGAAGGTCTGCCTTGCCGCGCGGATCGGATAGATGCGGCGCAGCAGCGCGGTAACCCGCGCCGAAAACAGCGCCGGGCTGATCGGCAGGCCGATGTAGCCGTCCGCGCCGGCGCCCAGGCTGGCGGCGACGGCATCCTCGTCGTGGTCGTGTCCGACCAGCAGCAACGGTGTGTGCTGCTGCAGCCGGGAGCGGATCAGCATCGGAAGCTTGCTCAGCGCGAGATGGGAGGCGGCATGCGAGATCAGCACGAGATCGTGCGAATCCCGTTTGATGCTCCTCAGGAATTCACGGGTGTCGGCATAATGGGCTGCGCTGTAGCCTTCGGTGCGCAGGGCGCGCATTATCCATGCCGCTTCTTCAGTGTTCGGGTGGACAACGGCAATCAGCATGTTGATCGGTCGTGGTGTGCTTGAGGGTGGTGAATGGATCGGCATATCCGGTCTGTGCGGGCGCGCGAGCGATCTGGCTGCCGGATTTGGGCCCCGCCCGAGTGGCGGAGAAGAGGCAAAGCGGATTGATTGTAGAAGGCGGCGATTGCATCGCAATAGCCAAAATTGGCTATGCGGCAAGCGCGTTTTTTAATTGAGGATTAAATCTGGGGGCCATCTCCGGAATATGAATCCGGATTTGGCGGGGGATTTTCTCGCCCGTTATTCCGGCACGGTTTGAAATCCGGTTGGCGGCGCTCGGTCAATGGCCGGGCCCGGCTTGAGCCGGGCCGTCCATGATGCGATGCCGGAGCAACGGCGCTGGCCTGCCCGCGCAGCGGATCGCCGCATCCTCAGTGGAGCACCGCCAGCCGTTCCACCGGTTCCTCTTCCTCCTCGTCCAGCCCCTCGGCGGCCTGCAGCGAGCGCACCACCGACTCCCGGATCGCTCCGGCCTTCAGTAGCAGCCGCAAGGCGATGTCCGCGCCCCGATCCGCCGCAACGTGCTCGATGAAGGCGATCCGGGCACGCTCGTTCAGGGTCGCCACGTGGGCGGCTTCGCACAGGATGCTCCACGCGGCGGGCTGTCCCTCGAACTGTTGGCGGCGGCGCAGCAGCTCGGTGTCGATGGCGTGGACGATCTCGGCGTCTCGGATGTTGCGGTCAGTCATGATGCCTCCTGCGGGATGTGAGGCCCTGTCTGGGCTGAATGGGCTGCCATCGTTTGCGTGGCGAGCGCTGGTGTTTGAAGCGGTAGGGGCAACTTCTATGCCAACGCTGTGCAGCGGTTGGCGGCGATGGCGGCGGCCGCTTGCCCGGCACGGTTGGATCGCCGCAAAGCCAAGCCCCGCAAGCTTTTGCGGTGCAGGGGCCGCCACTGGTGGGGGCAGCGCGGGCGGGTGCTGCGATGGCCCGATGTCACGCCGGGCGAGGTGTCGTGTTACGTAACGTGTTCCCGTCGCGCGGGGTGTGTGGAGGGGCTGTCGATGGGAGGCCCCGGCGCACTTGGGCGCTCCCCGACATGCATCGCGGCGGACCGTTTCACCGGCCGCGCGGCGGGGCACTCGAATGGAACCACTATTGCCGGCGCTGTGCGTTTGAACGTAGCCTTGGCCGACAACAAGACAGATGAGGAGACCGTCCATGGACCTGGACGTCAACCGCCGGCCGGTCAAGGTCGAGTGCGACCCCGCGGCGCCGTTGCTGTGGGTGTTGCGAGACCACCTGAACCTCACCGGCACGAAGTTCGGCTGCGGCGTGGCCGCCTGCGGGGCCTGCACCGTGCACGTGGACGGCACGGCCGTGCGGTCGTGCGTGTTGCCGGTGGCGGCCGTGGCCGGCCGGCGCATCACGACCATCGAGGGGCTGGCCGAGGCGCCGGGCAAGCGCCACGCGCTGCAGCAGGCCTGGATCGACGAGCAGGTGCCGCAATGCGGCTATTGCCAGTCGGGCATGCTGATGGCCGCGGCGGACCTGCTGGCCAGGCAGCCCGACCCCAGCGACGCCGATATCGATGCGGCCATCACCAACCTGTGCCGCTGCGGCACGTATCCGCGCGTGCGGACTGCCATCAAGCGTGCCGCGCAGGCGCTGCGGGAGGGCCGCGCATGACGGCCGACGCAACCGCGCCGCGCCGCGGACGCCGCCGCTTCCTGCTGGGCGCGCTCGGCATCGGCGGGGCGCTGGTGGTGGGCTGGGGCGTGCTGCCGCCGCGCAGCCGCCTGGGCGACGCGGCGGACTTTCCCGCGCAGGCCGGCGAGGTGGCGCTCAACGGGTGGATCAAGATCACGCCGCAGGGTGATGTCGTGCTCGCCATGCCGCGCGTGGAGATGGGGCAGGGCATCCATACCGCGCTGTCGATGCTGGTGGCGGAGGAGCTCGATATTCCGCTCGCGCGGGTCCGCGTGGAGCGCGCGCCCATCGAGCGCCTCTACGGCAACGTCGTCAGCGTGGTCGACAGTGCGCTGCCGGTGCATCCGGACGATGCCGGCAAGGCCTGGGCCCGCGCGCTGCACTGGATCATGGCCAAGAGCGCCCGCGAGATCGGGCTGGTCATCACCGGCGGCAGCAGCAGCGTGGCGGATGCCTGGCAACCGGTGCGCGAGGCGGCGGCTACCGCGCGCGCCACGCTGGTGGAGGCCGCGGCGCGCGCGTGGAAGGTGCCGGCTGCGCAGGTGAGCGTGCATGACGGCCGGCTGATCGGCCCGGGCGGGCGGCAGGCCGGTTTCGGCGAGGTGGCGGTGCACGCGCGTGACATCGCGCCGCCCGCGAGCGTCATGCTCAAGCCCGCGTCGCAATACCGGCTGGTCGGCCAGCCGGCGCCGCGCAGCGATGTGGCGGGCAAGATCGACGGCAGCGCGCGCTTTGCCATCGACGCTCGGCCGCCCGGCCTGCTGTACGCGGCGGTGGCGATGTGTCCGGTGTTCGGCGGCAGGCTCAAGGCCTTCGATGCGAAGGCGGCGCAGGGCATGCCCGGCGTGCGCTACGTGGTGCCGTTCGATGGCGCGGCGGGCGGCGCGCCCGGCGTAGCGGTCGTCGCCGACCACTACTGGCAGGCGCGCCAGGCCGTGGCGAAGCTCGAACCGGTGTGGGACAGCGGGCTGCATGCCACGCTCGATTCCGCCGGCATCCGACGGCAGATCGCCGCCGCGCTCGACAGCGACCGGGGCGGCATCACCTACCGGTCAATGGGCGATGGCCTGCAGGCGTTCGACCACGTGAGCGGCGCGACAGTCGTCGAGGCCGAATACAGCGTGCCGTATCTCGCGCATGCGGCGCTGGAGCCTATCAACTGCACAGCGCAGGTGACCCGGGACCACGTGCAACTGTGGGCGCCGACGCAGGTCGCCACGCTGGCGCAACTGGTCGCGGCGCGCGCGGCGGGCGTGAGCCGCGAGCAGGTGCGGATCGAGGTGCCGCTGATCGGCGGCGGCTTCGGGCGCCGGCTCGAATCGGACTTCGTCGGCCAGGCGGTGGCGATCGCGGTCCGGACCGAAGGCCGGCCGGTGCAGGTGATCTGGACCCGCGAAGACGACATCCGCCACGATTTCTACCGCCCGCAGGCCATCGCCCGGCTCAAGGCGCGCATCGAGCGCGGCCGGGTGACGGCGCTGGCCTCGCGCAGCGCCGGCCAATCCATCCTGGCCGGCGAGCTCGGCCGGCTGTTCGGCGCGCCGTCGCTCGGTATCGACCGCTATACGGCGGAAGGGCTGTTCGACCTGCCGTACGAGATCGAGCACGAGCACATCGCCCACCTGGCGGTCGACCTGCCGGTGCCGGTGGGTTTCTGGCGCAGCGTCGGCCACTCCTACACGGCGTTCTTCCTGGAGGGCTTTCTCAACGAGGTGGCGGCGGCGGCCGGACTGGATCCGCTCGCGATGCGGCGCGACCTGCTCGCGGCGCATCCGCGCGAGCGCGCGGTACTCGATACGGCGGCGCGGGCGGCGGGCTGGGGTCAGCCGCTGGCGCCGGCCGCCGATGGGGCGCCGCGGGCGCGCGGACTGGCGCTGCACGGCTGCTTCGGCTCGGTGGTGGCGCAGGTGGCGGAGGTCTCGCTCAAGGACGGCAAGCCGCGCGTCCATCGCGTGGTGTGCGCGGTGGACTGCGGCACGGTCGTCAACCCGGGCATCGTCGTGCAGCAGGTGGAGAGCGGGGTCGTCTTCGGCCTGGGGGCGGCCCTCCATGGGCAGATCCGGATCCAGGACGGGCAGGTCGTGCAGTCCAACTATCCCGACTACCCCGTGCTCGGGATGGCCGACACGCCGGTCATCGAAACCCATCTCGTGCCCAGCACGGCCGAGCCCGGCGGGGTGGGCGAGATCGCCGTGCCGCCGATCGCGCCGGCGGTGGCGCACGCCGTGGCGCAGCTCACCGGCAAGCCGGTGCGGCAGCTGCCGATGGCGTGATGGCGCGGCCGTCCGGGGCGGTGGGGCCGACCGCCGGACAGCGATCGGCGCGGGCGCTACGCGGCTGCGTCCGGGAACACCGGCTCGCCCAGGTTCAGCATCAGCCGGTTCGCCCACGCGAAGATGGCGACGGCGTGGATCAGGTCGAGGATCTCGGCATCGGTCAGGCCGGCGGCCTGGAGCGGCTGCAGGTCTTCGGCGCGCACGTCGCCGGGGCGCAGCGTGAGGTCGATCGAGAAGCGGGCGATGGCCCGTTCGCGTGCATTGGTGCCGGCCGTGTGCGGGTCTTCGAAGACCTGCCGGATGACGTCGCGGCGCTTGGCGAGCTGCTCGAAGCGCTGCGCATGGACGGCGGCGCAGTAGACGCAGCCGTTGACGCGCGACACCACGGTGCTGGCCAGCTCGCGCTCCGCGCGCGACAGCCCGCCGGGCGCATACATGATGGCGTTGAAGGCCGCCGAGCGCTGGCGCAGGATCGCCGGCTGGTGCACCAGGAAGCGGTAGTAGTCCGAGGTCTTGGCCTTCGGGTGGCTCTCTTCCAGCACGGCGATCTGCTCGGGCGTGGCGCGGTCGAGGTCGACCACGTCCAGCCAGGCTTTCCATTCCAAGGATTCGTTGGTGAAGCCGTGGGCGCGCAGGGGCTCGGTCATGCTGCGGTCTCCGTGGAGGCGGCGGATTGGCCGGTCGGATGGGCTTGGCTGGCCTCGCGCAGGGCGCGCAGGCCGGCCACCAGCCGCGTCTGGTATGACAGGAAAGCGATCAGCTGCGACAGCGTCACCACGTCGGGCGTGGCCAGGCCGGCGGCGGGCAGGCGCAGCAGTGCGTCGCGGTCGCCGTCGAGCGGGCGTTCGATCAGCGTGCGCGTGAAGGCGAGGATGGCGCGCAGGCGGGCGTCGGCCAGCGTGGCCGGGTCGCCCTGCTCGACCGCCTGCAGGGCCGCCGCATCGACCGGCGTTTCGGCCAGCCGGGCGCGGTAGTGCGCGCCCAGTTCGGGGGCGGGCGTCAGGCGGCAGGCGTACAGGGCGACCAGCAGGCGTTCGCTCGGCGTCAGGCCGGGCAGGGCCGCGTCGAACAGGGTGTCATGGCTGCCCTGCGTGGCGACGGCGACCTTGTCGCGCACATGGCGCAGCGTGTGGGTGGCGCTGCCGTCGTCCAGGCCGGCGGCCCGATCGACGACATCGTTGACGGCAGTGGATGCCATGGTGGAGAGACTCCGTGAGGCGGAAACTGAGTCGGAAACGGGGCGCCCGCGCGCGGCCACCGCCTCGGCCAGGAAGCGGCGCACGGCGGCCCAGGATTGCAGGTCAGCCCGAGCATTGGCGCACGGTTCGCCGCCGCCGGTGGTGATGCGGCCCGACACCGGGTGCGTATGGATCAGCTGCGTGGTCGGCACATAGGGGAAGACGATGGCGTGGCCGGCGCCGGCGAAGTCGTGGTGGACGACCGGGTACGGGTGGCGCGCCTCGGCCAGCCGGGCGGCCGCCATGCGCGCGTAGTCGCTCGACGGCCACGAGCCGTCGTCGGTGGCCGACAGCAGCAGCACCGGCCCGCGCGTCTGTTCGACGCGGATGCGGGCGCGCTCGACCGCATCCGCATCCCGCAGCGCCGTGCGGATCGCGCGTTCGTGCCGGTGCGGCGGCGCGCCTTCGTCGAACGGGGCCCAGGTCGCGGTGCGGTTGCCTTCCCACAGGTGCGGCAGCGGCTGGCCGCGATACAGCCAAGTCGGGCCTTCGCGCCCGATGGCCGGATCGGCGGCATTCTGCGCGCTGTGCACCACCGCACCCGGCACGTAGCCGATCACCGCCGAGACGGCGTCGGGAAACGTCGCCCCGAGCAGCAGCGCCAGCTCGCCGCCGCGCGACTGACCGCTCACTGCCACGAAATCGTGCAGCGGCCGCACGCGCCGGCGCAGCCAGGCGAGGCCGCGCTCGAAGTATTCGAGCGGGGTGTTGGAGATGTAGTCCGACAGCCCCGGCGCCTTGAAGTACGCCAGCGCGAAGGCGGCGTATCCGTGCGAGGCATACAGCGCCGCGCGCGGCGCGTTGATGCCGCCGCCGGAGCCGTTGAGCACCATCACCGCCGGCCGCGGGCCGGGGTGGGCGTGCGGGTCCGGCAGGTACAGCGTCCCGACCAGGCCGTCGTCGCGGACGTCGTGGCGCGTCACGCCCGGCGCCGCCAGCCGCTGCACGAAGCGCGCGCAGGCCGGCGTGCCGTGCGCGGTGGCCGTCAGCGTCGTGGTCAGCGGCTCGGTGGCGGCGCTCGCGAAGACCTCGCGCGACGTGCCGCCTTCGGGGCGCTGGCTCCACACCAGGCCCATCGGGTCGACGCCGGCGTAGTCGCCGCAGACGGGCGCATCGCGCGACAGGTCGACGGTGCCGTCGGCATCGGCGATGAAGGCGGCGCGGCTGTGCCACGGCACCGCTCGCCCGCGCAGCGTCCGTGCGGCGAGATCGACCTGCGCGCCGGGCACCAGCCCCGTCACGACGATGCGGCGCGGCACGTCGATCAGGTCGTCGGCCGGCGCGACGCTGAGCGCGATGGCGGGCGAGGGGGGCATGGCGCGCTTACTTGCCGTCCTGCGTGACCATCATGGCCGCGGTGCGGTCGCTGGTCATCGGCGTCACCTTCAGGCCCTTCTTCGCGGCCCAGACGTTCTGGTAGTGGTACAGCGGCAGCACGCCCACGTCGTCCGACACCAGCTTGACCGAGTGGCGCAGGATGGCGGCGCGCGTCTCGGTGTTGAACGCCTCGGTGGAGGCGTCCAGCGCATGGTCCACCGCCTGGTTGCTGTAGTGGCCCCAGTTGGAGGCGCCCAGGCCTTTCTTGGCGTCGACCGTGGCCAGCACGTTGACCAGCGCGTAGCTGGCTTCGCCGGTGCCGTTGCCCCAGGCCAGCATGCTCATCGCATAGTCGTTCTTGTTGGCGCGGCCGGCGTAGACCGACCAGGGCACCACTTCCACCTTGGCTTTCACGCCGATGCGCGTCCAGAACTGCGCCACCGCCTGCGCCGTTTCCGGGCCCTGCGGGTAGCGGTCGTTCGGCACGTGCATCACCAGGTTGAAGCCCTGCGGAAAACCGGCCTCGGCCAGCAGCTTCCTGGCCTGCGCGGGGTCGTAGGCGATGTCCTTCACCTCGGGGTTGTAGCCGAAGGTGTCGGCCGGCATCCACTGGTTGGCGACCGTGGCGGCGCCCTGCAGGATGCGGTCGACGATGGCCCTGCGGTCGATCGCCAGCGACAGCGCGCGGCGCACGCGCACGTCCAGTAGCGGGTTGGTCGGCAGCGGCTTGCCGTCGTTGCCGGTGAGGTATTCGTTGGGGCCCTGGCGGAAGCTCGGCTGCAGCAGCATTACGCGCAGGCCGGGGTAGGCGTACACCTTGACGCCGGGCGACTGGCGTAGCCGCGCGAGGTCGGCCACCGAGACCTTGTCGATCACGTCCACCTCGCCCGACAGCAGGTTGGCGGTGCGCGCGGCGGCGTTGTTGATGTAGCGGTAGTTGACCTTCTCCCACGGCGACTTGCCGCCCCAGTAGGCATCGTTGCGCGCCATCACCACGCGGTCGCCCGGCGTGTACGCGACGAACTTGAACGGGCCGGTGCCGACCACGGCGCGGCCGGCGTTGTAGTCCTCGGTGTTCGACTTCTCGCCGATGTGCTTGCTGACGATGTGCACCGAGGCCAGGTTCAGCGGCAGGTCGGGGTTGGGGATCGTGGTCTTGACGATGAGCGTGAGCGGATCCTTGGCGCTGACCGACTCGACCGTGCGCAGATAGCCCGCGAAGGTCGCCACGCTGCCCGGCACGCTGCGCGCGCGCTGGTACGAGAAGATGACGTCATCGGCGGTGAAGGGCTTGCCGTCCTGCCATTTCACGCCGGGGCGCAGCTTGAATTCCCACGTCTTCGGGTCGAGCGGCTTCCACGCCAGCGCCAGGCCGGGCTGCAGCCGGTTCCACTTGTTCTCGACCAGCAGGTCCCAGAAGTGCACGTCGACCGAGCGGTCGCCGGCATGGTTGTTGAGCTGCGGGTCGAGCGACGACAGCGGATCGGCAAAGCCGATGCTGAGCGTCTGGGCGCCGGCCGGGCCCGGGAGTGCGGCGGCGGCCAGCAGGGCAACGGCCAGCGAAGAGGCAAGGAGGCGTTTCACATTCGGTCCTGTTGTTGATGTTCTGGGTGGGTGCGGCTTGGGTTCGGCTTAGTGGCCGTCGTTCAGGTGGCACGCGCTAACATGGTTGACGGCGATGCCGCGCAGCGTCGGCGCTTCGGTCTTGCAGCGCGGCATGGCGTGCGGACAGCGCGGGTGGAAATGGCAGCCGGGCGGCGGATTCAGCGGGCTCGGCATCTCGCCCTGGAGGGCGGTGAAGGTCTTGTGCCGGGCCGACAGGCGCGGAATCTCCGCCAGCAGTGTCTGCGTGTACGGATGGTTGGGGCGGCTGAACACCTCTTGCGCGCTGGCCGATTCCACCACGCGGCCCAGGTACATGATGACCACGCGGTCCGACAGGTGCTCCACCACGCCGAGGTCGTGGCTGATGAAGAGATAGGTCAGGTTCAGCTGCTCGCGCAGGTCCATGAACAGGTTCAGGATCTGCGCCTGGATCGACACGTCCAGCGCCGCCACCGCCTCGTCGCACACCAGCATCGACGGCTGCACCGCCAGCGCGCGGGCGATGCCGATGCGCTGCCGCTGGCCGCCGCTGAACTGGTGCGGATAGCGGTCGCGCAGGGCCGGGTCGAGGCCGGCGCGCTGCATCTGCGCGGCCACGTAGTCGGCAAAGCCGGCGCGGTCGGTCAGGCCGTGCACGCGCGCCGCCTCGCCGATGATGTCTTCCACGCGCAGGCGCGGGTTGAGGCTGGCGTATGGGTCCTGGAAGATCATCTGGATCTTCAGGCGGGCCGCGCGCGCTGCGTCGGCGGGCAGGCCGACGAGCGCCTTGCCGTCGACATGCACCTCGCCGTCGGACGGCGGCATCAGCCCCGCCGCGATGCGGCCGAGCGTCGACTTGCCGCAGCCCGACTCGCCGACCAGGCCGACCACTTCGCCCGGCCGGATCGCCAGGTCGATGCCGTCCACCGCGCGGACCACGGCGGGCGGCTGCGCCAGGCCCAGGCGCTGCAGCACACGGCCACCCGGGCCGATCCTGCGCTCGCCGAAGCGCTTGCTGACCTGCTTGAGTTCCACCAGCGGCGTGGTCATGCGACCTCCCGCGTGGCGGCAGACAACGTGTCGGGGTGGAAGCAGCGCACGAGGCGGCCGGTGCTGTGCTGTGTGATCTCCGGGCGTACGCCGCAGGCCTCGGTGGCACGCGGGCAGCGCGCCGCGAAGGCACAGCCGGGCGGCAGCGCCAGCAGGCTGGGCGTCATGCCCGGTATCTGTCGCAGGCGCCGGCCGCGCCGGTTCTCGCTGGGCAGGCTGTCGATCAGGCCCCGGGTGTACGGATGCAGGGGCGCGTCGAGCACGGCATCCACCGGGCCATGCTCGACGATGCGGCCGGCGTACATCACCGCCACCTCGTCGGCGAGGCCGGCGACGACGGACAGGTCGTGCGTGATCCAGATCAGCGCGGTGCCGTGCTGGCGCGCCAGCTTTTGCACCTCCGACAGGATCTGCGCCTGGATGGTCACGTCCAGCGCGGTGGTCGGCTCGTCGGCAATGATCAGGTCGGGGCGATGCAGCATCGCGATGGCGATCGCCACGCGCTGGCGCATGCCGCCCGAGAGCTGATGCGGATACGCGCGCAGCCGCTCGTCCGGGCTCGGAATGCCCATCAGGCCCAGCGTGTCGCGCGCGTGCTCGCGGGCCTGGGCGTGGCGCATGCCGCTGTGCGCGCGCACCGCCTCGACCATCTGGGCCTCGATGCGCAGCACCGGGTTGAGCGTCATCATCGGGTCCTGGAAGACCATGGCGATGCGGTTGCCCTGGAGCCTGCGCAGCTCGCGCGCCGGCAGCCGGGCCAGGTCGCGGCCCTGGAACAGGATCTCGCCGCCGACCACGCGGCCGGGCGGATCGACCAGCCCCATGATGGAAAAGCCCGTCACCGACTTGCCCGAGCCCGATTCGCCCACCAGCCCCAGGATGCGTCCGCGCGCCAGCGAGAACGACACGTCGTCCACCGCCGGCAGCACGCCGTCGCGCGTGAAGAAATGGGTACGCAGGTTGCGCACCTGCAGCGTCGGGTCGGCGGCGCTCATCGGTGCGCCCTCGGGTTGAGCACCTCGCGCAGGCGGTCGCCCACCAGGTTGATGGCGACCAGCGCCAGCAGCAGCGCGAGGCCCGGATAGACGCTGATCCAGTACTGGCCCGACAGCATGTATTGGTAGCCGTTGGCAATCAGCAGGCCCAGCGACGGCTCGGTGATCGGCACGCCCAGGCCCAGGAACGACAGCGTCGCCTCCAGCGTGATCGCGCGCGCCACTTGCAGCGTGCCCACCACGATCAGCGGCGGCAGGCAGTTGGGCAGAATGTGCCGGAGCGCGATGCGCCAGCCGGGCAGGGCGAGCGAGCGCGCCGCCTCCACGTATTCGCGGCGGCGCTCGACCAGCGCCTGGCCGCGCACGGTGCGCGCGTAGTACGCCCATTCCAGCAGCACCAGCGTCATCACCACGTTGGTGATGCTCTTGCCGAGGTAGGCGAGGATCATCATCGCCACCAGCACCGACGGGAACGACAGCAGCAGGTCCACCGTGCGCATGATCAGGCTGTCGACCTTGCCGCCCGCGTAGGCCGCGATCAGCCCCAGCAGTGTGCCGATCACCGCCGCCACGGCGGCCGAGCCGATCCCCACGCCCAGGCTGATGCGCAGCCCATAGAGAATGCCCGAATAGAGATCGCGCCCCTGGCCGTCGGTGCCGAGCCAGTACGTGAAGGTGCCCGTGCCGTTGGGCGAGCCCGGCGCCAGGCGCGCGTCCAGCACGTCCAGCTGCATCAGGTCGTAGGGGTTCTGCGGCGTGATCCACGGCGCCGCCAGCGCAGCCGCCGCCAGCAGCACGACGACGGCGAGGCCGAACACGGCGGCTTTCGAGGTCACGAAATCCGCCGCCACGCGTCGCCACGGCGATTGCCTGCGCGGCGCGGGGCCGACGCCGGCCCGGGTGGGCGCGGCGGTCTGCGGGGACGTGCTCATGCCGCGGCCTCCATGCCATCCGCGGCGCGCACGCGCGGGTCGAGCAGGCGGTACAGGACATCGACGATCAGGTTCAGCGACACGAACAGGCACACCACCACGATCAGGTAGGAGACGATCACCGGGCGGTCCAGCGTATTGATGCTGTCCAGGATCAGCTTGCCCGCGCCGGGCCACGCGAAGATGCTCTCCGTCACCACCGCGAAGGCGATGGTCGAGCCCAGCTCCAGCCCCAGCACCGTCACCAGCGGGATCAGCGTGTTGCGCAGCACGTGGGCCAGCACCACGCGCAGCGGCGACAGCCCCTTGGCCCGCGCGAACTTGACGAAGTCCTGCGGCACCACCTCGCGCACGCCGGCCGAGGTCAGCCGCAGCACCAGCGACAGCTTGAACAGCGACAGGTTGAGCGCCGGCAACAGCAGGTGCCGCAGCCCGTCGGCCGTCAGCCACGACCACTGCACGCCCAGGAAGCCGGCCGTTTCGCCGCGCCCGCTGGCCGGCAGCCAGCCCAGGCTCACACTGAAGGCCATGATCAGCATCAGCCCGACCCAGAAGGTCGGCAGCGAAAAGCCCACCACGCTGCCCGTCATCAGCAGCCGCGACACCGGGTGGCCCGGATACAGCCCGGCGACCAGCCCCAGCGGCACCCCGATCGTCACCGCAATGATCAGCGCCGCGAAGGCCAGCTCCAGCGTGGCCGGCAGGCGCTGCAGGATCAGTTGGATGGCCGGCTCGTTGTAGACGAAGCTCTTGCCGAGGTTGCCGTGCAGCGCGCCGTTGAGGAAGGCGAGGTACTGCTGCCACAGCGGCTGGTCCAGGCCCAGCTCGGCGATGATGCGCGCGCGGTCGACCTGGTCCACGTCCTGGCCGATCAGGATGTCGACCGGGTTGCCGATGGCGTGCAGGCCGACGAAGACGATCACCGTCATCACCAGCACCACCAGCAGCGCCTGGCCGATACGGCGGATCAGCCAGCCCGTCATCGCGCGGCCTCGCGGGCGGCGGCCGCGGCAGCCGGTAGGGCCGGCTCGGACTGCGGCGGCGGCGCGGGCGTCCACTCGTCGCCGAAGAGTTCCGGCTCGGCGTAGGCCTGCATCGCGGCGTAGTGGCCTTCGATGTCTTCCTGGTACAGCAGCCCGGCGATGCCCTGCGCCAGCCGGCGCGCGCCTTCGCTGATGGCCGGGATGTCGCCCGAGACGCTGCCGTGCGTGAGCGAGGCCGGGTAGCAGAAGCAATGCACGCGCGACAGCCCCGGCAGCTGGCCGGGTGTCTTCTCGCGCAATTCGAAGGCGGGGCCGAGGTCGGGCGAGTCGCTCAGTTCCGTGTCCTCCTCGCTGGGGCGGGGCGTGTAGCGGTCGCGCCAGAGGCGCACGTGCGGCGCGAGCGCGCTGAACTCGGGGCGCGCCGCCCAATCGAGGCGAAAGCCCGTCGAAAAGATCAGGAAGTCGAGGCGGAACACGCCCTTGGGCGTTGCTACGTGCAGGGCCCCGTCGTGCTCGTCCACGCCCAGCACGGGGCAGCCGAGGTTGAAGCGCGCGTTCGGATGCCGCGACACGCGCAGCGTGCTGCCGCGCGGCGGCGGCACCTGCTCGGCGTTGATGTAATGGCGGATGCGCCATTTCCAGGCGTCCGGCAGATGTTGGTGGCCATGGACCAGCCCCGGGCTGCCCGCGCCCTTGCCCTTGTTGATGCGGGGCAGGTCGGGGCGACGAATCAGCAGATCGACGCTCGCGGCGCCGGCTTCCAGCGCGGTGGCGGCCGAATCCATGGCCGACGCGCCCGCGCCGATCACGCCCACCCGTTTGCCCGCCAGCGCGCCGTACTCCATCGCATCGGACGAATGCGCCCACCAGCGGCGCGGCAGGCGGTGCGCGAACGCCGGCACGGCCGGGCCGCCCAGGCCGTCGCGGCCGGTGGCCAGCACCACGCGGCGCGCCAGCACGCGCTGCCCGGTGGCGTCCGGCGTGTCGATGGTCAGCTCGACCGCACCGTCGGCGCGCGGCTGCACGGTCCTGACGTGATGCGCGTTGCGGACCTCCAGCTGCAGCACGCGGCGGTACCAGCGCAGGTAGTCCATCCATTGCAGGCGCGGGATCTTGTCGAGCGTCTCCCACGCATCGGCGTCGAATTGCGCCTCGAACCAGGCCCGGAACGTCAGCGCGGGCAGGCCCAGCGCGGGGCCGGTCAGCTGCTTGGGCGAGCGCAGCGTTTCCATGCGGGCGGTGGTCGCCCACGGGCCTTCGTAGCCTTCGGGCGCGCGGTCGAACACCACCGCGCCGATGCCGAGATGCTTGAGCGCCGTCGCCGCGGCCAGGCCCGCCATGCCCCCGCCGATGATGGCGACGTCGAGCACGGGCTGCCCGTCCAGCGTGTGCGGCAGTGTCCAGGGTTTGGCGGGCAGTTCGAGCCAGGCGAGATCCTGGCGCAGGCGGGCTTCCAGTGCCGCCAGTCCGGCGGCCTGCGGCGCGTGGCCGTGTGCTTGCGGGCCCGCGGTCATGCGGACGCGCCTTCGGTTTCGTTGACCGGTTCGCCGTACAGCACCTGCAGCACGCTGGCGTGGCGGGCCGGGTCATGCAGCTTGCAATCGGGCAGCAGGCGCTGCGCGGCCCGGGACAGGGTGTCGATCAGCGCGGTCACGGCCGGCGACGGCCGGCGCGCCTCGGGCGTGATCACGCCGAAGAAGAAGGGGATGCTCACATCGATCGGGCGCACCGTCACGCCCTCGATCGGCACGCCGTAGGCCGTGACGGGTTCCAGCAGCGCCACGCCCAGGCCCGCGCGCACGGTGGTCAGGGCATTGAACGACGCATTGGTCTCGATCAGCTCGGCGGGCGTGACGCCGGCCTGCGCCAGGGCGAAGTCCAGCCGGCGCCGCAGCCGATACGGGTTGTGCATGGTGATGATGCGGCGCCCGCTGCAGTCGGCCAGCGCCACGCGGTCGCCCGCGGCCAGCGGATCGCCTGCCTGCACGGCGGCCACGCAGGCTGCTTCGCCAATCCAATGCACGGTCACGCCGCGGTGCTCCAGCGGCAGGCTGCTGACGCCCAGGTCGGCCGCGCCGGTCAGCACCGCATGTACCACCTGCTCGGGCGATGCACTGCGGATCTGGATGTGCCGGCCGAGTTCGGCGTCATCGGCCAGGGCCGCCGGCAGTAGCCCGGCCGCCAGCGCCGAGGTGGCCGCCAGGCGCAGCGGCCGCGCCTCGCCGCGCGCGATTTCCTCGGCGCGCGTGCGGATCTGGCGCAGGCTGATCAGGGTGTGTTCGACGTCTTCGTAAAGCAGGAAGCCCTGCTCGGTGGGCGATACGCGCGGCCCCGAGCGGGTGAACAGCGCGTAGCCGATCTCCGCTTCCAGGTCCTGGATGAGCCGGCTGATGGCCGGTTGGGAGCGTCCCAGCAGCTTGCCCGCTGCGGTGACGCTGCCCGTCGACATGACGGCGGCAAAGGCTTCGAGTTGTCGGAGTTCCATCTACTACCTGCTTGCTTCCCATCAATGCATAGAGTCGGTGCATTCTGGTAGAGGCAGTATGTGGGTTCCAAATAGTATTTTCTTATGTGCTCATGTGATTTCCGAGGGCAAGCCCTATGCCCCCGGATGAAGCCTCGCCGCGTGCGAGATGCACTTATTTGATGAACGTGCCGTGCGGACCGATCACCGTGATTTCCACAAAGCTCGAACCCTTGTGGTTGTTGCGGCCGTTGCGGATGTCCAGTCCGCCCAGGTCGATCGTGCCGGCGGCTTCCAGCCCGGCCACGAAGCTGGCGCGAGTCGGCGTCTTGCCGGCGCGCTTCAGCCCTTCGACCAGCAGCTTGGCGGAGGCATAGCCTTCCATCATGCCGTAGGACGGCATCACGCCGGCAGCCTTGGCGCTGGCGGTCAGCTCACGGCCGATCGGCGAGGTCGCGCGCACCGGCGACGGCATCACCTGCGTCACCATCATGCCGCGCGCCATGTTTCCGAGCGATCGCGCGAAGGCCGTGCTCGAATTGTTCGACAGCGTTGCCATCTGCGACACGGTGCCGTGCTTGGTGAGCGCTTCGGCCAGTGCTTGCGCGGTGGTGCCCGCGCAGGCCAGGATCACGGCATTGGGCGTGAATTTCCCGATGTCCGCGGTCGCTTTCTCGATGTCCGGTTTCAGCCGGTCGACGGTGACGATCTGATGCGCGCTGGGCGCCAGATGCTGCGTGGCCGTATTGAAACCGGCCTCGGTGTCCTTGCCGAACGAGTCGTTGACGTTCACCAGCACCAGGCGTTTCAGGCCCAGCGTCTCGAAATGGTGGACCAGCTCTGCGATCTCGGTCTGGTACTTGGCGCGGACCACGAACACCAGCGGATCGGGCCGGTCGAAGAAGATCGATGCCCCCGTCGACGGCGCCACCATGGGCGCACCGACCGCGCGCGCCTCGCTCATGATGGCCTCGGTATTGGGCGTGCCGCGCGACAGGAACAGCGCGAAGACCTGCTTGTCGATGAGCAGCGTGTGCGCGCGCTGCTTCGAGAGATTGGCATCGAAGCCGTCGTCTTCCGAGATCAGCTCGATCTTGCGGCCGTAGACGCCGCCGGCACGGTTCACCGCGTCGAGATACAGCTGGGCGCCGCGCGTCATCTCCTTGACCTGCTCGCCGGCCGGTCCGGTGAAGCCGGCGGTCTGGCCGATCAGGATTTTGGTGTCGGTGATACCCGGTTCTGCCAGCACTGGGCCGCAGACCAGTGCCAGGCTCATGGACAGTGCGCAAGCGATACGGTTGCGCAGGACGGATTTATGCGCCGTCATGTCCCCCCCTTTTACTAAGTGAATGTTTTATCAAAACGGAATTGGCGCACTTGAATGGTGCGGCGCCGCATCCTAGCGGAGAACCGGAGTGATGTCTCGACATTCTCAAGAAAATTCACCTATGTCGCAAAACGTGAACACTCCCGGTGTAGCGGGGGGATTCCGGGGCGCATCCGGGCAAAAAAAAACCACCGTACAGGACGGCGGTTCGTGTGGTGGCAGTCGCGCTGCTCACTCGTTCAGCTTGGTGATCTTCGTGCCCTCGACCGAGGCCCCGGCCATCAAGCCCGCATTGGTCAGCACGAAGCCGATCACCGGTTGCCGGGCGGTGTTGGTATCCACCGCGCCATTGGCGCCGATCTTGGCGAGCGCCACGGTGGCGTCGACGCCGGCGGTCCAGCCCTGGCTGGCGCGGAATTTGTTCAGTGCCTCGTCCGTCATGAACAGGATGATGAGCGCTCGCGACTGGGCGCCGGCCTGGAAGCCGATCGAAGCGGAGGCGATGTTGTAGTAGCCCAGCGGACGGCTGCCGCTGCGCAGCACGCCTTCGCCGTACTGCCCCCCGATCACAAAGCCGGCATTGAGCACCGACGGGAACACCAGCACGCCCTTGGCGCGCGAGACCAGTTCGCGCGAGCCGTCGGCGGTGCTGTACAGGCGCGACAGCGTGGAGTCCGCTTGCGAGTTGGTGGTGGCGTGCTTGTTGGTGGACGTCATCACGTCCGAGCCCTGCGCGCTCGGGCTGGTGGTCGTGCAGGCCGCGAGTTGCGTGCCCAGCAGCGCGACGGCGGCGAGGGTGGCGGCGGTACGACGGCTGAGAAGCTTCTTGTCCATGGCGATCGGTCTCTCTGTAGTGAAAGGGGGCGACGCGGCCACGCGATGACAGCCAGCGGCGGATGCCATGCCATCGGTAACGGGTGTCATTTACCCGGCAGCAAGCGGCGTGCCCGCCATACGAGACGCCGTGGCCATGCGCCTAGTTCCTGACATTAGACGAGATTTGTGCCCCCGGTCGCGCTTTTTCGCGCCCGCCTGCGCCAGCGCAAGCCGGGCCGGCATGACGCGTCTGGTTGGCGCGCGCAATGGAAAAGACCGGCCGAAGCCGGTCTTCCTGCATGTTCTGCGCGGCGCGCGACGGTCAGATCCAGATGATCAGCGCCACCCCGCCGATGATCAGCCCGAACTTCACCACGTAGTAGACCTTGCGGTTCCACGCCTTGAAGCGGCGGCGGTATTGGCCCATCAGCCAGACATAGCGGAACAGCTTGTTGATGCCGCCGGTCTGGTCGCCTTCATCGTTGGGTGAGCTGGCGGCCGTCATCACCTTGCGGCCGAGCCACTTGTTGACGCGCTGCGCCCAGCCGTACTTCATCGGGCGCTCGATGTCGCAGAAGAGGATCAGGCGGTCCTTGTCGCTGATGTTCTGTGCCCAGTGCAGGTAGGTCTCGTCGAACACCACGCCTTGGCCATCGCGCCAGCTGTGGCGCTCGCCGTCGACCTCGATGAAGCAGCGGTCGTCGTTGGGCGTGGCCAGGCCCAGGTGGTAGCGCAGCGAGCCCGCGAACGGATCGCGGTGCGGGTTGAGCTTGCCGCCCGGCGGCAGCTCGGCAAACATCGCCGCCTTCACGCTCGGCAGCTCGCGCAGCAGGGCCACCGTCTTCGGGCACAGCTGCTCGGCGGACGGGTGGCTGGCTTCATACCACTTCAGGTAGAAGCGCTTCCAGCCATTCTTGAAGAAGGAGTTGAAGCCGGCGTCGTCGTTCTTGTCGGCGGCTTTGATCTTGCGCAGGTTGGCCAGGGCGAGGGCCTCGTCGCGGATCTGCGGCCAGGCGGCCTGCAGCTTCTCTAGGTCGGGGAAGCGGTCGACCGGCACGTACGGCGTCTGCGGCACGCCCGAGAAGGCGTACATGAAGCAATTGACCGGGGCCACCACGGCGGAGTGGTCCAGCATCTGGCGCCAGATTTTCAGGCGCACCTTGCCGCGAAAGTGTACGTACAGGATGGAGCCCAGGTACAGGGCCACGAGAATCCATTTGATCAAGGCGAGTTCCTTGCCGCGCTTGGGCGGTCAGCGATGGGCGCAACGATTGCGCGCGGACCGGCATTTTACCCGGTGCAGGGTGGCGCGGCGTTGATCCAGGGCAATCCGTTACAGGTGGATTATTTTGTTGAGATTTTATTGAGATTTTGTCAGCAAAAAATAAAAGGGAAGAAGGCTCCACAGATGTAACCGTCTGTTTCCACGAGGCCCGAGGGGCTTTACAATTCGCTTTCTTCGCCTGGCGTCGTTTGTGTCGGGCGCCCCCCGGAGAAAGACCATGGACGCCAACAAGCCGGCCGATCCGTCCCACGAGGTGTCAGCGATCGATATGTTGCAAGGCCGTAATGAAATGTTGGAGGAGTCCATCCGCCGTGCCCAGGAGACGCTGAGCGCGGTGTCGGCCCAGGTGACGCGGCAACTGCCGCTGCTCAACCAGAACGTCGAGCGCTTCGTCGAGACGGAGGGCATGCCGTTCCACGAGGCGCAGACGCTGGCCAAGCGGCATATGCGCGGGGAGGCCGTCTCCTCGGCCAACGTGGCGCGTGCGTTCGCGGCGCTGCTGGAGCAGGTCGAGGCGCTCGAGGCCGACCAGGCCGCTCGCCGCCGCGTGCAGCAGCAGTGGATGGTGAGCCAGCTCACCTACAAGATGCTGTACCTGCACCACACCAGCCAGAATCCGGCGCTGTCGGCCCCCGCGCTGCGGGCGCAGAAGGGCCGGGTGCGGGCACGGGTGCTGGCCCTGCTGGACGCAGGGCGCTCATACGACGACATCCGCATGGCCGACCTGCGCTTCGAGGACGACGCAGGCGAGGCCTGAGGCGCCGGTTCACTCCTCGTCGTCTTCAGGCTCCGAATCGAGGAAGTCGCGGCGCGTCAGCCAGTCGGCGATGGCGTCGTCGCAGGCCTTCTTGAGCTTGGCCTTGCTGTCGACCCTGTCGAACAGCGTGAAATTCATCAATGCCAGACCCAGGTCGGTGATATAGAACATCCTCTTGGGGTTGTCGAAATGGACGATGCGACCATCGATGTCGCCGTCCTCTTCCGGCTCGGCGGGCATATCCTCCAGTTCGACCACGCGGCAGGTGAAGCGCGGCGCGCGGGTATGCGTCAGGTATTCGAACTCGTCGTGCGACACCTCGCCGGACGGTGTGACGGCAATGGCGAATCCCCAGATGAAGCGTGGGGTCGGCAGATCCGACAGCTCGTCGATTTCATCCATCCTTTACTCTCCGGTTCTGATGGCGGCTTTAGATAACGGCGCATTATCGCGCGACGCGCGTGGCACGGAAAGCTCTAGTGGCGTAGACGGCGGTGGGGTGCCGGTGTGACCGATCCCCGCGTGCAACGGGTTGCCATGGGGCTGGCGGCCCGAAACCGCTTCGATGCGCTCACGCTGCGGCCCTGGATCGTCGCCGGGCAGGCGGTGGGCTGGCTTGACGCCGAGCGTGCCGCGCTGCTGACGCGCTGGCCGCAGTGGTTCGAGGTCGGCGCCGATCGGGTCGGCCTGTGCGATACGCTGGATACCGCCGCCGCACGCACGGCCGCGCTGGAGGAGGTGATCGCGCGCCTGGCGGACGAAGGGTACATCCGCGGCTGGCGCGACGAGCGCTTCACCGTCGATACCGGCTGGGGCACGCCGCCGCTGGCCCTGATCGAGCGCGCCGCCGCGCGGTTTTTCGGCATCCGCACCTATGCCGCGCACATGAACGGCATCATCGACGCACCCGAGGCCACGCTGTGGCTGGCCCGGCGGGCCGAGTCCAAGCCGATCGACCCCGGCATGTGGGACAGCCTCGTCGCAGGCGGCATCGGCCACGGCTTCGATGCGCGCGGCGCGCTCGAGAAGGAATGCTGGGAAGAGGCTGGCATCCGCGCCGGCCTGACCGCGGGGCTGGTGGAGCGCGGCACGCTCGACGTGCTGCGCGCTGTGCCGGAGGGCATCCAGAACGAAACCCTGTTCGTCTTCGACCTGACGCTGCCGGCGGACTTCCTGCCCGTCAACCAGGACGGCGAGGTCGCCGGCCACCTGCGCGCGAATGTCGATACGGCCCTTGATATCATGGCGGACTGCGCGATGACGGTGGATGCCACGCTCGTCACCCTCGATGCCCTGCAGCGCCTTGTGCCGCAGCGCTTCGCGCCCGACAACAATCGATAAACGCTTGATGAGTCACTCCGGTTTCATTCTCACGCTGTCCTGTCCGGACCAGCCCGGCATCGTCCACGCCGTGTCCGGCCTGCTGTTCGAGCAGGGTTGCAACATCCTCGACTCCGACCAGTTCGGCGACGAGTTCACGGGCCGCTTCTTCATGCGGGTGCATTTCGTGCCGCAGGGCCAGCCGCTGGACCTGCAGGCGCTGCGCGAGCGCTTCGCGCCCATCGGCGAGCGCTTCTCGATGCAGTGGGGCATGTTCGATGCCGCGGTCAAGCCGCGCGTGATGATCCTGGTCTCGAAGATCGGCCATTGCCTGAACGATCTGCTGTTCCGCGCGCGCGCCGGCCAGTTGCCGATCGAGATCGCGGCCATCGTCTCCAACCACCGCGATTTCTACCAGCTGGCTGCTTCCTACGACGTGCCGTTCCTGCATCTGCCGCTGCTCAAGGGCACCGATGCGCAGAAGGCCCAGCAGGAAGCGCGCATCCGGGAACTCATCGAAGAGCAGCAGATCGACCTGGTCGTGCTCGCGCGCTACATGCAGATCCTGTCGGACGACCTGTGCCGCCAGCTCGAAGGCCGCGCCATCAACATCCACCACTCGTTCCTGCCGAGCTTCAAGGGCGCCAAGCCCTACTACCAGGCGCACGAGCGGGGCGTGAAGCTGATCGGCGCGACGGCGCACTACGTCACGGCCGAACTGGACGAGGGCCCCATCATCGAGCAGGAGATCGAGCGGGTGGACCACAGCATGGACCCCGAGCAGCTCACCGCCGTGGGCCGCGACGTGGAGTGCGTGGCGTTGGCCCGCGCCGTGAAGTGGCACGCCGAGCACCGAATCCTGCTGAACGGCCACAAGACCGTCGTCTTCAAGTAACCGATACGGAGCGCGCGATGCGACAGATCGTCCTCGATACCGAAACCACCGGCCTGAATGCCGCCACCGGCGACCGCGTGATCGAAATCGGCTGCGTGGAGCTGGTCAACCGGCGGCTGACCGGCCGCAACCTGCATTTCTACTTCAACCCCGAGCGCCAGATCGACGCCGGCGCCATGGCGGTGCACGGCATCACCAACGAGTTCGTCGCCGACAAGCCCAAGTTCGCCGAGGTCGTCGACGAGATCCGGGACTACGTGCAGGGCGCCGAGGCGATCATCCATAACGCCGCGTTCGACTTGGGCTTCCTCGACATGGAGTTCAAGCGGCTGGGGCTGCCGTCGTTCCGCGAGCATCTGGCCGGCCACATCGACACGCTGCTCGACGCGCGCCGGATGTTCCCCGGCAAGCGCAACTCGCTGGACGCGCTGTGCGACCGCCTCGGCGTGAGCAATGCCCACCGTACGCTGCACGGCGCCTTGCTGGACGCGGAACTGCTGGCCGAAGTCTATCTGGCCATGACGCGCGGCCAGAATACGCTGGTGATCGACATGCTCGAGAGCGGCGAGACGGCCGCCGCCGAGGCCGCCGTGATCGACCTGAGCGGCCTGGAGCTGCCGATCCTGCTGGCGACCGAAGCGGAAGCCGCGGCACACGCGACCGTGCTCAAGGAGATCGACAAGGCCAGCGGCGGCAAGACGGTCTGGTCCCGGGAGGCTCCGGAAGTCGCGCCGCGGGCGGGCTGATGAAAAAAATGCAGCGGGGGCTTTACACGGTCCCTGCCTTTTGCCATAATCGCGTTTTCACCGCATTCGGGTGGTTAGCTCAGCGGTAGAGCACTGCCTTCACACGGCAGGGGTCACAGGTTCAATCCCTGTACCACCCACCAAATACACTTCCGGTGAGTTCCCTGGAAGTCCAAAAACCCGCGAAAGCTTAAGGCTTCGCGGGTTTTTTCTTTCCAGCGCTGTCCGATAAGGTGCATGGATATCCGAGGGTACGTGGGGGTATTTCTGAGGGTACATCCGATAGCCCCGCTCACCCACATCGCAATCCGCAACGCCAAGCCTGCCGACACACCGATCAAGCTGTTCGATGGCGGTGGCTTGTTTGTCCACATCGCCACCCAATTCGGAAAGCCAGCCTCGTGCTGGCTTTCTTCATTTTCGGGGTTGGGAACTCTCACGCGGAATTTTGCACCCTCGCTGAATCGGAACGGCTGCTCCAGATTGGCACCACGCGCCACATGCGCGGGTCCGCTGCCGACGGCGTGGCCAATGTTCTCTTGCCGTTTCCCCACAAAATCTCAGGCACTCGCGCTCGCGCTTGGGCCGCCGTCATCGAACCGGAGATGACGCGGGGCGTCCATACCGACCGCACCGAGTCCGGGACAAACCCCCTTGGTGATCTGCTGCAACGCCATTTGGCTTCCGGCCGGCGGCGCACCGTGGCGCTCGATGCAGGCGTGCGTCGCTGCGGGACGCGCCTGCGTTGAGTCGGTCGGCGCAACGATACGTCCTCGGTCTATCAGATCAAGAAAGATTTCATTGGCGGGATGGATGGGGCCGACCAAGGCTTCTGATCACGACCTGTCTGCGTGACAGGCTTCGCCGTGGATGGCTTGTGGGACCCGGGTTGAGGTGGTCGCGGCCGATTTCCACCAGAGATGAGGCTGAGGCCGATCGATGATCTCTGCGGCAAGCGGACGCAGCAGGCGTATCCAATCAAACGAGCCCCACAACAGGAGAAATGATGATCGGCACGCCCATTGCGATTGCCCAGGGAGGGCATGAGCAGAGCCTCAGTACCGCAGTCCACGCCCGCCGTTCCGTGATCTCGCTCCGGTCCTGCCTGGCGGCGGTGCTGGCCGGTTTCGTGTTCATGCTGTCACCGACCGCCCACGCGCAGGCAAAGAAGCCAAGCGGAATCGACTATTCGATGTACTACCTGGCGGACGTGCGCGATAACGAGCACTGCAAGATGGAGGTCGACAAGAACGGCAAGTGGTCGGTCGATCAGCGTATCAGCAACCCCGCCATGACTTGCCCGGACATGACGTCTTGGCGCCTGTTCGCCACCGTCGTGCACGACAGGTTCTGGAGCGATTGGGCCGACGAAAAACAGAACTGGCCAGACGATCCGTGGCCGCTTTGCTCGGACAAGACCGGCACCAACTGTTGCACCCCGCATTCCTCGACGAACGACCCACTGCATTGTCCAACTTTCCCCCCCCATACCGCTAAGCACTCGAACGCGGTCGCGCCGGCGGCGGTCGCGCCGGTGCTCCGGATCGGCCGACCGGCCTTGACGCAGCATTTGCAGGAACTGACCTCGCCGGTTGACCTGGACAAGATGGTGACGGAATTCAAGGCAGCGCAGTCATCGAACGCCTCGGTCCTCGAGTTGCCTGAGTGCCAGGCATCCATGGTGGAAACGCTGGTGCCCAAGACCTACGAGAGCCTCGGCAGGGTGATTCGCCAGACCAACTCCGAGGTCAGCATCCGTAACCGTGCCTTCCACGACTATCTGTTCGAGAACAATCTCTATAACAGCAACGGGGTTGCCGACGTCTTCGCGGCCAACAATGCGAATCAGCAGAAGAACGCGCCGTACGCCATGGACAGTCGTTCCGTCGGTCAGGGTCAGCCGGCCAAGCTGGGCAAGATCGACTTTCCGCCGGATGCGATCATGATCAAGAGCAACTGGCTGTATGAGGGCATCGCGAAGAAGCTCGGCATTGCGAACACCAGCGAAAAGCCGTTCGTCACGCAGAAAATGATCACACGGGTCCCCGACCCCAAGAGCGGGAAGGATATCTGCAAGCTAACGGGCGTTCACTACTTGATGGCGTTCCACATCTCGTCCAAGGACACGCCGAACTGGGTATGGACGACGTTCGAGCATATCGCCATGCCGGGCCGGTGCGACTTCATCGGCTGCAACGACTCCTACGGCTACGCGTCCACCGACGCGCTTCCTGCTGGCGTGGCCCGCAACTACATCGCGCCGCACGTGAAGTCGGATGGGCTCATCATGTCGTCGTCCACCGTTTTTGATCACGACAAGCTGTACCCGACGGAGGCGATTCGCCCCGGGCTCGATCAAGTCTTCAAGGTGCTGGGCATCGGCACCACCGCGAGCACGCGCAGCGATCAGCCATCCATCTCCGACCTGGGCTGGCGCAGCTACCGGCTCAAGGGTTCGCAGGTCGATTTCACGAATGCCATGGGTCGAAAGACTGTGCTGGGCAACTCCATCACAGAGGCTGGCTTCATGAACAATTCGAGTTGCGTCACCTGCCACGCCCGCGCCGGCATCCACGTCGAACGCGATCAGGCCAGCTTCTTTCGGCTGAGCGTGTTCAACAAGGACCAGTCCGACTACGGCTACGCATTGAGCTACCACGGCATCCCGAATCCCGCCTGGTTCAACAACGACAACAACAGCGGCACACTCGACGTGCTGCAGGTCGACTTCGTCTGGGGGTTCCTCAATGCCAGCCCCGTCGCCGCGCCGACTGCGCGTGAAGGCGGACAGCGGGCCCCCTGAGCATGTTCCGGCAACCCTGACGCGGCTGACGCCCGGCTCGATCGGACTTCGGATCCAGCCTCGCCGGGCGTCTTCCACTGCATTCAACCCCGAGGGCTCGCTGGATACCACGGCGGGCGCCTCAGGCGGCCATTTGATGCTCAAGAGCCGCTCCGGCCGCTCCCGCGGTTCTGTCGGCGGCGATCTTCTTGAGGCGGCCGGCTTCCAGCCCGTCTGGCGCAGGTCCGTCTCTGGCGCGCCTTCGCGCATGCGTTGGGGTTTTCGCTAATCCCTGTTTTTTGACAGACCTGTTGCCTTGGTCCAAGGTTAAAAGCCAGGGGGGAGCGGATGCAATGACATGCGGCGGGCACCCGGTGCCCGATACACCGCCATCCTCCGGTTTGCTGAAGATGTACCCCAGGGCGCGCCCTCTGCGGTCGAGGGCGTTCAAGCACTCACGAGGAGGTACCGGGCATGCGCATCGACTTCACGATCAACAACGGTGGTGACGCAGGCGCGCGCTACCTCACCTGGGCACCGTCGCCATTGCGGCTTCGCCTGCTCGATGCCACGCCGGGTCCGGATGTGGCCGCAACCCTGTCGGAAGATCGCCAGCCCAATGGCGGCTCCATCCGGTTCAGTGCGACGCCCGATGGCAACTTCACCCCGACGCTCAAAGTTTCGCTGCCGGCGAGCGGTGCCTCCGTGACGGTCTACGTTCGCGGAAAATTCGGCACGCCCAGCCAGGCCGATGGCGATGTCAGTATCGTGGTCGGCGGGCCGGCGGCGGAACTCGGTCGCTTGCCCGTCATGGTGCGGGTGCGCAAGAACGCGAATCAGCTGACCCCGGCCGAGCGGGACCGCTTCATCTCGGCCATGGCGCAGATCAACAACCGGGGGACGGGGCGGTTCACCGATTTCCGCAACATGCACGTCGCGGGCCGTGCCGATCAGCAGGCCCATGGCGGCCCCGGCTTCCTGCCGTGGCACCGGGCCTATCTGCTCGACCTGGAGCGCGAGCTGCAGGCCATCGACCCCGCGGTGACGATCCCATATTGGCGCTTCGATCGGCCGGCGCCGAATCTGTTCACCACCGACTTCATCGGCGTGCCGGACGCACTCGGCACCGTGGGTTTCAGCCCGGCCAACCCGCTGCAGTTCTGGGCCACCGACGGTGTGCAGGGGATCCTGAGGCGCCAGCTGGGCGCAAGCCCCGGCGCGCAGGCCGCCCCGAACATCCTGACCGAGGCGCAGACGCTGGCACTCGGCAGTGCGTACCGGAATTTCCGGGGCATGCAGGGCAATCCGCACGGCTCCGCGCATGTCAGCTATTTCTCGGGCAGCATCTCGTCGATCCCGACCGCCGCCAAGGATCCGCTGTTCTTCCTGTTGCACTGCAATGTCGACAGGCTGTGGGCCAAGTGGCAGTCGCAGGTGGGGCGGTACGATGCCAACGTGGCGGCCGCCTATGACGCCGGTCCGACGCCGACGAGCCTGCTCGCGGGCCACAATCTGCACGACACGCTGTGGCCGTGGAACGGTATCGTGACGCCGCCCCGGCCGTCGACCGCTCCCGGCGGAGCCATGGCCGGGTCGTCATGCGTCCCGGCGCCGGGGAACGCGCCCCGCGTCAGCGACATGCTGGACTTCCAGGGGGTGGTGAACAGTTCGGCCAAGCTCGGCTTTGCCTACGACGACGTGCCCTTGCCCTGATCCGACCTTCATTGGGAGCGCACCACCATGACTGCAAACAAAACCAAGGGCAAGGCTTCCGGCTCCACCGCCCGGAAGGCCGCCACGAAGCGCCCGGCCGCCGTCGCCGTGAAGAAGGCGGCTGCCAAGCCGGCGCGTGCGGTTGCGGCAGCCGCCAAGCTGCTGTCGACGGTGCTCGATGCCTCGGCCCGGCTCAAGGAACGGACCCAGGCATTGGCCGAGATCGGGACCAACGTGGTCGGCGATCGCGATACGTTCAAGCAAATCGTCAACCTGGTGAAGGACACATCCGCAGATGCGACCTTGCGCAGCAATGTGCTGTCCCAGCTGCAGGCGGTGACCTTTGATCCTGCGGCGTTCGCGCCGTATCGGGCGGCCTACATGACAGCGCTGCGCAGCCTGCGCCGCGACCCGGACATGAACATCCGGCAGCGCGTGTTCGGGCTCCTGGCCCGCGAGCTCGACCCCGACACCCAGGCGCTGCTGCTTGGCGGGCTGGAAGGCACGCAAGACGCGCTGCTGCCGCCCGAGAAGGCGCTGCAGCTGCTCAGCTATGACCCGCATGCCGGCGCCTACGATGTGGCCAGGAAGATCGAGAAAGCCCCGCCGAATGCGCTGGCGCGACGAGAGGCGCTGCGTGTGCTGGCAGCCGATGCCGATTCGGCGGATCGCTTCGCGGATGTGCTCCGGGACAAGACGGAGCCGACCGAGATCCGGCAGATCGCGGCCGGCGCGCTCAATCACCTGGCACCCGGGCGCATGCAGGCCATCGCTCGCGAGATGGCCGTGGACGACAGCGAGAGCGACGACCTGCGCACCGTCGGCCTGACCGCCCTCGCGCACTTCGGAGACCCGGGCACCCTGACCGCGGATGCCCAACTGCAGGCGCACGTCCAGAAGATCGCCGAAGGCGAGGGCGGCACCGGGCTCCAGGCCGCCGCCGAGCAGTTCAAGATCCGCTGCAGCTGAGGCGGCGCCATGGCGTCCGGTCTCCTGCCGTGGACACAGGAGCGCTTCAAGGCGGCGGTGGCCGAGGCCGCCGCGCAGCCGGATCGCTCCGCCCGCACGCAGGCGCTGCTGGCCCTGATGCGGGAGGAGCACCCGGCGTATGTCCAATGCAGCGCGGCGGAAGTGGTGCGCCGGCGCGGCTGGGTGCTGGTCGAGCTCGGCAACGCGGGCCTGGAGCCGGCGGCCATGCCCGTCGTGCTGGAGGAGCTCGAGACCGGCCACCAGCCCTACCTTCTCGCCGCCGCGGCGCGCGCGTTGCGCCAGGCGGAGGCGCCCAGCCCTGCGCTGGCGCCCAGCCCTGCGCTGGCGCCGATCCTGCTGCGAGCGCTCGAGGCGCTGACGCGCCGTGACGATCTGGTGGACCTGACGGTGTGGGGCGGGGCGGCGGCATCCGACGCCGCCGGCTCGGCGCTCGGCGAGGCCCTGACCACGCTGCGCTGGCTGGCGCCGCACGCGCATGGTATCCGGCAGGGTCTGCGAGACCTGGCGGATGGCGGGGCCGGCCCGCTGGCCGAAGACCATCGGCTGGCCGTGCTGGCGGCGCTGAACGACATCGCGGCCCGTGACCTGCCGGACAGCAGCGATTGCTGCGCATTGCCCCTGTCCTGGCGCCGGTTCGCATCCGGCGGCGACGCCGCGGTACCGATCTCCACTGTGTGTTTCGAGGATCAGGATGGCGTCAGCGTTTCCTGGGAGCACCTGTTCCTGGGCCAGCCGAGCGTTGTCGCGTTCTTTTACACGCGTTGCGACAACGAGCAGAAATGCTCGCTCACCGTCAGCCAGCTGGCGCAAGTGCAGCGCCTGCTCATGTCGGCCGGCGCACAGACGTCGGTTCGCCTGGCGGCCATCACCTATGACCCGGACTTCGACCTGCCCCACCGGTTGCGAGGCTATGCCGAGAGCCGCGGCCTGGTGCCGGGGGCGCATTGCCGGATGCTCAGGACGATGCAGGGCAGGGACGCGCTGCAGGACTACTTCACGCTGGGCGTGAACTTCGCCGGGTCCGTGGTGAACCGGCATCGCATCGAGGTCTTCGTGCTCGATGCCTCGGGCCGGATCCGGGCGACATATCAGCGGCTGGGCTGGGATCCGGTCGAGCTGGTCAACGAGGTGCAGCGGATCACGAACGCGCCGGCGCCGGCCACCGATGGGCAGGGCAAGGGCGCGGCGATCACCGGTGCGGCCCCCGGCCTGTGGACGCTGCTGCTGGCGCTGCTGCCCAAATGCCCGATCTGCGGAGCGACCTACCTGAGCAGTTCGGGGCTCCTTGCCTTGCCGTACCTGTCGGGCTGGCAGCAATCCTGGCCGGCGATCCTGCTGCTGCTGATCATCAATCTGGCCGCGATGGCATGGTTCGCGCGCTCGCGCAAGCGATGGTGGGCACTGGCGTGGTCCGTTGCCGGCGCTGCCATGCTGATCGGTCCGGGGCTCGCGCTTGGCCAAGCAACGGCCATGGTGCTTGGCGCCGCATTCACCGCGGTCGGATCGCTGCTGGCAGCGGCCGCTGTCGTACCCGGCATCCGGGGCGGGAAGCGTGGCCTGGGCATCGGTTTCGTCCGGCGCCCGAGCCGCTCGGCTGTGCAGACCGTTCCGCTTGTGGGGCAGACGGCTACCGGCGAGTCGCCGCCGCCATCGTGAATCGATGTCCGTGCGATTGCCGATGCCCCTATCGGCGTGTCGTGACGCGCGAGGCCGGGCGCTGCCCGCAAGCGCGCACGCACCGGGCCGTCATGTCCCGGCTTCGCTGCGCACCATCAGGACCGGCTTGTTGGTCTTGTGGACCACGCTTTCTGCCACACTGCCCATGACGAGGTGCTTCAGCCCGCGGCGGCCGTGCGTGCCCAGCACGATCAGGTCGGCGTTGGACACGTTGGCCTCTTCCACGATGGTCGACGAGACCTGGCCGAGCGACGCCGGTTTTTCCATCAGCTTGGTGGTATGGCGCACGCCCGCGCTTTCCAGTTTGGCGGCGGCGTGTGCCAGGGTCTCCCGGCCGTATTCGCGGATGCGCGCTTCGGCGCCGCGCGCGTCGTAGCCGATGGGGGTGAAGAAGGCATCGGTGCTGTCGACCACGAACAGTGCTTCGACCTCTGCACCGCTCACCTTGCTGACGAGGATGGCCTGGTACAGCGCCAGTTCCGATGCGTGGCTGCCGTCGACGGCAAGCAGGATGCGTTCATACATGGCAGTCTCCGTGTCGGGGCATGCGGCCAGCGCCCAGCGTGGCCTGCTTTCAGCGTAGACGCTCGCGCGGCGCGCTCCTTGATACGCATCAAGGCCCGTCGATCGGGCCCCGGACCTGGAGGACGGCCGCGCCGGTCACCCGTCCCGCGCGCAGATCATCGAGCGCGGCATTGGCTTCGGCGAGCGGGTAGAGCGTGACGTGCGATTGCAGCGGCACCGTCGCCGCCACGCGCATCAGCGCCAGGCCGTCGGCGCGCGTCAGGTTCGCTACCGACATCAGCTTGCGTTCTTCCCAGAGCAGCCGATAGGGAAACGCCGGAATGTCGCTCATGTGGATGCCGCCGCAGACCACCGTGCCACCCTTGACGACGGCTTGCAGCGCGAGCGGCACCAGCGCCCCCACCGGGGCGAAGATCAGCGCGGCATCGAGCGGCGCGGGCGGCGGCGCTTCGCTCGCGCCCGCCCAGCAGGCGCCGGTGTCGCGCGCGAGCTGCTGAGCGCCGGCATCCCCCGCCCGGGTGAAGGCAAAGACTTCGCGCTGCTCGGCCACGGCAATCTGCGTGACCAGGTGGGCCGCCGCGCCGAAGCCATAGATGCCAAGGCGGCGCGCGTCGCCCGCCATGCGCAGCGTGCGGTAGCCGATCAGCCCCGCGCAGAGCAGCGGCGCCGCGTGGGCATCGTCGTACCGTGCCGGGATGGGCAGGCAGTAGCGGGCATCGCAAACGGTGTATTCGGCATAGCCGCCGTCACGCGTGTAGCCGGTGAAGCGGGGCCGGTCGCACAGGTTTTCCTGGTCGCGCCGGCAGAACGGACAGGTGCCGCAGGTCCAGCCCAGCCAGGGCACGCCGACGCGGTCACCGACGGCGAGCCCGCTGACGCCAGGCCCACATGCATCGACTGTGCCGACGATCTCGTGTCCCGGAATCAGCGCCGGCTTCGGGTCGGGCAATTCGCCGTCGACGATATGCAGATCCGTCCGGCAGACACCGCACACCGACACCGCGATCCGGACTTCACCGGGACCGGGTTCGGGCAACGGCACGGTTTGCCATTGCAGCGGCGCGCCGGCGCGCGAGCAGACCATCGCTTGCATGGAGGCCGGCATGGCGGATGCGGTGCTCGATCCGGGGCGAGACGGCCGCCGGTGGCTACGCAGACCGGCTCGTCCGAATACCGAGCGCGGTGTACAGCGGGCAGGTCCGGACCACGCCGGTGAGCAGCGGAATCAGGCCGACCCAGCCCAGCCATGCCGGGATCCCGCCGGTCCAGGCCAGTGCGATCAGCGCGATGCCCAGCACGACGCGCAGCAGGCGGTCCAGGGTTCCTACGTTGGCATGCATGGCGTTGCTCCCTCCCGAGGTGATGTGGAATGGCGGGGTGCTGCGAACGGCAGACGCGGTCGTGTCGTGATCGAAAGCCTGCTCTCGTCCCGGAGTGCCGGCCAGCGGGGCGCGTCACCGCTGGGGAGGCCGATCGTGTCGTCCATCGTCCGTCAGCATGCCGGCTTGCTGGCCGATCACTCGCGCTGACGACTGCGCCGCCGTCGACGGTCGGTGCCGCGTGCCACCGCTTCGGCGATCGGGGCCACGTCGCAATCCACGTGCCCGACCAGACTGCGCATCAGCCGGGCACCGCGCCACAGCGTGGCCGTGTCGGTACGCGGACGATGCCGCGCGCGCAGATCGCTTCGATCCTCTTGGTGGGGCGGCCGGACCTCTGCACCCACTATAGGCACGTGACGGCCAGGCCGATTGATTCTGCGCAAGAGAAGAGGTTCGCGCCCGCGCGGCGCGCTAGGTGGCCGAAGCCGTCGCCGTCGCTTCGCTCTTCTTGGCGGGGGCGGGCGTGCGTGCCGGCGGCTCAGGCCGGGTCTCGCTCAGAGGGTCGAACAGGCTGCGCACCGGGGCCATCAGCGGATCGCTTCCCCAGTTCGAGGCCAGGGTGCGCCACGCATCGGCGCAGGTGTGCGCCTCTTGCAGCAGGGCGGCGTGCTGCTCGTTCATGAGGCCCAGCATGGTCTGGAACATCCTGGTGTTCTGTTCGATGCGGCACTGGAGCAGCGACGTGGGCAGGGCCGCTATCTCGGGCCATGTCTTCGCTTCGGAGGCGGAGGCGCATGCCTCGAGCGAGCGCTGCTCGGCATCCTCCACACTCTTGAGTGTCAACTTGAGCATGCGCTCCTGGCTTTCCTGCAGCGTGGTCAGGGTATGCAGTGCGGTCTGCAACTGGGTTCGGAAGATCTCCAGCGGAATATCGATGCGTGGTTCCACGATGTGCCTCCAACGTGTGTGCGCGAAGCCCTGCCGATATGGTCTCGCATGATGTTCGGACTCCCCGGCGCCGGTCCCGGTGGTGCTTGTTTCTGTGAATCGACAGTGGGTGCGACCAGTGTAGGTCGCGCAGGGCGTGGTCGCCCGGCGCGTCGGCGCGAGCGTGCTGCTTCGCTGATGTACGTCAAGGCGCATTCCACGCCGTGCGCCAAGATGGAATCGCGGACGCCATCTCGCGACTGCCTTGCGTGCCAACCCGCACAGGCGCGTGCGCCAGGTTCCCCGAGCGGCTTCAGCGCATCGAAGGCGCTCGATGCCGCGCGCGTACGTCCCGGTGGTGGATGGAACGGTCACGCTGGCCAACCGCCTGCGCGATCCGAAGGCAGATCGCGTGACACGCGAGGCGGCATGGATCGTGCGAGTGTCGAGGCCAACGCGGGTGGCCGCACGGGCCGGCGGTTGCCTGTCCGGCGGCGCTCGGCCGGTCGTCGTCCGCGGGCACCTGCAGCTTCGCTCGAGGCATATCATGGAAGCAGTCCTGATCGTGTACTACTCGCGTACCGGCACGGCCCGCCAGGTCGCGCAGCGGCTGGCGGGGCAAAGCGGATGGGCCCTGGCCGAGGTTGGCGACCGGCGTCCGCGGGCCGGCTTTTCTGGCGATGCGCGATGCGTGCTCGAGAACGTCCTGCGCATGCGCGCGTCCTACCGCTACGAAGGGCCGGCGCTCGATGGTTTCGAACAGGTGATCGTGATCGCACCCGTGTGGGCGGGGCGGCTGGCTTCGCCGATGCGCACCTTCCTGGCCGATCGACTGCCCTTTCCGGCGAGGCTGTCTGCGGTGTGCGTGATGGCGGCGCGCGGCGCCTTCAACGCGATCGAGGAAATCGCGCGGCTGACGTCGACCCTGCCTGCGCCGGTGCTTGCGCTGCTGCAGCGTGACGTTGCGAGCGGGTTGTCGCAAGATGAGATCAGCGGATTCATCGATCAGGTCAGGGCGACGGCGTCCCGGGAGGCTTTGCGCCGGCGGGCCGCGTGGCTGTCGCCGTCGGAGGCGTGACCCGCTGGCGGCCGGCCTGACGGCGCAATCGACGAGCAAGGAGAGTGGCCATGGCCCAGTTGACCGAAGCACAACAGCATCAGCTGATCGCGCTGCTGGACGAGCAGGAGGCGCGCCTGCGCCGACAGCTCACCGAACTGGAGTCGGTGTCGCCCGCCGATGCCGAGCCTGCCATGGAGCCCTACGAAGAAGTCGACCTGGCCGACGTGGAGGCCTCGGAGCGGGCCGCCGACATGATGCGCAACCACTATCGCACCGAGCTGGCGCAGATTGTCGTGGCGCGCGAACGGCTCGCCGAAGGCCGCTATGGCCTGTGCGTCGATTGTGGCGAGGCGATTCCTTTCTTGCGACTGCAGGCGCAGCCGACCGCGCAATGCTGCGTGGCCTGTCAGCGCAAGCGCGAGCGCAGGTGGGCGTGAGGTGCCGGGCAGCGGCGCGACGGGGCGGCGCGCGGTGTGGCCCGGCCTACATGCCGAAGCGGAAATGCCCGCTGCGCAGGACGATGTTGTGGGATTCGGTCAGCTTGAAGAGCGCGCGCGCCATGTCTTCAATGGCATCGCGGTGCGTCTCCAGTGCCAGCAGGAGGTCTTCCTGCAGGTACGAGCGTGCGCCGAAGTGGTCTTCCAGTGCCTCCGCTGTCACGGCATAGCAGGCAGGCGAACCGTCGACGTTCGCCAGGCACGTGAGCGTGAGGTTCGTGGCGCTGTACTGTGGCCGCCCTGGAGGAAAATCGATCGATTTCATGGCCGCCTCTTGTCAAAACGCGGCACGCCGTGCCGCTTGCATCCAGTGTATTGCGTTGCATCCTGAATGCAATGGAGACACGTGCGCAGCATTGACGGTGCTCAAGTCTGCCGGGGCAGGTATCCGTCACGTCGTGCCCGCGGTGTCGGTGCAGCGGCATGCCATTGAGGTTTATCTCGACGCCAGCATCGACGAAAGCTAGGTCGAAGCAACCTGGCGAGAACGGCTGCTGCGCGCGAGGCTGTCCGAGAACGAAGCGCCGCCGCCGTGCGCGCATGGCCGGTGATCGCCGGATCCCTCGGGGCGGGTGGCCGAGGGACGACTGCCGTCGCGTGTCAGGCGCCGGCCTGAATGGCCTTGCGCGCGACCTCCACCCCCTTGTTGGCCAGCGCATCGGCGCGCTCGTTGCCGGGGTGGCCTGCGTGGCCCTTGACCCAGTGCCAGCTCACCTCGTGCGCAACCACCAGTTCATCAAGCGTGCGCCACAGATCGTCGTTCTTCACGGGCTTCTTGTCGGCGGTCTTCCAGCCGCGTGCTTTCCAGCCCGCCAGCCACTCGCTGATGCCTTTCTGCACGTATTGCGAATCGGTATAGACCTTGACCCGGCACGGACGCTTGAGTGCGCGGAAGGCTTCGATGACAGCCATCAGCTCCATACGGTTGTTGGTGGTGACGGCCTCGCCGCCGAACAGCTCTTTCTCGTGGCCGCCCGAGACCAGCACGGTGCCCCAGCCGCCGAGGCCCGGGTTGCCCTTGCATGCGCCATCGGAATAGACGGTGACTTCCTGCATGAAAACGATCGGTGATAGGTGAGGGGGATACCGCCGGCCCGGCTCAGGCGCCGGACTTGCCGTCGCGCGCGGAGGCGGGCGGTGTCTTGGTGGTGTGCGAGCCCGACGGCGTGGCCACCGGCGTGCCGGCCGGCACCAGCGTCGGCGACTTGCGCGTTTTCCATGCCGGTCCGACCAGTCGGACGCTGCGCACGCGCTTGACTGCCTGCAGCATGTAGACCGCGCCGAAGATCGGCCACCAGCGGTCGCCGGCCTGCTCCATGAAAGCCGTGCGCTGCAGCCATTTGTCGGTGCGGTTGGGCGGGCAGTAGCAGCCGAAGCGGCCGCGCACGATATCAAATCCGAGCAGCTTGAGCCAGTCCTTGAGTCGCGTGAAGGCAATCATCTGGCTCTGCGCCGGCAGGAACGATTCCGTTCCCAGTCGCCGCATGCCCTGGCGCATGCCCCACAGGCTCAGCGGATTGAAGCCCGTGATGACGAGCCGACCCTCGGGCATCAGCACGCGCGCCACCTCGCGCAGCACTTCGTGCGGGTCGTCGGTGAACTCCAGCACGTGGGGCAGGGCGACCAGGTCGATGCTCTGCGAGGCGAACGGCAGCTCGTCGTAGCGGCAGATCACGCGCGGTGTGGCCTGGCGCTGCGGCACGACGGGCTCGGCATCGCCCTCGCCGGGCGGATCGGGGTCTGCCGGTTCGAGTGTGTCGATCGGCGCACCAGGATCGATATCGTCGATCACACGGGCGATCAGGGGGATGCGGTTCTCCCGCAGCGCGCCGAAGCCCGGGTGGCCGAGCTGCAGCGCGTGGAAGCCGAACATGTCGGCGACGGTGCGGTCGAATTGGGCCTGTTCCCAACGCAGGACGTATTGCCCAGGCGGCGAAGCAAGCCAGTGATGCCAATCTATAATGCGACGATCGGAAGAGGAGTCGGGCATGGTCCAGGGTGGTGTGCCGCTTGCCGTGGAGGCGATCGCTGCGTTTACCGACAATTATATTTGGGCACTTCACGATGGCCGCGTGGCCGCCGTGGTCGATCCCGGCGACGCGCAACCGGTGCTCCGCTTCCTGCAGGCGCGCGGTCTGGCACTCGGTGCCATTGTAATCACACATCACCACGGCGATCACGTCGGCGGCGTGCAGGCGCTGGTCGAGGCTTATCCGCGCGACCCGTCCGGCGCGCCGTTGCCGGTGATCGGCCCGGCGGACGAGTCGATTCCCTGCCGCACGCAGGCCGTGCGCGAGGGCGACACCGTGACCCTCCCGCATCCCGCCGCCACCTTCCAAGTACTCGATGTGCCCGGCCATACGCGTGGCCATGTCGCCTATGTCGGCCGCCTGCAGGGGCCGGATGCGCCCGCCAGCCTGTTCTGCGGCGACACGCTGTTCGCCACCGGCTGCGGCCGCCTGTTCGAGGGCACGCCCGCGCAGATGCGGCGGTCGCTGTCCAAGCTGGCCGCGCTGCCGCCCGACACGCGCGTGTACTGCGCACACGAATACACCGCCTCGAATGTGCGTTTCGCGCGCGCGGTCGAACCGGGCAACGCCGCGCTGGCGGCATGGGAAGACGAAGTCGCCTCGCTGCGCACCGACGGGCGCGCGACCGTGCCGACCACGGTCGGCCACGAGTGCGCGACCAATCCCTTCATGCGCTCGAATGAGCCCGCCGTGGCGGCCTCGGTGGCGCGGCATGCCGGCATCGGCGCTGACGATCCGGTGGCCGTTTTCGCGGCGCTGCGCGAATGGAAGAACGGATTTCGCTGAGCCGGCGTGCCAAAAGATGCGTCATGCGACGCTTTTTCCGGGCGTGAACAGTCCTATGCCGGGTGAAAGCGGGTTGACGCGGCGGAATGCCTTCCATACCATCGGGGGCAATTTTTGGTACCAACCCCTCAGAACTTGATGCGATCCGTGCGACTTCTCGCGGCATCTGTGCTCAGTCTGCTTCTGGCAGCCTGTGCCACGGGCCCCGCTCCGAATGCCGACACCGCCAGCACAAGCGCCGTTTCCTCCACGTCCGGCAAAGATGCGCCGGTCGTCAATGTTGATCAGCAGCCCGTGGCCTCCCTCAAGGGGCCGGCCAAGGACCTGTGGGCGCGCATCCGCCAAGGCTTCTCCATGCCCGACCTGCAAAGTTCGGCTGTGGGTGACCGCGCCGACTGGTATGCCCAGCGCCCCGAGGCGTTCCGCCGCATGGTGGACCGCTCCAACCGCTACCTGTATCACATCGTCGAGGAACTCGAACGGCGCAACATGCCCACCGAACTGGCCCTGCTGCCGTTCGTGGAGAGCGCGTTCAACCCGCAGGCGGTCTCCAGCGCCAAGGCGGCCGGGATGTGGCAGTTCATCCCGAGCACCGGCAAGACCTACAACCTCCGGCAAAACGTTTTCCAGGACGAGCGCCGCGACGTGCTGGCCTCGACCGATGCCGCGCTGGACTATCTGTCCAAGCTGCACGACCAGTTCGGCGACTGGCAGTTGGCGCTGGCCGCCTACAACTGGGGCGAGGGCGCGGTGGCGCGGGCGATCGCGCGCAACCAGGCGGCCGGGCAGTCGACCGACTACCTCAACCTGAACATGCCCGCCGAGACGCGCATGTACGTGCCCAAGCTCCAGGCGATCAAGAACATCATCACCAGCCCGGAGCGCTATGGCATCACGCTGCCGGACATCCCCAACCACCCGTACTTCGTCACCGTCACCACCTCGCGCGACATCGACGTGACGCTGGCGGCGCGGCTGGCCAACCTGCCGATCGACGAGTTCAAGGCGCTGAACCCGTCGTTCAACCGGCCGGTCATCCTGGGCGCGTCCAATCCGCAGATCCTGCTGCCGTACGACAACGCGGAGACGTTCCAGTACAACCTCAACACCTATCGCGGCGGGCTGTCGAGCTGGACCGCCGTCACGGTCGGCAACCGCGAGCGCGTCGAGGCGCTGGCCGCGCGGCTCAAGGTCGATCCGGACACCATCCGCGAGATCAACCGCATTCCCAAGGGCATGCGCCTGAAGGCCGGCTCCACCGTGGTGGTGCCGCGCGCCGACGATGCCAAGGAGGACGCCCCCGACATCAGCCCCGAGCTGGCCGAGAACGCCACCATGGCGGTCGAGCCCGACGTGCCCGACCTGCGCCGCGTGGTGGTGCGCGCCGGCAGGCGGGATACGCTGGGGGGCCTGTCGCGCCGCTATGGCGTTTCGTTGGCGCAGCTCCGCGCATGGAACCAGCTGTCCGGCGACGCGATCCCGAAGGGGCGCAACGTGGTCCTGATGCTGCCGCAGGCGCGCTCGGGCGCGGTGCGGGTCTCGGCGATGTCGCGTCCCGTGGCATCGGCGGTGCGGGTGCCGGTGGCGAAGGTGGCCGGCAAGCCGGTGGCCAGGGCCAAGCCCGTGGCAGGCGCGTCGGCCAAGCGTCGGAGGCGCTGATGCTGGCAACAAAACGGCGTCCTGCGGGGCGCCGTTTTGTTTTGGGGCTGTGGTAAGTCCTGCGTAAGCCGGCGCCCGCACAGTAGGCGCACATCGCACACCGAAGCAGAGCCGGCGCCGCCGACGCCGCGGGCCGGCCAGGAGACCACGCCATGCCCATGTCCGACGCCTATCGCGCGCTGTACCAGCGGTCCATCGACGATCCCGCCGCCTTCTGGGGCGAGCAGGCGCAGCGCATCGACTGGCAGACGCCCTATGCCGCGGTGCTCGACGATGCGCGGCTGCCGTTTGCGCGCTGGTTCGTCGGCGGGCGCACCAATCTGTGCCACAACGCCGTCGACCGCCATCTCGCCACGCGCGGCGAGCAGGCCGCGCTGGTGTATGTCTCCACCGAGACCGGCATCGAGACGACCTACACGTACCGGGCGCTGCATCGCGAGGTCAACCGCATGGCGGCGTGCCTGCAAGCGCTGGGCGTCAGGCGCGGCGATCGCGTGCTGATCTACCTCCCGATGATCCCGGAAGCGGCGTTCGCCATGCTGGCCTGCGCGCGCATCGGCGCGATCCATTCGGTGGTGTTCGGCGGCTTCGCCTCCAACAGCCTCGCCACCCGCATCGACGATGCCACGCCGCGCGTCATCGTCAGCGCCGACGCCGGCTCGCGCGGCGGCAAGGTGGTCGAATACAAGCCGCTGCTCGATGCCGCCATCGACCTCGCCGTGCACAAGCCGGCGCACGTCCTACTGGTCGACCGCAAGCTTGCCCCGATGCAGCACCGGCCGCACGACGTCGACTACGCCGCGCTGGCCCGGCAGCACGCCCACGCCGACGTGCCGTGCGAATGGATGGAGTCGAACGAGCCGTCCTACATCCTCTACACCTCGGGCACCACCGGCAAGCCCAAGGGCGTCCAGCGCGACACCGGCGGCTACGCGGTGGCGCTGGCTGCGTCGATGCCGCTGATCTTCGGCGCGCAGGCGGGCGACACCATGTTCACTGCGTCGGACGTCGGCTGGGTGGTCGGCCACAGCTACATCGTCTACGCGCCGCTGCTGGCGGGGCTCGCCACCGTGATGTACGAGGGCACGCCGGTCCGCCCCGACGGCGCCATCTGGTGGCGCATCGTCGAGCAATACCGCGTCAACGTGATGTTCACCGCGCCCACGGCCATCCGCGTGTTGAAGAAGCAGGATCCGGCGCTGCTGCGGCGGCATGACCTGTCCAGCCTGCGGCGCCTGTTCTTGGCCGGCGAGCCGCTCGACGAGCCCACCGCGCGCTGGATCGGCGACGCGCTCGGCAAGCCCATCATCGACAATTACTGGCAGACCGAGACCGGCTGGCCGATGCTGGCGATCCCGCAGGGTGTGGCGCCCTCGACGCCCAAGCTGGGCTCGCCCGGCTTCCCGGTCTACGGATACCGGCTCGACATCCTCGACGAGGCGACGGGCCAGCCCTGCGCGCCGGGCGAAAAGGGCCTGCTGGCCGTCGCCGCGCCGCTGCCGCCGGGCTGCATGAGCACCGTGTGGGGCGACGATGCGCGCTTCCTCCAGACATACTGGTCCGCCTTCCCCGGGCGCCCGCTCTATTCCAGCTTCGACTGGGGCGTGCGCGATGCGGCAGGCTACATCACCATCCTTGGTCGCACCGATGACGTGATCAACGTGGCCGGCCATCGCCTGGGCACGCGCGAGATCGAAGAGAGTCTGTCGTCGCATCCGGCGATCGCCGAGGTAGCGGTGGTGGGGGTGGCCGACCCGCTGAAAGGGCAGGTGGCGATGGGGTTTGCCATCGTGCGCGATGCGGCCTGTGTTGCCGAGCCGGTCGACCGCATGGCGCTGGAGGGCGAACTGATGCGCACGGTGGAGGGGCAGTTGGGCGCTGTGGCGCGGCCGTCGCGCGTGTTCTTCGTCAACGCGTTGCCGAAGACGCGCTCGGGCAAGCTGCTGCGCCGGGCCATGCAGGCGGTGGCCGAAGGGCGCGATCCCGGCGACCTGACCACCATCGAGGACCCGACCGCGCTTGCCCAGGTGCGCGAGGCGATGCAGGCGTGAGCCCTCCCGGAAATGGGGTGCCGGCGGCGATCCGCGGGCGAGCCGACAAGGGTCCGCCGGCAGTCGGAACCCGCAGGGTTTTGCCGTTAAGTCCTTCCTTTTATTGAGTTTTTTGCGGTGGCGGGGTATAATTTTCAGGTTTGAGTCTAGAAACCCCTCACCCTAGCGCCTACCGCTTCCTACCTCCGTCTGCTGCCCCGTCTGCCTCGTTTTTGGTGTGTGTTTCCCCTCCCAGCCACGACGCGCAAACGGTGCGGATTCCGCTTTGCCGGAATTCCGCCCGGCGGCCCGGCGTCTGACAGGTCGGCACAGGGTGAACCCAGCAGGAGCTACCCGTGTTGCCGTCTTTCCCGCCCGCCATTCTCGCGCTTGCAGACGGCACGGTCTTTCGTGGCTATTCCATCGGTGCCGCCGGTCATACGATCGGCGAAGTGGTGTTCAACACCGCCATCACCGGCTATCAGGAAATTCTCACCGATCCGAGCTACTCGCGCCAGATCGTCACCCTCACGTATCCGCATATCGGCAACGTCGGCGTGAACCGTGAGGACGTCGAAGCCACCAAAGTCCATGCCGCCGGCCTCATCATCAAGGACCTGCCGATTCTGGCATCGAACTTCCGCCAGGAACACTCGCTGTCGCACTACCTGAAGGGCGAGAAGGTCGTCGCCATCGCCGGCATCGATACCCGCAAGCTCACCCGCATCCTGCGCGAGAAGGGCGCCCAGAACGGCTGCGTGCTGGCCGGCGAAGACAACCCGCAAAAGGCCATCGACCTGGCCCGTTCCTTCCCGGGCCTGTCGGGCATGGACCTGGCCAAGGTGGTGTCCGTCACCCAGCCGTACGAATGGAACCAGACCGAGTGGGCGCTGGGCCGCGGCTACGGCGTGCAGGACAAGCCGCAGTTCCACGTGGTCGCCTATGACTTCGGCGTCAAGTACAACATCCTGCGCATGCTGGCCGAACGTGGCTGCCGCGTGACGGTGGTGCCGGCGCAGACCAGCGCCGCCGACGTGCTCGCCTACAACCCCGACGGCGTGTTCCTGTCCAACGGCCCCGGCGATCCGCAGCCGTGCGACTACGCCATCGCCGCCACCAAGGATTTCATCGAGCGCCGCATCCCGACCTTCGGCATCTGCCTGGGCCACCAGATCATGGGCCTGGCCGTCGGCGGCAAGACGCTGAAGATGAAGACCGGCCACCACGGCGCCAACCATCCGGTCAAGGACCTGCAGGACGGCCGCGTCATCATCACCTCGCAGAACCACGGCTTCGCGGTCGATCCGGAATCGCTGCCGGCCAACGCGCGCGTGACGCACGTCTCGCTGTTCGACGGCACGCTGCAGGGCTTCGAGCTGACCGACCGTCCGGCGTTCTGCTTCCAGGGCCACCCGGAAGCCTCGCCTGGCCCGCACGACATCGGCTACCTGTTCGACCGCTTCACGGCGGCGATGGCCGAGCGCAAGCAGTAACAGCAAACGAGAGCGCATCGCCATGAACGCCTTCATGTTCGCCCACTTCGGCATCATCGAGTTCTGGACCTTCCTGCTCGGCACGATCTTCATCGTGCTGCTGCCGGGGCCGAACTCGATGTACGTGCTGTCGGTGGCGGCCCGCCGCGGTGTGCGCGCGGGCTACCAGGGCGCGTGCGGCGTGTTCCTGGGCGATGCCATCCTGATGGTGCTGTCGGCGGCGGGCGCGGCGTCGCTGCTCAAGGCGAGTCCGGTGCTGTTCTACGCCGTGAAGTCCATCGGCGCGGCGTACCTGGCATGGATCGGCCTGCAGATGCTGCGCGGCGCGGTGCGCAACTGGCGTGCGCGCCAGGCGGGCGAGTCGGCCGAGCAGAACGCGGCTCCGGCCGACGAATCGCATCCGTTCAAGAAGGCGCTGGTCATCAGCCTGCTGAACCCGAAGGCGATCCTGTTCTTCATCTCGTTCTTCATCCAGTTCGTCGACCCGCACTTCGCGCTGCCGGCGCTGTCGTTCGTCGTGCTGGGGCTGGTCTGCCAGATCGGCAGCTTCCTGTACCTGACCACCATCATCTTCGTGGGCGCGCGGCTGGCCGCGGCGTTCCGCGCGCGACGACGCCTGGCTGCCGGCATGAGCAGCGGCGTCGGCGCCATGTTTATCGGCTTTTCCGCCAAGCTGGCGACGGCCACACTGAATTAATCGAATCGAGCGGGTTTATGCCAAAACGTACAGACATCAAAACCATCCTGATCATCGGCGCGGGCCCGATCATCATCGGCCAGGCGTGTGAATTCGATTACTCCGGCGCGCAGGCCTGCAAGGCGCTGCGCGAGGAAGGCTTCAAGGTGGTCCTGGTCAACAGCAACCCGGCCACCATCATGACCGACCCCAGCACGGCCGATGTGACCTACATCGAGCCGATCACCTGGGAAGTGGTCGAGCGCATCATCGCCAAGGAGCGTCCGGACGCGATCCTGCCGACCATGGGCGGCCAGACCGCGCTGAACTGCGCGCTGGACCTGCACCGCCACGGCGTGCTCGAGAAGTACAACGTCGAGCTGATCGGCGCCTCGCCCGAGGCCATCGACAAGGCCGAAGACCGCCAGAAGTTCAAGGAAGCGATGACCAAGATCGGCCTGGGTTCGGCCAAGTCGGGCATCGCGCATTCGCTGGAAGAGGCGCTGGCCGTGCAGGCGCAGATCGCCCGCGAAACCAACACGGGTGGCTACCCGATCGTGATCCGTCCGTCGTTCACGCTGGGCGGCACGGGCGGTGGCATCGCCTACAACCGCGAAGAGTTCGAAGAGATCTGCAAGCGCGGTCTCGACCTCTCCCCGACCAACGAGCTGCTGATCGAAGAATCGCTGCTCGGCTGGAAGGAATACGAGATGGAAGTGGTCCGCGACAAGAAAGACAACTGCATCATCGTCTGCTCGATCGAGAACCTGGACCCGATGGGCATCCACACCGGCGACTCCATCACCGTGGCGCCGGCGCAGACGCTGACCGACAAGGAATACCAGATCCTGCGCAACGCCTCGCTGGCCGTGCTGCGCGAGATCGGCGTGGATACCGGCGGCTCGAACGTGCAGTTCTCGATCAATCCGGAAGATGGCCGGATGATCGTGATCGAGATGAACCCGCGCGTGTCGCGCTCGTCGGCGCTGGCCTCCAAGGCCACCGGCTTCCCGATCGCCAAGGTGGCCGCCAAGCTGGCGGTCGGCTACACGCTGGACGAACTGAAGAACGAGATCACCGGCGGCGCGACCCCGGCGTCGTTCGAGCCCTCGATCGACTACGTGGTCACCAAGGTGCCGCGTTTCGCCTTCGAGAAATTCCCGCAGGCCGACAGCCACCTGACCACGCAGATGAAGTCGGTGGGCGAAGTGATGGCCATGGGTCGTACCTTCCAGGAGTCGTTCCAGAAGGCGCTGCGCGGCCTGGAAGTCGGCGTGGATGGCCTGGACGAAAAGTCCGCCGACCGTGACGAGGTCATCCGGGAGATCGGCGAAGCCGGCCCGGATCGGATCTGGTACCTGGGTGATGCATTCCGCCTGGGCCTGTCGATCGACGAGGTCTATGCCGAGACGGCCGTCGATCCGTGGTTCCTCGCCCAGATCGAAGACATCGTCAAGACCGAAGCGCTGGTCAAGGCCCGCACGCTCGATAGCCTGTCGGCCGCCGAACTGCGCCTGCTCAAGCAGAAGGGCTTCTCCGACCGCCGCCTGGCCAGGCTGATGAAGACCACGGCCCAGGCCGTGCGCGAGAAGCGCATCGCCGAGAAGGTCCGCCCGGTCTACAAGCGCGTCGACACCTGCGCGGCCGAGTTCGCCACCAACACGGCGTACCTGTACTCGACCTACGAGGCCGAGCACGGCGAATGCGAAGCCGACCCGACCGACCGCAAGAAGATCATGGTGCTGGGCGGCGGCCCGAACCGGATCGGCCAGGGTATCGAGTTCGACTACTGCTGCGTGCATGCCGCGCTGGCGCTGCACGAAGACGGGTACGAGACCATCATGGTCAACTGCAACCCGGAAACCGTCTCGACCGACTACGACACCTCCGACCGCCTGTACTTCGAGCCGGTGACGCTGGAAGACGTGCTCGAGATCGTCGACAAGGAAAAGCCGGTCGGCGTGATCGTGCAGTACGGCGGCCAGACCCCGCTGAAGCTCGCGCTCGACCTCGAAGCCAACGGCGTGCCCATCATCGGCACGACGCCGGACATGATCGACGCGGCCGAAGACCGCGAGCGCTTCCAGAAGCTGCTGCACGACCTGGGCCTGCGCCAGCCGCCCAACCGCACCGCGCGCGCCGAAGACGAAGCCCTCAAGCTGGCCGACGAGATCGGCTACCCGCTGGTGGTGCGCCCGTCGTACGTGCTGGGCGGCCGTGCCATGGAAATCGTGCACGAGCCGCGCGACCTCGAGCGCTACATGCGCGAGGCCGTGAAGGTGTCGAACGACAGCCCGGTGCTGCTCGACCGCTTCCTGAACGACGCCATCGAATGCGACGTCGATTGCCTGTCCGACGGCAAGCGCGTGTTCATCGGCGGCGTGATGGAGCACATCGAGCAGGCCGGCGTGCACTCGGGCGACTCGGCGTGCTCGCTGCCGCCGTATTCGCTGTCGCAGGCCACCGTCGACGAGCTCAAGCGCCAGACCGCCGCGATGGCCCGCGCGCTGAACGTGATCGGCCTGATGAACGTGCAGTTCGCCATCCAGCAGAAGGGCGGCGAGGACATCGTCTACGTGCTGGAAGTGAATCCGCGCGCCTCGCGCACGGTGCCGTACGTGTCCAAGGCAACCGGCATCTCGCTGGCCAAGGTGGCGGCGCGCTGCATGGCCGGCCAGTCGCTGGACGAGCAGGGCATCCACGATGAGGTCGTGCCGTCGTACTACAGCGTCAAGGAAGCGGTGTTCCCGTTCAACAAGTTCCCGGGCGTCGATCCGGTGCTCGGACCGGAAATGCGCTCCACCGGCGAAGTGATGGGCGTCGGCCGCACCTTCGGCGAAGCGCTGTTCAAGAGCCAGCTTGCCGCCGGCTCGCGCCTGCCCGAGAAGGGCACCGTGCTGATGACGGTCAAGGACAGCGACAAGCCGCGCGCCATCGAAGTCGCCCGCACGCTGCACACGCTCGGCTACCCGATCGTGGCCACGCGCGGCACGGCGTCGGCCATCGAGGCGGCCGGCATTCCGGTGCGCGTGGTCAACAAGGTGAAGGACGGCCGTCCGCACATCGTCGACATGATCAAGAACGGTGAGCTGGCGCTTGTGTTCACCACCGTCGACGAGACGCGCGCGGCCATCGCCGACTCGCGTTCCATCCGGACCGCCGCGCTGGCCAACCGCGTGACCTACTACACCACCATCGCCGGCGCCCGTGCCGCGGTGGAGGGCCTGAAGCACCTGCAGAACCTGGACGTCTACGATCTCCAGGGCCTGCACGCCAGCCTGTAAGGCGTTCGCCAGGTCCGTGCGGCGCGGCAAAGCGTCGCACGGCGAGGCCCCGGTGGCGGCAGTTGCCGCCTGCCGGGGGTTTCGCCTACACTACAGCGTCCGTGTCAAAACAACGACAGCCGCCGTCAGGCGGGTGTGCGCTACGCGCCCTCCCGCTTCGCAGCGGCTGATTTTTTTGTGATTCTGAATCGAACAACATGAGCACCATTCCGATTACCAAGCGCGGTGCCGAGATGCTCAAGGATGAGCTGCAACGCCTGAAGACCAAGGAGCGTCCGGCCGTTGTCAACGCCATCGCCGAAGCGCGCGCCCAGGGCGATCTGTCCGAAAACGCCGACTACGACGCCGCCAAGGAGCGCCAGGGCTTCATCGAGGGCCGCATCCTCGAGATCGAGTCCAAGCTGGCCGCTGCGCAGGTCATCGACCCGGCCGGGCTGGATGCCGATGGCCGTATCGTCTTCGGTGCCACCATCGACCTGGAAGACCTGGACTCCGGCAAGCCGGTCACCTACCAGATCGTCGGCGACGACGAAGCCGACCTGGATAGCGGCAAGATCTCGATCAGCTCGCCGATTGCGCGCGCGCTGATCGGCAAGTACGAAGGCGACGTCGCCACCGTGGTGGCGCCGGGCGGCGAGCGCGAATACGAAGTGCGCGCGGTCAAGTACCTCTGACACCTCTGACAGAACGGAGCCCCACCATGCCGCAGCGCCTCTTCCAGTTGCTTGCCACGGTCTGGTGCGGATCGCTCTGGACTATCGGCTACCTCGTGGCGCCGATGCTCTTTGCGATGCTGGAAGATCGCCATCTGGCGGGCACGATTGCCGGGCGGCTGTTCCATGCCGAAGCGTGGATCGGTCTGGCGGCGGGCTGTCTGCTGCTGGTGACGGCGACGGGGCTCGTCAGGGCCGGGCAGATCGGCTACCGGCCGCTGCGCTGGCTGGTGCTGGGAATGCTGCTGTGCGTGCTGGTCGGCTATTTCGGCCTGCAGCCGTTCATGGCGTCGCTGCGTGAGCAGGCCGAGGTGATTGGCGCGGCGGTGGGTGACTCGCCGTATCGCGCGCAGTTCGGCATGCTGCACGGTGTGTCGAGCGTGTTCTACCTGGTGGAGAGCTTGCTCGGTCTCGCGCTGATCTGGAAGGTGGCCGGCATCCGGCAGCCCGCCTGAGCGCCGCGAAAAAAAGACCGGCTGGATGGCCGGTCGTTTTTTTGTATCCGCGCCGATCAGGACAGCGCTTTTTTCTTCTGGCTGGCCTGGCGCGGCTTGGCGCGCTTGACGTTGCCGCCGGCCGTGACGCGCTCGTTGCCCAGCACGCTCAGGCGCACCGGTTTCGGCCGGCGTGTGCTGTTCGGGTTGGGCTTGCGCACCGTCACGGAACGCGGCGCGGCGCCGGCGATCTTGCGGACGGGGTGGAGTTCCTTGGGCTGGTTTTCCTTCAGGTAGACCGGGCCGTCGCGCCAGATCACCAGCAGCTTGCCGATGTGCTGGACCGGCGCAGCCTGCAGCCGCGCGCAGATGGTGTCGTAGAGCGTGATGCGGGCTTCGCGGTCATCGCCGAATACGCGGATCTTGATCAGCGCGTGGGCCGCCAGCGAACGGTCGATTTCGGCCAGGACGGCCTTCGTCAGACCTTCCGCGCCGATGAGGACGACCGGGTTCAGTGCATGCGCCTGCGAGCGCAGTTCCGATCGGCGGGCAGGGGAAAGGGTCAGGGCTGGCATAAATGACGCGGATTCGCGCAAAAGGACAAACGGCGCGTATTATCCGCCAAAACCGGCCGCATCCGCCATGTTTCGGCGGCGCGGCGCAAATTCGATGGCAAAGAACAAGTTCAACCAGTCGTGGCTGCACGACCATATCAACGATCCGTACGTGAAGCTGGCGCAGCGCGAGGGCTATCGCGCCCGTGCTGCCTACAAGCTCAAGGAGATCGACGAGCAGGACAAGCTGATCAAGCCGGGCCAGGTCATCGTCGACCTGGGCGCCGCGCCGGGCAGCTGGAGCCAGTATGCGCGCAACAAGCTGGCCGCTTCGCCGCGCGCCAAGGACGGCCGCATCGACGGCGCCATCGTCGCGATCGACATCCTGCCGATGGAGCCGGTGGCCGACGTGACCTTCATCCAGGGCGATTTCCGCGAGGAGTCGGTTTTCCAGCAACTTGAAGCGATCGTGCTGGACGCTACGGGCGGCGGCAAGGTAGACCTTGTTTTGTCCGACATGGCCCCCAATCTCTCCGGTGTGGCGTCGGCGGACGCCGCGCGCATGGAGCACATCGCGGAACTGGCCGTGGAGTTCGCCCAGGCTCACCTGAAGCCCGAGGGCGCGCTGCTGATCAAATGTTTTCACGGCAGCGGCTATAGTCAGATTGTCGAGATGTTCAAGCGCCATTTCCGGGTCGTGGCGCCGCGCAAGCCTAAGGCTTCCCGCGACAAGTCTTCCGAGACGTTCCTGCTGGGTCGTCAGCTCAAGCATCCGGGCTGACGGACGTTACCCACGGTAGGGGCCCGGAACGTTGCCCGTGGTCTTGCGGGCAATCAACCCGGCGCGGTGTCGGTGCATTACAATGCCAAGCATCCCGTCAAGGCATTTCTAAAGGAGTCTCGCCTTGAATAACAACTGGTTTCAGAAGGCGGCCATCTGGCTGGTGATTGCCTTGGTGCTGTTCACCGTCTTCAAGCAGTTCGACAAGCCGCGCGCCCAGGAAGGTGTGACGTACTCGCAATTCATGGACGATGCGAAGGGCGGCAAGATCAAGCGCGTCGAAGTGCAGGGCCGCAACCTGCTGGTGACGCCCAGCGAGGGCAGCAAGTACACCATCATCTCGCCGGGCGACATCTGGATGGTCGGCGACCTGATGAAGTACGGCGTCCAGGTGACCGGCAAGGCGGAGGAAGAGCAAGGCGTGCTTCTCTCCGCGCTTTACTACCTCGGCCCGACCCTGCTGATCATCGTGTTCTGGTTCTACATGATGCGGCAGATGCAAGGCGGCGGGAAAGGCGGCGCCTTCTCGTTCGGCAAGTCGCGGGCGCGGCTGATCGACGAGAACAACAACAGCGTCACGTTCGCCGATGTGGCGGGCTGCGACGAATCCAAGGAGGAAGTGGTCGAGCTGGTCGACTTCCTCAAGGATCCCCAAAAATTCCAGAAGCTGGGTGGCCGCATTCCGCGCGGCGTGCTGCTGGTCGGCCCCCCGGGCACCGGCAAGACGCTGCTGGCCCGCGCCATCGCCGGCGAGGCCAAGGTGCCGTTCTTCAGCATCTCCGGCTCGGACTTCGTTGAAATGTTCGTCGGCGTGGGCGCGGCCCGCGTGCGCGACATGTTCGAGAACGCCAAGAAGCAGGCGCCGTGCATCGTCTTCATCGACGAAATCGACGCCGTCGGCCGCCATCGCGGCGCCGGCATGGGCGGCGGCAATGACGAGCGTGAGCAGACCCTCAACCAGATGCTGGTCGAGATGGACGGTTTCGAGGCCAATTCGGGCGTGATCGTCATCGCCGCGACCAACCGTGCCGACGTGCTGGACAAGGCGTTGCTGCGTCCGGGCCGCTTCGACCGTCAGGTGTACGTGGGCCTGCCGGACATCCGCGGCCGGGAGCAGATCCTCAAGGTCCACATGCGCAAGGTGCCGATCGGCAACGACGTGGATGCTTCGGTGCTGGCACGCGGTACGCCGGGCTTCTCCGGCGCGGACCTGGCCAACCTGGTCAACGAGGCTGCGCTGTTCGCCGCCCGCCGCAACAAGCGCGTGGTCGACATGCAGGACTTCGAAGACGCCAAGGACAAGATCTACATGGGTCCGGAGCGCAAGTCGGCCGTGATCCGCGAAGAGGAACGCCGCGCCACGGCGTACCACGAGTCGGGCCACGCAGTGGTGGCCAAGCTGCTGCCCAAGGCCGATCCGGTGCACAAGGTTACGATCATGCCGCGCGGCTGGGCCGGCGGCCTGACCTGGCAGCTGCCGGAGCACGACAAGCACTACGCCTACAAGGACACGATGCTCGAAGAGATCGCCATCCTGTTCGGCGGCCGTGCTGCGGAAGAGGTGTTCCTGGGTGCGATGAGCACCGGTGCCTCCAACGACTTCGAGCGTGCCACCAAGATGGCCCGCGACATGGTGACGCGCTACGGCATGAGCGATTCGCTCGGCACCATGGTCTACGTGGACACCGAGCAGGACGGTTTCTTCGGCCGCATGTCGTCCAAGACGGTGTCCGAGGCGACGCAGCAGAAGGTCGATTCGGAGATCCGCCGCATCGTCGACGAGCAGTACACGCTGGCCAAGCGCCTGCTCGAAGAGAACCGCGAGAAGGTCGAGGCGATGACCGCCGCACTGCTGGAATGGGAAACCATCGACGCCGACCAGGTGAACGACATCATGGCCGGCAAGCCGCCGCGCCCGCCGCGCTATGGTTCGAGCGGTGGCGGCAGCACGCCGCCGAATGGCGGTACGCCTGCGGGTGTGACGCCGGGCAACGTGCCTGCCACGGCTTGATGAGCCGCTAGGCGGGTCGTCCGCGAGGACGGCATAGGAGCCGGTGCGTGCGCACCGGCTTTTTTGTTGGCGCCGGTTTCGGCATGCTTCGGGCGCCGTGTTTTGGGTCACGTACCTTGTCTGTTTCCATTCCCACCACGACGCATTTCCAGTGCGGACGCTTCCGCTACCCGCGTGACCGTCGCCCGCTGGTCATGGGCATCCTCAACGTCACGCCCGATTCGTTTTCCGACGGTGGCCGGCATGCCACTCGCGATGCCGCGTTGCGCCACGCCGAGCAGCTGATTGCCGAAGGGGCCGACCTCATCGACATCGGCGGCGAGTCGAGCCGGCCCGGGTCCGCGCCGCTCGGGCTGCAGGAGGAGCTGGATCGGGTGATGCCGATCGTCGAGGCGCTGCGCGAGTGCGGCAGGCCGCTGTCGATCGACACCTACAAGCCGGACGTGATGCGCGCCACGCTCGATGCCGGCGCCGACCTGATCAACGATATCTGGGGCTTCCGCAAACTGGGGGCGATCGAGGCTGTCGCGCAGGGCCATGCCGGGCTGTGCTTGATGCACATGCAGCGTGACCCCGAAACGATGCAGGAAGCCCCCAGCTACGCGGACCTGATGGCCGAAGTCGGGGCCTTCCTGCAAACGCAGGCGCAAGCGCTGCTGGCCGCGGGCGTCGCGGCCGAACGCATTGCGCTGGACCCTGGATTTGGCTTTGGAAAGACGCCGGACCACAATCTGATCATGCTCAACCGGCTGGAGCACTTCGAGCGGATGGGGCTGCCGTTGCTGGTGGGCCTGTCGCGCAAGTCGACGCTGGGCGCGGTGTTGGGCGGCAAGCCGCCCGCCGAGCGCATCACGGCGAGCGTGGCGGCGGCGTTGCTGGCGGCGGAGCGGGGGGCCTTCATCGTGCGGGTGCACGATGTGCGGCCCACCGTCGAAGCTATCCAGCTCTGGTGGGCCATGCGGCACGAGCGGATCGATCCGCCGGTTGCATGACCGCCAGGCCGGCCTCGTGCGATCGGGGTCGGGCGAACAGACGATTGTCCGGCCCAGTCCGGCGACTTACAAACAAAAGAACCTCTCTCTTCAGGAGTGACACGCAATGTCCAGGAAGTATTTCGGCACCGACGGCATCCGCGGGCGCGTGGGCGAAAGCCCGATCACGCCCGACTTCGTGCTGCGCCTCGGCTACGCGGCGGGCCGCGTGCTGGCGCATGGCAGCGAAGCGCATGGCCATGGCCGGCCCACCGTGCTGATCGGCAAGGACACGCGCCTGTCCGGCTACATGCTGGAAGCCGCCCTGGAGGCGGGCTTCACCGCCGCCGGCGTGGACGTGCTGATGAGCGGGCCGCTGCCGACGCCCGGTGTCGCGTATCTCACGCGCGCGCTGCGCCTGTCTGCAGGCGTGGTGATTTCGGCATCGCACAATCCGTATTACGACAACGGGATCAAATTCTTCTCGGCCACCGGCGATAAGCTGCCCGATGAAACCGAGTCGCAGATCGAGGCCGAACTCGAAAAGCCGATGGTGTATGCGGCCTCCGATGCGCTGGGCCGCGCCCGCCGCATCGACGATGCCGCCGGCCGCTACATCGAGTTCTGTAAGAGCACCTTCCCCAACGATCTGAACCTGTTCGGCATGAAGATCGTGCTGGACAGCGCGCACGGTGCGGCGTATCACATCGCGCCGCACGTGTTCCATGAGCTGGGTGCCGAAGTGGTCTCGATCGGCAACCAGCCGAACGGGCGCAACATCAATGATGGCTATGGCGCTACCGAGCCCGCCAAGCTGATCGAGGCGACCCGCGAGCATGGCGCCGACCTCGGTCTGGCGTTCGATGGCGATGCCGACCGCCTGCAGGTGGTCGATCGGAACGGCCGCCTGTATAACGGCGATGAACTGCTGTACGTGATGGTGCAGGCCCGCCGCGCGGCCGGCCAGGCCGTGCCGGGTGCCGTCGGCACGCTGATGACCAACCTGGCGGTGGAGCTGGCGCTGAAGGCGCAGGGCGTCGAATTCGTGCGCGCCAAGGTGGGTGACCGCTACGTGCTGGAAGAGCTGAAGAAACACGGCTGGCTGCTCGGTGGCGAGGGCTCTGGCCACCTGCTGTGCCTGGACAAGCACAGCACCGGCGACGGCATCATCTCCGCGCTGCAGGTGCTGGCGGCACTGCGCCGCAGCGGCCAGACGCTGGAGCAGGTGCTCGATGGCGTGCATCTGTTCCCGCAGAAGCTGATCAACGTGCGGGTCGAGAAGGGGTTCGACTGGAAAGCGCACGCGGCCCTGCAGGCGGCGTTGAAGGTGAGCGAGGCCGAGCTGAGCGGCAAGGGGCGGGTCCTGATTCGCCCGTCGGGAACCGAGCCGGTCGTGCGCGTGATGGTCGAGGCACAGGACGCGGCCCTTGCGACGAAGTACGCGGAACAGCTCGCGGCGACGCTCCAGTGAGCGCACGCGACGGGTCCAACTAATAAGCGGCGGAAACGCCGCTTTTTTTGTGTCCAACGGTCGACATTTCGGCGATTTAAGCGTGTTGTGAGAAGTTTTCATGTTGTCACGGAACTGTCATGTGGCCGACCTACAGTTCGGGTGTCAAAAATTTGTCATCGCTCAACCGCTCCTCTGGAGGACACATGAAATTGGTCAAGACTGCGATTGCGGGCGTTGTTTCGCTGGCTTTCGCTGGTATCGCGTTCGCCGCCGACATCACCGGCGCTGGCGCGACGTTCCCGGCGCCCGTCTACAACAAGTGGGCTGACGCCTATCAGAAGGCCACCGGTGCCAAGGTGAACTATCAAGGCATCGGCTCGTCGGGTGGCATCAAGCAGATCACCGCCAAGACCGTCGATTTCGGCGCCTCGGACATGCCGCTCAAGGATGACGAGCTGAGCAAGGACGGCCTGCTGCAATTCCCGACCGTGATCGGCGGCGTGGTGCCGGTGATCAACCTGCCGGGCGTGAAGGCAGGCGAGCTGGTCCTGACGGGCCAGGTGCTGGGCGACATCTATCTGGGCAAGGTCAAGAAGTGGAATGACCCGGCCATCGTCAAGCTGAATCCGAAGGCCAAGCTGCCGGACCAGGACATCCTGGTGGTGCGCCGCGCTGACGGTTCGGGCACCTCGTTCATCTTCACGAACTACCTGTCGAAGGTGAGCGCCGAGTGGAAGAGCAAGGTCGGCGAAGGCACGACCGTGAACTGGCCGACCGGCACGGGCGGCAAGGGCAACGAAGGCGTGGCCGCCTTCGTGCAGCGTCTGGGTGGCGCGATCGGCTACGTCGAGTACGCCTACGCCAAGCAGAACCACATGACCCACATCAATCTGCAGAACGCCTCGGGCGCCGTGGTGCAGCCGACCAGCGACGCCTTCAAGGCCGCCGCCGCCGGTGCCGACTGGAGCAAGTCGTTCTACCAGATCCTGACCAACCAGCCGGGCAAGGACGCATGGCCGATCGCCGGCGCGACCTTCATCCTGGTGCACAAGACCCAGGACAAGCCGGTCCAGGGCGCCGAAGTCCTGAAGTTCTTCGACTGGGCCTACAAGAACGGCGGCAAGGATGCCTCCGCGCTGGACTACGTGCCGCTGCCGGACCCGGTGCTGAACCAGATCCGCGCCACCTGGAAGTCGGGCGTGAAGGACGCTTCGGGCAAGCCGATCTATAACTGATCGCTGCTGTGTAGCGGGTGCGGGCGGTGGTTGCCGCCCGTACCTCTTGAAAGCTCTTTAGACGGCTGACCGGTTTCCCTCATGGCTACGCTCTCCGACTCTTCCGGCGTCCGCGCTCCAAGCCGCATCGGCGACCTGCTGTTCGGCGGGCTGACCCGGTTTGCCGCGATCATCACATTGCTGCTGCTGGGCGGCATCATCGTTTCGCTGATCATCAGCGCCTGGCCCTCGATCCAGAAATTCGGCCTGTCGTTCCTGTGGAATTCCGAGTGGGATCCGCCCGCCGAGCAGTTCGGCGCGCTGGTGCCGATCTACGGCACCCTCGTGACGTCGCTGATTGCCCTGATTATTGCGGTGCCGGTGAGTTTCGGCATCGCCCTGTTCCTCACCGAGCTCTCGCCGGCGTGGCTGCGCCGGCCGCTCGGTACCGCCATCGAGCTGCTTGCCGCCGTGCCGTCGATCGTCTACGGCATGTGGGGCCTGCTCGTGTTTGCGCCGATCTTCGGCGAGTATTTCCAGAAGCCGTTGGCCGCCACCGTGGGCAGGATCCCGTTGATCGGGGCGCTGTTCCAGGGCGCGCCGATCGGCATCGGCCTGCTGTGCGCCGGGGTCATCCTGGCGATCATGATCATCCCGTACATCTCGGCCGTGATGCGCGACGTGTTCGAGATCACGCCCGTGCTGCTCAAGGAGTCCGCCTACGGCGTCGGCTGCACCACGTGGGAGGTGATGTGGAACGTGGTCCTGCCGTACACCAAGGCCGGCGTGATCGGCGGCGTGATGCTGGGCCTGGGCCGTGCGCTGGGCGAGACCATGGCCGTCACCTTCGTGATCGGCAACACCAACCTGCTGGACAACGTTTCCCTGTTTTCGCCGGGCAACAGCATCACGTCGGCGCTGGCCAATGAGTTCGCGGAAGCCGGGCAGGGGCTGCACACCGCCGCGCTGATGGAGCTGGGTCTGATCCTGTTCGTCATCACGTTCTTCGTGCTGGCGGCGTCCAAGCTGTTGCTGCTGCGCCTGCAGAAAGGCGAGGGTCACAAGTGAACCAACGCCTGTCGCCCGACGCCATGACATCCAATACCATGCGCACGCCCTCCATCCCGGCTGTCCGCGCCGACTCGGAAAAGATCAAGTCGCGCTTGCAAGCCCGTCGCCGCAACGTCAACCGCTTGGCCCTGACGCTGTCGCTGGCGGCCATGGGCTTCGGCCTGGTGTGGCTGGCGTGGATCCTGTGGACCACGCTGACGCTCGGTATCGGCGGGTTGTCGCTGTCGCTGTTCACGCAGATGACGCCGCCGCCGGGCACGCTGGACGGCGGTCTGGCCAACGCCATTGTCGGCAGCTTCCTGATGGTGGGGCTGGCCACGCTGGTCGGCACGCCGCTGGGCATCCTGGCCGGCATCTACCTGTCCGAGTACGGCAAGACCTCGACGCTGGCCAGCGTCACGCGCTTCATCAACGACATTCTGCTCTCGGCGCCGTCCATCGTGATCGGGCTGTTTGTCTACGCGATCGTGGTGGCGCGCGTGCATCACTTCTCCGGCATTGCGGGCGTGATCGCGTTGGCGCTGCTGCAGGTCCCGATCGTCGTGCGCACCACCGAGAACATGCTGAACCTGGTGCCCAACGCGATGCGCGAGGCCGCCATGGCGCTCGGCACGCCCAAGTGGAAGATGGTGCTGTCGATCACGCTGAAGGCTTCGTATGCGGGTGTGATCACCGGCGTGCTGCTGGCCATCGCCCGCATTGCCGGCGAGACCGCGCCGCTGCTCTTCACCGCGCTGAACAACCAGTTCTGGAGCCTGGATCTGAACCAGCCGATCGCGACGCTGCCGACCGTGATCTTCAAGTTTGCGATGCAGCCCGATACCAATCTGCAGCAGTTGGCCTGGGCCGGCGTGTTCCTGATTACGATGGGCGTGCTGGGGCTCAATGTCCTCGCGCGTGCCCTGTTCACCAAGAAATGACCATGACTGCTACGTCTATCGATGTGCGCGTGCAAAGCCCGAAGATCGATGTGCGCGACCTGAACTTCTACTACGGCAAGTTCCACGCCCTCAAGAACATCTCGCTGCAGATTCCGGAGAAGCAGGTGACGGCCTTCATCGGCCCGTCGGGCTGCGGCAAGTCGACGCTGCTGCGCACCTTCAACAAGATGTACGCGCTGTACCCCGAGCAGCGCGCCGAGGGTGAGATCAACATGGACGGCGAGAACCTGCTGACCTCGCGCATGGACATCGCCCTGCTGCGCGCCAAGGTGGGCATGGTGTTCCAGAAGCCGACGCCGTTCCCGATGTCGATCTACGACAACATCGCCTTCGGCGTGAAGCTGTTCGAGCGCCTGTCGCGCTCGGAGATGGACGATCGCGTGGAATGGGCGCTGACCAAGGCGGCGCTGTGGGGCGAAGTGAAGGACAAGCTGCACCAGTCGGGCTACGGTCTGTCGGGCGGTCAGCAGCAGCGCCTGTGCATCGCGCGCGGTATCGCCATCCGTCCGGAAGTGCTGCTGCTCGACGAGCCGTGCTCCGCGCTGGACCCGATTTCCACCGGCAAGATCGAAGAGCTGATCGCCGAACTGAAGGATGACTACACGGTGGTCATCGTGACGCACAACATGCAGCAGGCGGCGCGCTGCTCTGACTACACTGCCTATATGTACCTGGGCGAGCTGATCGAGTTCGGCGAGACCGAGAAGATCTTCATCAAGCCCCGCCGCAAGGAAACGGAAGATTACATTACCGGCCGCTTCGGCTGATGCCGCGCAGACCGCGCTAGAAGCGACAAGGAGAACCGAGATGTCCGACAAACATCTGTCGACGCAATTCGATACCGACCTGACCTCGATCAGCACCAAGGTGCTGCAGATGGGCGGCCTGGTGGAAGCACAGATCGCGCGCGCCATGCGTGCGCTGGCGAACTTCGACACCGAGCTGTGCGACCAGGTGCGGGCAGTCGAACTGGAAGTGAACGCGCTCGAGATCGAGATCGACAGCGACTGCAACAACATCATCGCGCGCCGCCAGCCGACCGCGCGTGACCTGCGCCTGGTGATGGCGATCTCGAAGACCATCACCAACCTGGAGCGCGTCGGCGACGAAGCCGAGAAGATCGCCAAGCGCACCAAGCGCATCCTGCAGGATCCGCTGGCCCATTCGCTGAACTACGCCGACGTGAAGCGCTCCGGCGAAATGGCGGCCACCATCCTGCGCCACGCGCTGGATGCCTTCGCGCGCCTGGATACCACCGCGGCCGTGTCGATCCTGCAGGAAGACAAGGCGCTGGACGAGGAATTCCGCGGCTTCATGCGCGAGCTGATCACCTACATGATGGAGAACCCGCGCACCATCTCGGTGGCGCTGGACCTGCTCTTCATCGCCAAGGCGATCGAGCGGATCGGCGACCACGCGAAGAATATCGCGGAGTTCATTATCTATATCGTCAAGGGCACCGACGTTCGCCACGCCTCGCGCGAGGCGCTCGAGCGCGAGATCCTGGGCGAGTGACCGGCAGGACTGGAGACGTGAGCATGCCGAGCAGTATTCTGGTAGTGGAAGATGAACCGGCGATCGCCGAGCTGATCGCCGTCAACCTGCAGCACGCGGGTCACTATCCGATTCGTGCCTACAACGCCGAGCAGGCGCTGTCGCTGATGAGCGACGTACTGCCCGATCTCGTCCTGCTGGACTGGATGCTGCCGGGCAAGTCCGGCGTGATGTTCGCCAAGGAACTGCGCGCCAACGAGCGCACCCGGCAGATCCCGATCATCATGCTGACCGCCCGCAGCGAAGAGCAGGACAAGATCATGGGCCTGGACGTCGGCGCCGACGACTACGTCACCAAGCCGTTTTCGCCCAAGGAGCTGCTCGCCCGCATCAAGGCCGTGCTGCGCCGCCGCGCGCCGCAGCTGACCGACGACGTGGTCGCCATCAACGGCCTCCGGCTGGACCCGGCCACCCATCGCGTGACCGCCATGAACAGCGAGTCGGAAAACCCGATCAAGCTGGACCTGGGCCCGACCGAATTCCGTCTGCTGCATTTCCTGATGACGCACCCCGAGCGCGTGCACAGCCGTTCGCAGCTGCTCGACCAGGTGTGGGGCGACCACGTATTCGTGGAAGAGCGCACCGTGGACGTGCACATCAAGCGCCTGCGTGCGGCGCTCGCCCCGGGCGGCTACAGCACCATGATCGAAACCGTGCGCGGCAGCGGCTATCGCCTGGCGCGCAATCCCGGCCAGTAACCCGGCATCGACATTTGCCGCGACCCCGCACCCACCGCCGGCGGGGTCTGTTTCGCACCCGCAGGTCCAGCGCTTAGAATGGCCTCATGAACATCATCTGGACCCGCTTCGTCGTCGCCGTTGCCCTGATGGGGCTGGTGACACTGGGGTTGTACTTCTTTGTCGGCCACGCGGTCGCCTTTGCGGCGTTCAGCGCGATGCTGCTGACGATGCTGCTGTACTACGTCTATCAGCTCCAGCGGCTGTGGCGCGTGCTGGAGTCGCCCGCGTATGGCGAGATTCCCAGCGCGCTCGGCCTGTGGGGCGAGGTGTATTACCGCCTGCACCGGCTGATGAAGGGCTGGCGCACGCAGGTGCTGCAGGTCGAGCAGCAGCACAGCCGCTTCATCCAGGCGATCCAGGCCTCGCCCAATGGGGTGCTGATGCTCGACGGCGAGGACCAGATCGAGTGGTGCAACGCCGTCGCCGAGGAGCACTTCGGTCTGTCCGCCAAGCGCGACCTGCGCCAGCGCATCACTCACCTGATCCGCCGACCGGAATTCGTCCGCTATCTTGCGCGCGGTGAGTTCGAGGAGCCCCTCACCATGCGCGACATGGGCCCGCACAAGCAGAGCATCGTGTCCGCCCAGGTGCTGCCCTACGGCGAGGACCGCAAGCTGCTGGTGTCGCAGGACATCACCAAGCTGGAGAACACTGAGTCGATGCGGCGTGATTTCGTTGCCAACGTCTCGCACGAGCTGAAGACGCCGCTGACGGTGTTGTCCGGTTTTCTCGAGACTGTGCGCGATCTGCCGCTGTCGGAGGACGACAAGCGGCGCTACCTGGAGATGATGCACGTGCAGGCCACCCGCATGCAGCACCTGGTGGAGGACCTGCTGGCGCTGGCCACGCTGGAGGGCAATTCCGAGCCGCCCTCGATCACACGGGTGCCGATGCAGCGTGTGATGCTCCAGCTGCAGCACGATGCCGAGGCGCTGTCCGCCGGCCGGCACGCGATCAGCATGACCTGCGATGCGTCGGTGAGCGTGTGCGGGGCCGAGCTGGAGCTGCTGTCGGCCTTCAGCAACCTGGTCTCCAATGCCATCCGCTACACGCCCGACGGCGGCCGGATCAGCCTGGACTGGTCGGCCCGGGAAGGGCATGCGGTGTTTTCCGTGACCGATACCGGCATCGGCATCGCGCCCGAACATATCCCGCGCCTGACCGAGCGCTTCTACCGGGTGGACCGCAGCCGCTCGCGCGATACCGGCGGCACCGGCCTCGGCCTGGCGATCGTCAAGCACGTGCTGTCGCGGCACGGGGCCGACCTGCAGGTCGTCAGCGAGCGCGGCAAGGGCAGCACGTTCCGCGCGAGCTTCCCGCCGGAGCGGACGGTGGTGCGCGGTGCGGGTGGGGCCGGCGCCGAGCGCGCGGCCTGACGGCTTCGGGCTTCGGCTCTCCAAGCGAAAACGCACGCCACTAGGGCGTGCGTTTTTTGTTGGCGGGTCGGGGTGGTCAGCCGGCGGAGATTTCCGCGGGCGGCTTGCGCGGCGGCTCGGTCGCGGTGGCCGTTGCGACGGCGGCCGCCGTTTCCGCAGCTGCGGCGGCCTGCGGCGAGAAGTGGTTCAGCAGATCCATCTGGCTCACGCGCACGTGCTTGCCCTTGGTCTGGCGCCGCACGTACGAGCCGTTCGGCTGCATCACCCAGGCCGAGGCGTTGTCGCGCAGGTGCACCTGCAGGCTTTCGCGGATCACGCGCGCCTTCAGCTTGCGATCCAGCACCGGGAAGGCGACCTCGACGCGGCGGAACAGGTTGCGGTCCATCCAGTCGGCGCTGGACAGGTAGACGACTTCCTCGCCGCCGGCATGGAAGTAGTAGACGCGGTGATGCTCCAGGAAGCGCCCGACGAGCGAGCGCACGCTGATGTGTTCCGACAGCCCCGGCACGCCGGCCCTGAGCGCGCACACGCCGCGCACGATCAGGTCGATCTTGACGCCCGCGCGCGAGGCCTTGTAGAGCTCGTCGATGATGGTCGGCTCCAGTAGCGCATTCATCTTGCCGATGATGCGCGCGCGCTTGCCGGCACGGGCGGCGCGCGCTTCCGCGCGGATGTGCTCGATCAGGTTGGCATGCATCGTGAACGGCGAGTGCCACAGGTGGTGCAGCTTCACCTGGGCGCCGGTGCCGGTCAGCAGCTGGAACACGTGGTGGACGTCTTCGCAGATGGCTTCGTTGGCCGTCATCAGGCCGAAGTCGGTATAGAGCCGGGCGGTCTTCGGGTGGTAGTTGCCGGTGCCGAGATGCGCGTAGCGGCGCAGCTTGACGGTCTTGGTCTTGCCGCCGGCGGCCTCGCGGCGTACCACCAGCAGCATCTTGGCGTGGCACTTGTGGCCGACCACGCCGTACACCACGTGGGCACCGGCCGATTCCAGCTGGTCGGCCCAGTTGATGTTGGTCTCTTCGTCGAAGCGCGCCAGCAGTTCGACCACCACCGTCACTTCCTTGCCGTTGCGGGCGGCCTTGATCAGTGCCTC